>JAIMBG010000202.1 GCA_023511555.1 Acetobacteraceae bacterium | reverse complement strand
GCCTCGGCCTCGGCCGTCTCCTGCTTTTCCCTGTCCTCCTTCTCCGCCTTCGCCACTTGAACCACCTCCAAGGCCCGGCCAAACTAGCCGCCGGCCGCATTCGCCGCCAGAACTCGCCCGCCGCCTGGGACGGAGCCCAGCGCCGGCGCGGGGCCCCGCGCCCCGCCCGGAGAGGCCCGGCCTATGCCGGCGGCGCCGAAGCCTCAAGCTGGGCCCGCCTGGCCTCCAGCGCCCCAATGAGCCCGCGCAGCGGGGCGCCAAGCGCCAGCGTCAGCCTGACGATGGGGGCGCTGAGCCCGCCCAGGAGCCGCCCCACCAGCTCAGGCCTCGGCGGCAGGGCCGCCAGGGCCTTGACCTGGGCCAGGTCCAGGACCTGCCCCCCCAGCACCCCCGCCTTTAGCTCCAGCTTCCTGGCCTCGGCCGCAAACTGCGCCAGAACCCGCGCCGGCGCGGCCTCATCGCCCGAGCCCAGGACCAGGGCGTTGGGCCCGGCCAGGTGCGGCTCCAGCCCCCCGAGCCCCACGTCCCGGCAGGCCAGGCGGAGCACGCTGTTCTTCACCACGTGCAGCTCCGCGTCGGCCCCCGCCAGCCTCCGCCTGACATCGCTGATCTCGGCCACGCTGAGACCCCGGTAGTCGACCAAAACCACCGAACGGGCCCGCCCCAGCCTCTCCCTCACCCTCTCCACCCACTGGGCCTTGAACTCCCGGGTGCGCACCGCTCCCGCCTCCCATTCCCTAAAGCACAGCCCCCGCCGCAGGGCGGGGGCACAGCTCCACCTCCGGCCAGGATCGGCCGGCCCTGCCTCGGCAGGCGGGCGGGGCGCCCATTGAGCCCCCCTCGCGGGGGCGCCTGCTGTCTGCGGCATCCTGACACTCGCCGACCGTATTGTAGCACGCCGGCCGCGGCGCCGTCAACCCGGGCCGGGCCGCCGCCGTCTCCGCAGCTTTGCCCGGCCAGGCCGCAGGCCGGCGCGGTGCCTAATCCTCCCTCGCCAGCCCCTTCAGCGCCGCCTGGAGGTCGACCCTGATGCCGGGGCCCATGGAGCTGGCCAGGGTTATCCCCCTGAGGTACTGCCCCTTGGCCGCGGGCGGTTTGGCGCGCAGCACGCTGTCCACGAAGCTGTGGAGGTTTTCCAGCAGCTTCTGGGGCTCGAACGAGGCCTTGCCTATGGGGGCATGGACGATGCCCGCCTTGTCGGTCCGGTACTCGATCTTGCCCGCCTTTATCTCCTTCACGGCTGCGGCCACCTCGAAGGTGACGGTGCCCGCTTTGGGATTGGGCATCAGCCCCCGCGGTCCCAGGATGCGGCCCAGCCGGGAGACCGCCCCCATCATGTCGGGCGTGGCCACCGTGGCGTCGAACTCCAGCCAGCCCCCCTGGATCTTGGCCACCAGCTCCTCGCCCCCTACGTAGTCGGCGCCCGCCGCCTCGGCCTCCTTGACCTTCTCGCCCTTGGCAAAGACCAGCACCCTGGGGGCCTTGCCCGTGCCGTGAGGCAGGACGACCGTGGCGCGCACCATCTGGTCGGCGTGCTTGGGGTTGACCCCCAGCTTCACCGCCACCTCTACCGTCTCGTCGAAGCGGGCGCGCGCCGTGCGCTTCACCAGGTCCACGGCCTCCCTCGGCTCGTAGGCGCGACCGCGGTCCACCAGGCCCCTGGCCTCGATATACCTCTTACCGTGACTCGGCATCTCCCTGCCTCCCCGGACCCCGCTACTCCACGACTTCCAGGCCCATGCTGCGGGCCGTCCCCTCAACTATGCGCATCGCCGCGTCCAGGTCGCGGGTGTTGAGGTCGCGCAGCTTCACCTGCGCTATCTCCCTCACCTGCTGCCGCGTGACCTTGCCCACCTTCACCGTGTTGGGCTGCCCCGACCCTGTCTCCACCCCGGCCGCGCGCTTCAGCAGCACCGCGGCGGGAGGGGTCTTGGTGACGAAGGTGAACGACCGGTCCTCGTAGACCGTTATCTCCACCGGGACGATGAGCCCCGCCTGCGACGCGGTGCGCTCGTTGTACTCCTTGCAGAAGGCCATTATGTTGACCCCGTGCTGGCCAAGGGCGGGGCCCACGGGGGGCGCCGGCGTAGCCTTGCCCGCCGGTATCTGAAGCTTAACCACCGCCACGACCTTCTTGGCCACCGCTCCCGCCTCCTCTTGTGCCGGCCGGACCCGTCCGCCGGAGCCCCTGCCGGGCCCAGGCCGGCCGCCAGCCCCCCGTCGCCCGGCCTAAATCTCCTGTACCTGCCCGAAGTCCAGCTCCAGGGGGGTGTCGCGGCCGAACATGGAGACGAACACCTTCAGCTTCCCCCGCTCAGGGCTGACTTCGTCTATGACCCCCACGAAGCCGTCGAAGGGGCCGGCCACCACCTTGACGTTCTGGCCGGGCCGGAACGCGACCTTGGGCCGGGGCTCATCCAGCCCCATCTGGCGGAGGATGCTGCGGACCTCCGAGGGGTGTAGGGGAACGGGCTTGCTGCCGGAGCCCACGAACCCGGTGACGCCGGGGGTGTTGCGCACCACGTACCAGGAGTCATCGCCCATTATCATCTCCACCAGCACATAGCCGGGGAAGATCTTCTTCTTGGTGATCTTCTTCTTGCCTTCCTTGATCTCGACCTCTTCCTCCATGGGGACGAGCACCCGGAAGATCTTGTCCTCCATCCCCATGGACTCGACCCTCTTCTCCAGGTTGGCCTTGACCTTGTTCTCGTAGCCGGAGTACGTGTGAATCACGTACCACTTCTTGTCGTCGCTCATCGAACAGGCACCCGCCCCCCTGGATCAGGCCCCGCGCCAGCCTTCGGAGCCGGGCCCGGCTCAGCGCAGGATCAGCTTCAGCACCTGGCTGAAAACCCCGTCGATGACCCATATGGCGGTGGCTACGATGATCACCGACACAATGACCACGGAGGTGAAGACCACCGTCTCCTTCCGGGTAGGCCACACCACCTTCTTGAGCTCCGCCCGGACCTCCCGCAGGAAGCCCGCCAGGCGCGCCAATATCCTCCGCCGACCCGGCAGCTTCACAGCCAATCACCGCCCCCGATGGGGGAAAACAAAATGGCAGGCCCGGAGGGATTCGAACCCCCACCCCGCGGATTTGGAGTCCGCTGCTCTACCGATTAGAGCTACGGGCCTGGTGAAACCTGTCTCCGTGCCTCTGGTCACCGGCCTAGCGGGTCTCCCGGTGGAGGGTGTGGGTGCGGCACCACCGGCAGTACTTCTTAAGCTCCAGGCGGCTGCGCTCCGTCTTCTTGTTCTTGGTGGTGCTGTAGTTGCGCCGCTTGCACTCCGTGCAGGCTAGCGCTATCACCTCGGCCACCCGGCACACCCCCCGCCACGTCCGGCCTCCTCAAGGCCGCCTTTTAAATTTACCACAACCCGGCGGCCCGTGTCAATAGCGGGCTAGTCTCTGATGGCGGTGACGACGCCCGCTCCCACGGTGTGGCCGCCCTCGCGGATGGCGAACCTGAGCCCCTCC
>JAIMBG010000016.1 GCA_023511555.1 Acetobacteraceae bacterium | reverse complement strand
ACGCCGAGGTGTGGTACCGATCGCAGGTCGCCCTGCCGCTCTCGGTTGTGCAGCAGGCGTGGACCGGGGCGTCGGTCCGGCGCGTTTACCTCCGCTTCGGCGCGTGGGCGTTGCATGTCTGGGGGTGGAAGCAAGCGGATTATCCCAGGCAAGTCACCGTGTCGGACGAGCGTGACCTGCGTGTGTTCGGCTTGCGGTTGCCGGTGGGGTGGCAGTCGGACGAGATACGGGAGGTCGAGCCGCGGCGCTTTGCGTTGACGGAGTCAGCCGCGCGCAAGGAGGCGCTCGCCGTCCTCGAGTCGCTCACGCGCGAGGGGGAGCAGACCAGGGACCGCATCATCGCCCAGGCCAGGGAGGAGGCGCAGGCCCGTAGCCTCGCCCTGACGCTCTCCATCAGCACCAACGGCCTGCGCCTGGACGCGGAGGCGCGGCAGTTCCTGCTCCAGCAGGGGTTCTGGGTCTCCATCAGCATGGACGGCGATAGGGACACCCACGACCGCTTCCGCCGAAGCCCCGGCGGCCAGCCCAGCTTCGAGCGGGTGGCCGCCAACGCCCGCCGCCTTCTGGAGGCGGCGCCGGACCGCGTCAGCGCCGCTACCACCGTGACCCGCTCCAACACCGACCTCGCCCAGATCGCTCGCTCGCTATATGAGCTGGGCTTCACCAACGTTAGCCTCCACCCCGTGAACCCTGCCGGCCCGGACTTCCGGGCCCAGCCTCACCGCCCCTACGCCCTCAAGGAGGAAGACTGGCGTGCTCTGGAGGAGGCCTTCCCCAGGCTCGCCCTCTTCGCCCTGGACTGCGCCGGCCGGGACCGTCCCCTCAGGGTGCACGAGCTCCTCGCCCCCATAGCAGCCCTGGAAGCGGGGACGAGGTCCGCCTCCTGCGGGGCGGGGCGGGCCATCCTGGGCGTGTCGCCGGGGGGCGACGTCTACCCCTGTGCCCGGTTCATCGGCCTTGACCGCCTCCGGCTGGGGAGGGTGCGTGGCGGCGGGGCCGGTCGCGGAGAGGGCCCGGCTTCGGCGTGCGGATCGAGACGGCGCTGGGCCTGTTCGCCTGCCTGCCGGAAGACCGGCGCCGGAGGCTGCTTGGCTTCCTGCCGCCCGGGGAGCCGTAGGGTCACATCGCCCCCAACTCCTTCGCCACGTCGCGCAGGAACTGCTGCCAGTTAATGAGGCCCACGGGGTCGTCCGGCCGGTTCCTTGGGTCCCAGTAAGCGTGAGGCCGTATCCTGGTGCGGGGGTCGAAGCCGTAGCGGCGGCAGATGTCAGCGTGCAGCCACACGTAGCGCCGGTAAGCCTCCAGGAACCCGGGGGTGCCGGGGCGGCGGTTCTCGCAGAGCTCGATGCCGATGGCGATGGCGTTGGCGCGAGGGCCGGCGTGGTATGCCCGCTCGTTCTCGGGGATGATGCGCAGGATGGTGCCGCTGTCCACGAAGTAGTGGGCCGAGGCCGGCCTCCGGGGGGTCAAGGGACGGGAGAAGTAGCGGTAGTGGGCCATGGCGTCGGCGGTAGGGTTCCCGGTGCGGTGCGAGGTGATTTCCCTGGGCACCAGCGGCGTTCCCGGCCTGTTGCCGGAGCTGAACGGAATGAGCCTCTCCACTATTTCATAGGCCATGCTCGGCCATCCTCTCCTGGGATTGAATGGGGACGCGGGACCCGAAGGGCCCCCGTCCCCCGGTCAACATCAGGCTATGCATCAGGGAGCCCGCCCGCTCCGACCCCCACGGCCCGCCCGCGCATCTGGGATCAGCGGCATCCCGCGCTGCGGTCTGACCCGCCTCCCGCAAAGCGGACAAACACAAGCAGGCCAGCGCCGTCGGCCCTGGCCTCAGTCTCATGGTGTCGGAGGGGGGACTTGAACCCCCACGGGTTGCCCCATACGCCCCTCAAACGTACGCGTCTGCCAGTTCCGCCACTCCGACACCCTATTAGCTTTTGGTGCCGAAGGTGGGATTTGAACCCACACGGGCGTTGCACCCACGGCGCCCTGAACACCGCGTGTCTGCCATTTCCACCACTTCGGCACCTGTGAAGCCGGCCCCGGTCTCGCCCCGAGTGCAGACCTGCCGGTCCCGGCTTTGCACTCATTATAATAGCACATGCCGGCAGGAAGTGCAAGGGCGGCCGCCGCCTGCCGCGGGCCAGGCGAGGCGCCCGCGCGGCTCCAACCTGGACCGTGCCCTGGAGGAGCCTCCGCCGCCCGCCTCCCTCCCGCCTGCACGCCTCCAGCCGGGCCCGCACCCTGGCAGAGCCGTCGCCGCTCACCTTCGCCCCGCGACGGCGGCACGGCTCTGCCAGGGGGCCCGCAGAGCAGGGGCGCCGCCTTTCACCCCCGCCGTTCCCCGGCCCCACAGGGACCGTCCTGGATCGGCGCCGCGGGCCCCAGCACCACCGTGACCTTTCCCTCCTCCACCAGCAGCCCCTCCAGCGCCCGCCTCCCCAGGGCGGGGAGCCTGATGCCGCCCAGGCGCAGGGCCAGGGTGCGGCGGCCGGGGTCCAGGGCCAGCCAGGGGGGAAGCCGGGCCAGCCGGGCTGCTCCGAGCCCCAGCCTCACCGGGAGCGGCACCCCTCCCAGGGAGACCCGGCCAAGGCGGAGCTCCAGCCGGTCGGCCGCCAGCCCCACGTCGGCACAAAACCCGACGCTCACCGCCCGCCCCCGGAGAGGGACGGACCTCAGCCAGCGCGGCAGCTCCAGGAACGCCCGGCCCTCAACGGCACCCGGCCGCAGCCGGATCTCGACTCGCCTCGGCGCGAACCGGCTCCGGGTGGAGGCCAGCCACAGGCCCAGGTTGGCAAGGTCATTCAGCTCGGCCTCGGCGAGTTCCACCACCGTCCGCTCCCCGACCGGCCGGTTGAGCGCGGCCAGGATCCGGGCCAGCGCCGTCCCGGAGCCGGAGGCCCAGGGCCCCCCACGGGGCCCACTCTCCCCACTCCCCGCCCCCACGACCCTTTCCTCCCTACGCCCCGTCCTGTCCGCCCGGCCCGCCCCACCGGGCCCCGCGTCACTTCTTCATCGCGGCCGTGCGCTTCATCAAAAGCGTCGCCACCAGTCGCCCCTGCTCCACCTTGATCGAGTGGAACGACATCTCCAGCGGCACTTCCGGCATCTTCATGGGCTTGAGCCCGTACGCCAAGACGGCCTGCTCCGGCACCAGGGTGATCCCGCTCTGGGGCGGGAACGGCATCCTTTCCTTGAGCAGGGTCATCACCGTGGCGGCGGGGATGCTGAGGCGGCCCAGCTTGATCCGCTCGATCCTCAACTGCAGCGACTCGCCGACCAGGGCGGGCTGGATCCAGACTCGCAGCCCGATCCGCCGGTTGCTGATCAGGAACACCGGACCCGGCGGCGTCCGCAGGATGAACCGCGCCCCCAGCCTGCCTGGGACCAGCTCCACGTCAGCGGCCTCGAGGGGCAGCCCCCCTGGGCCCCCCTGGCCCCCGCCCTGGCGCAGCAGGCCCGCCAGCAAGCCGTTGAGCTCTTCCTGCGTCAGCGCCACCTCGAGCGTGGCCTGCCCCTGCGTCATGGCCTGGCGCGCGGCGGGCTCGAACTGCGAGAACAGCTTCTGCTGAAGCAGCAGGTTGAGGTCGGTCCCCGTCTCCACGGCCTGGGGGGTCCAGTTGGGGGCCAGGAGGCCGGGGATGGAGAGGACGAGGCCGGCGATGGCCCCTACCGAGAGCACCAAGGTCCCCATGACCACCAGGAAGGCGATGAGACAGCCGTGCATCCCCCGCTTCTTCTTCCCTCGGGCCACCCCGCCGGCCGGGGAGCCCCCTGAACCCGCGGTCTCCCGTCCCTCCGTCTCCCGATCCATGTCTAAGACCTCCAGTCATGTGCCTTTGTGCGCAAACGATCAGGCTCCTCCTCCCCCCAACCGACCCGCCCCCCCGCCGGTCGCCCTCGCCGCCTGGCCAGGCGCTGCGATGGGCCGGCAACCCTTCGGTACCACCACCCCAGGGGCAGAGCTGCAGCCATGGCCGCCACAGCCAGCCAGCGGCAGGCTCCGGGGAGCCCGAGCCAGTCCACCAGTCGGCCCAGGCCGATCGAAGCCAGAGCGTAGGCCAGGTTGCCCCCCAGACTCTGCACCGACAGCACCGTGGCCCGCACCCTGGAGTCCGCCACAGCATTGGTGTAGGCCCGGAGCACCGGCTCGTGCAGCCCGAAGGGCACCTGGTGCAGGAACAGGAACCCCAGCCCGGCCAGCGTCGGCTCCCTGGCCATGAGCAGAAAAGCGGCCGCCGACAACAGCGGCATGCCCGCGAGAACGGCCGCCTCGCCCGCCAGCTTCTCCACCCGCTCAGCGGCCCGGCTGGCAAAAGCGGCGAATAGGCTCAGCGCCGCAAACACCAGGCCGAAAAGCCCCAGGGGCAGGCGCGCCTCCTCCAGGAACGGCTGGAAAAGCCAGAACGCGCACCGCACCACGCAGAACACAAAGCCGTAGTAGACGGTTAGCCACAGCAGCCGCGGGCTTCGAGCCACCTCCCTCGCGCCCTGCCATACGGTGCGCCCCACCTGGCCGAGGTCCCGCCCCAGTTGCGCCGCCGGGGAGACGGGGGCGGGCTCATGCAGACCGACGGCGAACAGCCCCGAGAGCAGGATCACCGCGGCGCTGGCCAGGTACGGCAGCCCCAGCCCCCGCGTCGCCAGGGCCGAGCCCGCCACAGGGAACAGCCCCATCGCGGCCAGCCTCAGCGCGTAGGCGTTCCCCTCCACGCGCTGGTAGTGCCGCCCCCGGCCCTGAGCCAGCAGCGTGTCGTAGGCCATGGCCGAGTCGGCGCTGGAGGACAGCGACATCCCCAGGCCGGAGAGCCCCTCCCCCAGCATGAACAGGGGCAGCGACCGGGAGCCGAATATCAGCAGGTAAGATAGCCCGCTCACCACGGAGCCCAGCACCAGTACCCGCCTGCGCCCCAGGCTGTCGGCCAGGGCCCCGGTGGGCACGTCTAGCAGGCCCTTGGCCAGGTAGTAGACGGCCTGGACCAGCATGATCTCCGAAAAGCTCAGGCCCCGGGAGCGATAAAACGGCACCAGGACAGCCACGTGGAACAGGGCGAACTTGGTGAGACGGTACCAGTAAAACAGTGTGATGTTGCGGTCCAGCCCCTTGAGTCCAGTGCGCCCCACCTGCCCCCCACACCCCCCAGCCGCCCGGCGTAACGGCCGCGCCTGAGGGCGCCTGCGCCTGCCTGCGGCCCGCCGGGCGCGCCTGCACCCGCCGACCCCGCCTACCCCGCCTCCACCAGCCGCCGCGACACCTCTATCCCCAGGACATAGAGCGAGGCGGTGGTGAGGTGCAGGGGGGCAGTGACGTCGAACAGCACCCCCGCCCGCGCAGCAAACTCGGGGTCCTCCGCCCACACCACCGCCGCTATTGGAACACGGGGCAACGCCGGCACCTCCACCGCCGCCGAGCCCACGGCCAGCCCGCGGCCTCCCAGCCGACGCCCCGCCTCCACCAGCCTCCCGGGCCGCCGGCCGAAGGCCCTAGCCAGCGGCTCCACCGCCCCGGCCAGAAAGGGCTGGAGGTGGTGGCTGCCGCCGGGAAGGTCCAGGAACGCCAGCCACGAGCCCCGGGGCGGGACAGCCCCGCGGGCCGCAAGATACTGCAAGACCAGGATATGCTCGGCCCGGCTCAGCAGTGAGGCCGGAGCGACGCCCCCGTCCGGCCACGAGACGTCCACCTCCTGGCCGCAGTAGCTCAGGCGGACCACCCCCCCACCGGCGTCCCTGGGGAGGAACCTCCCGCCGCCGGCCAGGGCCATGTCCGCCGGCGGCTGGGCCCTGAACCCGGCCAGGGCCTGGCTAAGCGCCCCCGCAAGGGGGTCGGGCCCAGGCGGGGCCATAGGGCCGGACGGAGCCTCAGCGCCCACCGCGACTCCCTCCCACGCCCCCGCCCCCTAGGCCTCCGGAGCCGCCACCGAGCCCCTCGGGGCCGCGGCCCTGCCCCCGGGAAGGAAGCCCCTCTACCTCGGCCACGGCCTCCTCCAGCACCTCCCCCGCCTGTCCCCTCACCACCAGGCAGGCCGCCCCGTCGAGCGGCGTAGGCTCCTGGTTGACGATCGCCAGCCGGGCCCCCGAAGCCAGCGCCTGGAGGGGAAGGCCGGCGGCCGGCCACACCTGCAGTGAAGAGCCTACCACCAGGAAGAGGTCGCACCCCGATGCCTCGCGGGCGGCCTCCCTTAAGGCTGCCTCGGGCAGGGGCTCCCCGAAGAGAACGACGTTGGGCCGAAGCACCCCGCCGCAGGCGGGGCAGGCGGGAAGCTCCCCCGGACCCGAGGGCCTCTGGAGCTGATACTCCAAGACGCTTATGGGAAACAGCCGGGGACAGCCCAGACAGGAGGCCTGGCGGAGGTTGCCATGCAGCTCGATGACCCGCCGCGAGCCTGCGGCCTGGTGCAGCCCGTCAACATTCTGGGTGACCACCGCCCTCAGCCGACCCAGCGCCTCCAGGCGGGCCAGGGCCCGGTGCGCCGCGTTGGGGCGGGCACCGCCCAGCCGGCTCAGCCTCTCACGGTAGAAGGCGAAGAAGGCGCCAGGGTCCCGACGCAGGGCCCAGATCGACGCCACTTGAAAGGGGTCGAACCCCCGCCACAGGCCCTGGGGTGAGCGGAAGTCGGGCAGCCCCGACTCCGTGCTCGCCCCGGCTCCAGTGAACACCACAACCGCCCTGGCCCCAGCGATCAGCCCCGCCAGGGCGGCACCCCCGCTCCTCCCCTGCACCGACGCAGCACCGGCCAAGCGCCCTCCCTCCCCCCGGGGCCGCCCCTCCGGGGCCTAGGAGAACAGGAACCGAAATACCAGGTAGACCAGGGCCAGCGCCCCGGCGAAGAGGAGAAGTATGGGGAAGAGGATCTGATAGGCAGCGATGGTAAAGGCGATGACGTCCTTGAACCCGAACTTCGGCTCCGAAGGGGACGGCTCCTCCTCACCACCCGGCCTGGGCTCAGCCCTCTGCTCCTCCGCCACCGCCTCCACCACCCTCCGGCTGACCTTTGGGTCCGCCCCCCGCCAAGGGTCGGATGGCCTGCCACAGCCTCAGAATCTGGGCGCGGGTCTCCTCCACCCCTCCCCGGTTGTCAATGACGGCATGGGCCTGCCTCGCCTTCTCCTCCAGGGGAAGCTGCGCGCTCAGGCGGTTCAACGCCTCCTGGAAGGTGAAACGGTCCCGGGCCATCAGCCTCTTCACCTGAGTCTCAGGGTCCACCATCACTACCCACACCTGGTCCACCAGCGACTGCATGCCCACCTCGATGAGGAGAGGGGCGTCTATCACCAGCACCCTGTCACCGTCCCGCCGCCTCGCCTCCTCGACGAGACCGCGCACTCGGGCCAGGATCCGGGGGTGGGTTATCTGGTTGAGGCGGCGGAGCCGACCGGGGTGTCCGAACACCAACCCCCCCAGCCTCCGGCGGTTGATGGTGCCGTCACGGTTGAGGATGAAACGGCCGAACTCCTCTACCAGCTCCCGCCAGGCCGGGGACTCAGGCTCGATGACCTGCCTCGCCACCAGGTCCGAGTCGATGACCTCGGCCCCCAGTTGCCGGAGCATTTGCGAGACGGTACTTTTCCCGCTGGCAATGCCCCCGGTGAGCCCGATGACCAGCATAGCCGCCCTTTCCTCCGTCTTTTCCTTCATTCTACTCCAACGGTGAGCCCCCGTCAAAGGGCACGGGCGGGTCCGCGACGCACGCCGGGCCAGCCGGAGGTGCGGTCACCGGCAAGCGCCCCCAGCGGACGGCGCTCCGGGGCAGGGCCACCGGGGGAACCGCCCAAGTCGAGGCCGCCGCTGGAGGCAGGCCGGCGGCCGCTGCCACCCCCTGGGCGCGCACCGGGCCGCCGTTCCCCGAAGCCCCCCCGCCACCCGCCGGCAACCTCCCGGACACCAAAAGCCCGCCCCTCCCCGGGACGGGCACTCGGCCCTGGCCGGCCTCCGCTCCGCCCCCTCGCAGGGGCGAAGAGGGACCGCCTCGTTGTACCCGCCGGCCCCCGCGGCCCGGCGGCACTCCCCGCAACTCTCCCCTCGGTCCACCATCATCGGCTGGCGTGCGCACGACGCAGAGCACCGCGTCCGCGGCCTCCACAAGGCTGGCGCCAGTCCCCGGCGCGGCCGCGAGGCCGGGGGCGGCAACCCATTACCCTGCGGCCACCCTCAGCCCCTTCAGAACGCCGCGCGGCAGGCCGTTCTCGGCCCAGACCTCCACCCGCCAGCGGCCGTCCTCCAGCCTCTTAAGCTCCATCTCCCCGGTGATGCCCAGCCTCTCCCACAGCCGAGCCGCCACCAGCTCCAGATCCCCGCGCTCCTCGAACTCCAGGGTGAAAGACTGCATGTCCATCCCTGCCTCGCCACACCCTGACTCCGCCTGCAGGGGCGCGGCCTGGCCGGCCCCGCGGCCTGGGCGACCGCCTGCTGCCCCCTCCTGATATTATCACGAACGCTTGTTCGTGTCAAGCCTCTGGCAGGTGGGACAGTAATGGGCGCTGCGCTCCCTGACCCTGGTGCGACGGATCTCTCCGCCACAGGCGGGACAGGGCTGGCCACCGCGGCCGTAGACCTTGAGCTGAACCGCATACTCCCCCGGCCGTCCCCGCCCGTCGCGGTAGTCGGAGACGGTCGTCCCTCCGGCCTCGATCGCCCGCCCCAGAACCTGCCGCAGGGCCGAGGCGAGGGCGGCTACCTCCCCGGGAGATAGCCCTCCGGCGGGACGAAGGGGGTTTATCCCGGCCAGGAACAGCGCCTCGTCGGCGTAGATGTTCCCCACCCCGGCCAGGACCCGCTGCTCCAGAAGCAGGGCCTTGATGGGCGTCCGGCGGCCGGAGAACGCCCTGGCCAGGACGGAAGCGGCGTTTTCGGCCAGCGGCTCCGGGCCCAGGCGCCTAAGCCCCGGCGGGAAGCCGCTTGCGCCCGGCCCCAGGGCCTCGCCTGCCGGGCCGGCCAGAAGCACCCGCCCCAGGCGACGCACGTCGTGGTAGCGCATCTCGCGCCCCCCGTCAAGGGCCCAAACCACCCTGTCGTGGGGGCGTAGGGGCCCCTGGGGCGGCCCGGCCACCAGCCGGCCGGTCATGCCCAGGTGCACCGTCATCGTCAGGCCGCCGAGGTCGAAGAGGAGGTACTTCCCCCGCCGCTCCAACCGGTGAAAGGCTCGGCCGACAAGCCGGCCCGAAAAGGCCGCGGGGTCCTCGCCGCCCAGCACCAGCGGGTCCAGCGCCGCCACGCTGAGTACAGTGCGTCCTAAGACCTCGGGCTCAAGCGTCCGCCTTACGGTTTCGACCTCGGGGAGCTCGGGCAAGGCTAGCCCCTCCCGGGCGGCCACGCCGGCACCGGACGCCATGGGCACAGACGCCGCGGTTAGCGTCAGTCCCTCCCCGGCGAACGGGCTCACACCGCCCTCATGTCATACCAGTTCGGTCCCACCTTCACCTCGACCACCAGGGGGACGGCCAGGGGATGCGCCCCCTCCATGGCTTCCCTCACCAGCGGGGCCAGCGCCGGCACCTCGGCCTCCGGCCCTTCGAACACCAGCTCGTCGTGGACCTGGAGGATGAGGCGTGAGGAGAGCCCCTTGCTCGCGAGCCGCCGGTGCGCAGCCACCATGGCCACCTTGATGATGTCGGCGGCCGAACCCTGAATCGGGGTGTTCATGGCGGTGCGCTCGGCAAAGCCCCGCTGGGCCTGGATGCGGCTGTGAAGCTCAGGCAGGTAGCGCCGCCGGTTGAGGAGAGTGGTCACATAGCCACGCTGCCGCGCCTCCTCCACGGTGCGGGTGAGATACTCTTTGACCCGCGGGTAGCGGCTGAAGTAGCGCTCAATGTAGGCTGCGGCCTCGCGCTTCCCCACCCCTATCTCCCTGGCCAGCCCAAAGTCGCTCATGCCGTAGATTATCCCGAAGTTGACCGCTTTGGCCCGAAACCGCATGAGGGGGGTGACCTCTTCAGGCTTTACCCCGAACACCTCGGCCGCGGTGCGGGTGTGGATGTCTTCGCTGCGCCGGAACGACTCTATCAGCCCCTCGTCCCCCGAGAGGTGGGCCAGGACCCGGAGCTCGATCTGGGAGTAGTCGGCGGAAAGCAGAACGCGGCCCTTCCCCGTGGGAACGATGACGCTGCGCAGGCGGCGGCCCATCTCCATGCGGACCGGGAGGTTCTGCAGGTTGGGCTCGCTGCTGGAGATGCGGCCGGTGGTGGTCACCGTCTGGTTGAAGGTAGAGTGCACCCTTCCCGTGGCAGGGTCGATCTGCTCCCTTAGCCCCTCCACGTAGGTGCCCCTAAGCTTCGCCAGTTGCCGATGCTCCAGGATCTTCGCCACCACCGGGTGCTGGGGGGCCAGGGCCTCCAGCACCTCGGCGTCGGTGGAGTATCCGGTCTTGGTGCGCTTTTGCACCGGCAGCCCCAGCTTGTTGAACAGCACGTCGGCGAGCTGACGGGGGGAGTTGACGTTGAACTCCACGCCCGCCAGCCCGTATATTTCCCGGGTGATGGCCTCAAGGTGCCGGCCCATGACCTGGGACAGGGCCTCAAGCTGCACCCTGTCCACCCCCACCCCCTCCACCTCCATGTCGGCCAGCACCCGCACCAGGGGCATCTCCACCTCGCGGAACAGGGGCAGAAGTCCCCGGGTCTCCATCTCGTCGGTCAGCGGCGCCACCAGCCGCAGAGCCGCCTCGGCTCTTATCGCCAGGGCCTGCGCGGTGGCACCGGCGGCCGCCGGCACCGCCTGCCCCAGATGGGCCTGTGCCAGGTCCTCCAGGTGGTAGGAGGTGCGGCTGGGGTCGAGGAGGTAGGCGGCGATGGCAGTGTCGAAGCCGGGCTCGGCCGGGTCGCAGCCCGCGCAGCGCATGAACGCCAGGGCGGGCTTCAGCTCGTGGCCCACGCGGACCCTCCCCGTCCCCTGCCACAGCCGGACGAGCCCCGCCAGGGCCTCCCCGGCCGGTCCCAGGTCGGGGGACCAGAAGTAGCTGCGGCCGGGGCGGGCCGAAAGCCCCAGCCCGGCCAGCCTGGCGCGCCGGGGGGTGGGCCCCTCCAGCGCCAGAACCACGGCCAGGCTCCCTGAGGCAGCCGCCTCCGCCTCCAGGGCCGAGAAGCCGGCCAAGTCGCGGAGCGGCTCCAGTTCCAGCCTGGGGAGGGGCGCCGCCGCCTCAGGAAAGAGCCCCGGCTGGTCCGGCAGCGCAGCGGGGCCGTGGCCGGCGGCGTCCGGCGCGGAGGCCTGCCCCGGGCCCTGCGCCATGCCCCGGTCACCAGGCCTGCCGGCCGGGGCCGGAGGCCCGAGGCCGGGCACCTGGGCCAGGAGCCGGCGGAACTCCAGGCGCCTGAACAGCGGCTCCACCCTGGACCTGTCGGGGACGCGGCGCCGGCAGGCGTCGGGGTCGAAGCTCACCGGGGCGTGGACGTCGATGGTGGCAAGCTCCCGGGAGAGGCGGGCCTGGTCGGCGCACTCCTCCAGCTTCTCGCCCAGCTTGCCGGGCACCTCGTTCACCCGCCTCAACAACTCGTCCAGGCTGCCGAAGTCGCGCAGCAGCCTGAGCGCGGTCTTTTCTCCCACCCCCGGGACCCCGGGGATGTTGTCGGAGGAGTCGCCCATGAGACCCTTAAGGTCGGCCATCTGCGCCGGCTTCAGCCCGTACTCCCTCTCCAGGGCTGCCATATCGAAGCAGACCGTCTCGGTGATGCCCTTGCGGGTCACCACCACCCGGGTTTGGGGATCGATGAGCTGCAGCGTGTCCCGGTCGCCGGTAAGGACCACCACCTCCAGCCCCGCCTCCCGAGCCTGACGGGCCATGGTGCCCAGGACATCGTCGGCCTCCCAGCCCTCGGCTTCGAAAACCGCCACCTCCAGGGCGGAGAGCACCTCTTTCAGGAGCGGAATCTGGCTCTTCAGCTCGGGCGGGGCCGGGGCCCGGCCGGCCTTGTACTCCGGGAACCGCTCCAGCCTGGCCTGGGGCCGCCCCCGGTCGAACGCCACCGCCAGAAACTCCGGCTTCTCCTCGGCCAGGAAGCGGAACAGCATGGTCAAGAACCCGTATACCGCGCTGGTGGGCTGTCCATCGGCAGTGGTGAGCGGAGGCAGGGCGAAAAACGCCCTGTACGCCAGGCTGTTGCCGTCGACCAGGACCACCTTGCCACCCGGCATGCCCCGACCCCCCCGGTCCAGACTTGGGGCGACCGCCCAATGACTTCGCCGCCCGCGCCCCCTTTCCTCTCCGGGGGCAGAGGGGGGAGGGGCGTCCTACCCGGGCAGGGCCAGCCCGGGAGGCGAGGGGCGGGGGGCTGAACGGTGCTCACCGCGCCCGCACGGCGCGCACCACGCGCAGCAGGAAGCGGCAGGCCCATCCTGCCGCCTCCCCTGCCGTCGGTGGTCGGCGCTGGCCCCGCGGCCCGGCCGCGGCCTCTCACCCGGCCGGGCCGCCCGGCCCGCAGCCAGCGCCGACTCAGAACTCGTAGCTTACGTTCACCGTGGCCGTGATCTCGACCTCGCCGGGCTCAATCGGCGCCGCGGCCTCGCTGCCGGCCCCCATCATCGCCTTCATCGGACCCGGGTAGTACCCCGACTCCGCGGCCGTCACCGACTGGAGGCCTTTTATCTGCACCCCGGCCGCCCGGGCCAGCACGTCGGCCTTGCTCCGGGCGTTGGCCATGGCCTTCTCCAGCGCCTGGAGCCGGGCCGGCTCGGGATCCGACGCCTGGAAGGTGACGCCTTCGATGCGGTTGGCCCCCGCCCTCACCGCGGCATCGATGACGCGGCCCACCCGGCCGATGTCCCTGACCGTCACCGACAGCATGTGCTCCGCCCTGAACCCGGTAAGCTCGTCCTTGCCCTTCTCCTCGATCCAGCGCATCACCGGGTAGAGGCTGAAGCGCACCGTCTGGACGTCCCGCTCCGCCACGCCCTCGGCGCGCACCGCGTTGATCACCGCCTGGGCGGCCGCGTTCCCTTCCGACTGCGCCTCTCTTGCGGTGGGCTTCTCCGCCCACACCCCCAGGGTGACCTGAGCCGTGTCCGGCTGCAGCTTCACCGAACCCTCCCCGGTGACCGAGATTAGACGGGGGCTCCCCTGGTCCTCTTCGCCTGCCGCCGCAGCCGGCGACCGACCGGCCGCGAGCGCAAGCCCGATCCCTGCCGCCGCCAGCACCGCCACCGCCACTATCCAGCGCGACCTGCTATGCAACCTCCGCACCCCCTCCTCGCCCGGCCAGCATGGTCGGGCTCAGTCAAAACCAGCTTCACTGCGGGGCGCCAGCCCCCCGTCCTGGGCAGTACCGCCGCTCCCCCCGGCGCCCGACCCGGGGCCCCGCCTGTTCTGCCGGCACTACCGCCGGCTCCGGCGCCACCGCCTCCACCCCCACCAGGCCAGCGCCAGGATGATCACCACCGGCGCGGCGCCGGCGAGGAAGACCACCGCCCGCCCTATCCAGTAGCCCATGCGGAGGACGGTCCCCCAGAAAGCCTTCCACATGCGCCCCCATATGCCCCAATCCGGGGGCTGAGGCTCTTCGTTCCCCTTCTCCTCTAAGGACACCTGGATGGAGGACAGGGCCACCATCTGGTCGAGGTAGTTCGACCGGCCCTGCATCACCTCGATCTCGCCCCTGACGCGGGCCAGCTCCTGCTCCACCCTCAGTATCTCGTCCACCGTCTCGGCCCGGCCCAGAAGCTCCAGCAGCCGCTCCTCCTGCCGCCGGCCGTTTCTGATGCGGGCCTGCAGGTCGTAGTACTCCTGGCTTACGTCCTGGCCGGTCTGGGAGAGGCGCACCACCTCGCCCAGCCGCCCCAGGTCTTCGAGCACCCGCTCGAACGAATCCGACGGGACCCGGAGGAGAAAGCTGGCTCCTCGCGGCATCTTTTCGCCCTCGCCGCCCGTCCAGAGGTTGGACTGCTCCACGAAGCCCTTCGCCGCCTGGGTTATCAAGACCACCCGCCGGTAGGCCTCCTCCAGCTTCTCCACCCTAAGCGCCAGGTCGGCGCTCCTTATCACCTTGTGCTCGTATGGCGCCAGCACCCCGACGCCCGGCGACGGCGCGGGGGGGCTGCCGGCCGCGAACGGGGCGGCTGGCGCTGGCTGGGGGGCAGCGGCCCTCCCCCCGCCCTCCTTCTGGGGAGCTGCGTATCCGGCCTCCCCCGGCGGCGGAGTGGGTACGGCCTCCCCCACCAGGGTGGACGGCGACTCGACCCCGGGTCCCAGGGCCGCCCCCGGTCCGCCGGCGAGGTTCACCAGGGAGGCGAGGGCGACGCCCACCGCCAGGACCGCCGCCGCCGCGGCCAGGCCCTGGGCCCAGCGGGGCAGGGCCGAGTACCAGCTCAGGGCCCCCCGGCGGCTCGTCCGCCTGAAAAACTCCCTTTGCAGGGCGGCCTGTACCTGGAAGACGAACTGAGGCGGAGGGGCTGGGGCCTCCAGCTTCTTCACCAGGGCTACGGCGCCCCTGAGGGCCTCCAGTTCGGCCCGGCAGGCGGCGCATGACCCGAGATGCTGCTCCACCGCCCCGGAGCGGGAGGCATCCAGGGCACCGTCAACGAAAGGCGAAAGCAGGTCCCTGACTTCCCTGCAGTTCATGCCCTCTCCCCCCTCTCACCGGTTGAGACGGCTTCGGGCCGCAAAAGTTCCCGCCGCAGAAACTCCTGCTTCAGCGCGTCCCGGGCCCTCGACAGCCTCGACTTCACCGTTCCCAGCGAGCAGCCGAAGACCGCAGCCATCTCCTGGTAGGAGAGGCCCTGGAGGTCTCTCAGCACCACGGCCAGCCGGTGGAGCGGCCGGAGCCGCCCCAGGCTCGCCCGTATCTCCCTGGCCAGCTCCCGGCGCTCCACCTCCTCGTCCGGCCCTGGCGCGGACGACGCCCACTGTCGCGGCGGCCTGTCGTCTTCGCCCGACGGAAGCCCCTCCAGGGGGACGGCCCGGAACCGCCTGCGGCGAAGCTCGTCCAGGCACACGTTGACCACCACCCGGAAAACCCAGGTAGAGAACGCCGACCGCCCCTTAAAGCCGGGAAGCGCCCGGAAAATGCGGATGAAGGCCTCCTGGGCCATGTCGCTGGCGTCCTCTCGGTTGCCGGTGATGTGGTAGGCCAGGGCGTACACCCTCGCCTGGTACATCTCCACCAGCTCCCCGAAGGCCTGGCGGTCCCCCTGAAGGCACCTGTCGATGAGCGCCCGCTCAGGCGGCCCCACGTCCATCGCCCCTTTCCTGCCAGTTTGACGCAGATCTTCGCCCGAGGGTTCCCGGGCGGCCCCGACCCCGGCCCCAGGGGTTCTTCGGGGCCGGGGCCCCCTTCTCCTTCGCGCCGCAGGCGCCAAACTCCGCCAACCCAGCCATCCTGGCGCTCAAGGCCCAGCGCTCGCCAGTGACGCCATGCCCGCGGGTGGCAGTGGACAGGAAGGAAGTGAAGGATGAAGGAGTTCCGGCGCCCGGCGTCAAACACTCCCTGGGAATCTCGGGCGGCGGCAGAACCGCCTGGGGGGAGGGGGGAGGACGGTGTCATCGACAGGGCATAGGCTGAGGGAAGCGCTGCTCTGGTCCGTGGAAATCGTGGTCCTGCTGGTGGCTTTTGCCTTGCTGCACCTGGCGAGGAACCTGCACTTCCACACCCAACCTCCTTCACCGCAGTGGAGCCGCCACCTGACGGCGGGGCTCGGCAGCATGAATACCCCGCCCGGTGCCGACACCATGCTCGACGAGTCACTGTTCCTGGGCTGGGCGGCGGACCAGGGAACGGGCTACGCCCGAGTAACCCCTCTGGGCCAGATAGAGCTCACCGGAACGGTGCCGCCCCTGACCCCGGAGGCCAAAGTGCGCAGCGTCTCGCTGGCACGCATCCCCCTGACGAAGGAGGAAGCCGTCGATCTCTTCTGGATAGAGACCCTCAGAACCCCCACCCTGGTAGGCGCCGGCCTGGACGGCGCCGGCGGCGTGGTTTGGGGGCCCCGGCCAGTGCTGGACGGCGTCAGAAGCTACGCCCTGGCCCGCTCCCGGGGGCCCGGGGCGCCCCCGCCCCGGTTGGTGGTGGGGCGGGACGACGAGATCCGCGTCTACCAGTTACCTGCGGGCGCGCCGCCCGCCCCCGCCGGGCCGGCGCTGCGCTGGCCGGAGCTCTACTATGTTGACGGCCAGGTGGACCGGTCAGGGCAACTCCATCTGGTCGTCACGGGCAAGAACGAGACCGGCTCTGTCACCCTGAGCTACCTCACTCAAGGCGCAGACGGGGCGTGGGGAGAGCCGGTGACAGTGGCTCAGTTCCGGGTTTCGGACCGGCAGACCCTGCGCTGCCCGCGGCTGGGGCTGGACCTGGAGCGCGCCCATGTGTTTTACAGCCTGGAGGACACCCGGCCGGTGACGGGGAAGGCGGTGATGTACTACCTGAGCTTCCCGCTTGAGGCCCCCGCCCCGGCTCAGCCCCAGAAACTGGCCCTATTCACGGACCTCCTCGGCGCGCCCTCCGAAACGGTGAACGACGCCTGCCCCTCGCCCGGCCAGGCCGACTCGCTTGAGCTGGCAGTTACCTCTATCGTGGGCCGGACGCGGCTGCGCCGCTACCAGGAGGTGGTGACCCTCAGGTTTGAGGGGGGCGCGGCCGGCCCGCCTGCCGCCGCCTGCTGCACCCGGGGTGCCTCGCTCAGCCCCATCCTGGCGCCGACCCCGGACGGGTCGGACCAGTACCTGGCGTGGCTGGACACGGCAGGTTTCCGGAACTACAGGGTCACCGTAGCCTCAACCTCGGAGGCGTTTTCCCGGCAGCTCAACCGCATGACCGCGCGAGACTGGCTGGGGGCGTTCCTGGACACCTTGGTAAACCTGGGCCTGGCCCTGCCCCTGACATTCGTGGCATGCTTCTGGCTCACCGTCCCGTTCGTCGTGGTAGGGGCGGGGCATTTCTTCGCCCTCGGCTGGGCAGAACGGCGCCCCTGGCCCCTGGCGCTTTTCGCCATCGGGCTCCACGTGCTGGGCAAGGGGTACTATGTCCATCGCTCGTTCTACGGCTCGCCCCTGACGACGGTCGCCATGCCGGTCTGGATGAAGTCGGGACCCGTCGTGTACCTCATCCCGCTGGCGCTGGCAGCAGTCGCCGGGTTCAACCTGTGGCGGTACTCCCGCCTGCATCCGCCCCGGTCGCCCATCGGCGCCTACGGCCGGTTTGCCGCCGTCGACACTGCCCTGACCCTGGTGCTGTACTCGCCGTTCATACTCACTTAAGGGCCGCCTCCCCCCCTTCGCCCGCCTCTTCCTCGGGGCCGGGCGGGGCGGGCGGCGCGGCCCAGGCCGGCGAGACCAGGGCCGCCAGGCCCTGCTCCGGGTACCAGTACGCCCGGGCCCCGGCCGCCCCCGCCAGCTCTTCTAGAAGGACCAGGGGACGGCCGTCGTACCAGAGGGATGTCAGCACGGTTTCTCCCACCAGGAGCACGCCGGAGGACGGCCCTGGCGACACCGGGCAGCCGAGGGCCTGTGCCACCGGTCCCGGCTCCACCAGCACCCTTCCACCCCACACCAGCCCCAGCGCCGCGACAGGGTAGGAGTCCACCGTCACTTGCACCCGCGAGACGTCCAGCGCCGCCCCGGCTGCGTCCCAGGCCCAGCCCACGCCAAGCACGGCGGACGCAGCGGCGGGGGTGAGGAAGGTTCGGCTCTCGACTACCAGGCCCTCCACCGGCCACCCCTCAACCAGGGCCCGGCCCGAGGCGGCATCGTAGTCCAGGGCGGCCCCGAGGGCCTCCGCCAGGGGGCGGAGCGGCACCAGGGGCGGGCCCCCGGCGCAGGGCAAGCCCAGGCCCAGAAAGCGCCCGTTGAACCGGATCGGCACCCCCAGCCGGGCCTCAACCGGCGCAGGCCCCGGCGGGGGCAGCGGACCGAGCCGGGACAGCAGGCCCTCCAGCAGCCCCGCCGCAGCCATGCCCTCCTGTTCCAGGGCCCCGGCCAGGGCCTCGGGGCCGACGCCCCCTAACCCGTACACGTCGGGGTAGACCCGCACCGCGCGCTCACCGGTGAGCCGGTGGCGCCACACCTCCACCGGCCGGTAGACGATACTCACCGGCGTGCCCACGGCCACCTGCCCAAAGAGCTCGGCGATGCCCGCCTCGGATAGCCGGACGCAGCCCAGCGATACCGGCCGCCCGATGGACTCGGGCTGGTTGGTTCCATGCATCCCGTAGTGCTCGAGGCTGAGCCCCAGCCACTTGCTGCCCAGCGGGTTGCTTGGGCCCGGCGGCACAGGGCTGCCGCCCCCGGGCGGGTACCAGGTGGGGTCGACCACCTTGTGCTTGATAGAGAAGTCCCCTACCGGGGTGGGGTGCTGGGGCTGCCCTATGGCCACCGGGTAGACCGCCACCAGCTCCCCCCCACGGTAGAAGCGGAGTTCGAAGGCAGGAAGGTTCAACACCAGGCCGGTGGCAAACGGCGGCCCAGGACAGGGCAGCCAGTCGAGCGAGGAGGCACCCCCGGCCGGTGCCGCCGGCGAGCCCGGCACGGATGGCGCGGCCGGCATGACCGGTGCCGCCGGCGTCAGGGACTGGGGGGCAGCCGGCTGCCCGGGGGTGGAAGGGGCGCCCGGGTGAGGGAACTGGGGCGCGGGGGGCAGGCCCGGGGCCTGGGGTGGCTGGGGGGCCCACAGGCTGGCGGCCGCACGGACGGCGGTGCCCAATGCCGGAAGTTGAGGAGGCTGGATGGTGACAGCGGCCTGCACAGCGGGGCCCCGTACCGCGGGCAAGACGGCCGCGACCGCCACGGGCGGGGCCGCCAGCGTGACGACGCCGGCCCAGGTCAGCGCCGCCAGCAGGAGCGGCCCCCGACCGTGCGGACAGCCACGACGATGCCCGCCCACGGCCTTGACCCCTCCCCCTCTGTCCGGCGGCGCAAAGGACCGGCCCCGGCCACGGCACGCCGTGCCCCGGGCGGCTGAATCGCGGTCTCAGTATATGACCTCTGGAGAGGGGATATGCGGCGGGGGCGGAGCGCGTCAGGGGCGGGAAGGCCGGAGGACAGGGGAGAGGCAGGGCCGGGCGATGGGCTGAGGGGCGGCGGGGCACCGGAGGCGGGGAGCCAGGGAGAGGCTCAGGCGGGAGTTTCCGCGCCGGCAGAGGGCAGGCCCCGCCCCAGCCCACCCCCGCGGCTGCGCGGCCCTCGAAGCCTGCGCCCGGGCGGCCGTCTAGGGCTTGCGCCGCATGGCGCCCTCCGTCAGCGCGTGGCAGCGCTCATTTAGGCCCAGCGCTGTGCGCCGGAACATGGCGCCACTCCACGGTGTGGACGCCGCCGTCCGCAACATCAGACGCAGCCCGAGGGCGCCACCCGGGGGCCGGCGCTGCGCCGCCCCCCGGTTCACTGCGCCACAGCGGCCGGCCCCGGGGAGGCCGGTGACGTCTGAGACCGCCTCCCCCTCACTCCTCGTCCGGTTCCACCGCCACCGCCCCGCTGCGGCCCACTCTGGCCGCCCAGAATGCCCTCAGTAGCCGCTGCACCGCGTCGCCGGCGCTCAGCGGCCGCCCTACGGGCAGGCCGGCGTCGAGCAGCGGCCGGAACACCTCCACCAGGGGCGGCGGCTCCAGGCCCGCCTCCCGCAGCAGCCGCTCGTCCCAGAATACCTGGTCGGGGCGGCCGGAGGCCAGAATGCGGCCCTGGCCCATCACGTAGACCCGTTCGGCCAGGCCGGGGACCAGCCCCGGGTCGTGGGTGGAAAAGAGCAGCGCCGTCCCTTTCTCCCGGTTGAGGTCCAGCAAGAGCCGCGCCATCTCCCCCCGGGAGCGCGGGTCGAGGCCCTCAAACGGCTCATCCAGGATCAAGAGTTCGGGGTCGCCCGCCAGCGCCCCGGCCAGGGCGACCTTCTTCTGCTCGCCGTAAGACAGGTAGTGGGGTATCTTCCCCAGAAGCCCCTCGATGCGCAGCCGCGCAGCGATCTCCTCGACCCGGGCCGCCGCCCGGTCCCGACGCCAGCCCAGGCCCAAGAGCCCAAACGCGATGTCGTCGCGCACCGTGGGGCCGATGATCTGCTCCTCCACGCGCTGGAATACCACCCCCAGCCTCCTCCTCAGCCGCTCGAAGTCGCGGTAGGGCTCCAGCCCGAACACCCTCACCAGCCCCTCGGCGGGGCGGAGGAAGCCCATGAGGTGGAGCAGCAGGGTGGTCTTGCCCGCCCCGTTGGGGCCCAGCAGCACCACCCTCTCCCCCGCGTACAGCACGAAGTCCAGGCCGCAGATGTAGACCTGGGTCCGGTCGGGGTAGAAGTGGCGGACGCAGCTCACCCGCGCTATCTCCTGGGCCTCGGGCGGGCGGCCCTTCACGGATGGGACGTCCCGCCCTCCCGGCCGCTGCAGGCTCATCCCCACGCCCCCCTTCCCAGCCACCAGGACAGGGCCACCACCGCCGGGCCCGCCAGGGCGGCCAGCGCGGTGGGCAGAACGCCACCCCCGGCGCCGCCCCAGCCCAGCGCGGCACCGGCCAGGGCCGCCCGCCCCAGCGACCCGGGCCGGTACCCGCGCAGGGCCATGGCCCTGACCCAGCTCTCCGACGCCGAGAACGAGCAGAGCACCGCCACCCCGAGCGCCGCCACCAGCGCCCGGGGGCGGGCCCACAGCCTTCCTCGCCCCCCGCGCAGGCTCATGGCCCGCCACAGATCCTCCAGCCGGCCGAGCAACTGGAACAGCCCCCGGTAGGTGAGGAACAGTGCGTCGACCAGGAGCGGGGGGAGCACGCGGCCGAGCAGCCCCAGCAGGCAGGGGAAGGGGGTGGAGGCCAGGAGCAGGACCACCGCAAGGGCGGCCGCCACCACCCGGAGGAAGACAAGGGCCGCGCCCGCAATCGACCACCCCAGGGCGAACAGGACCGCCACGAACGCGGGGTAGAGCACCAGCTTGAGCAGCCGCAAAGGCAGGCGGGCACTGGCCATGAGCCCGAGCCCGGCGGCCACCGGCACCAGCGCCCCCCAAAGCCGGACGGCGGAGACGGCCGAGGCCACCAGGCAGGCGGTAAGAAACGCCTTGGCCAGGGGGTGGGCCCGGTGCAGCCAGCCACGGTCGAAGCAGGCCACGTAGTCGACGAACGCCAGGTTCACAGCGGCCTCCGGGCCGGCACCCGGCCCTCCAGCAGGTCGGGCCTCACCGCCCCCAGGAACCCGGTCAGGGCCCCGACCACACCGGCCTCCACCACCGCCCCCACCCCCAGGAAGGGCAGGGCCAGGGGCAGGAACCTCCTGATCTCGAATCCCGTGCCGCTGAGGGCCACGGCCAAAAACGCCACCACGGCGGCCATGGACAGGGACAGGGTGACCAGCGTGGCCAGGCCGGCCGCTAGGGCAGGAGGGAGCCGCAGGCGCGCCAGGCGGTAGAGCGCCCAGCCCACCACCGCCTCTCCCCCCAGCACCAGGGTGTTGAGCCCCAGCACGGTGATGCCCCCGTGGCCCACCAGGGCCAGCAGCAGGCACACGCAGAAGCCGGCCAGCGCCCCGCCCCACGGCCCCAGCACCACCCCGGCCAGCACGGTGAGGTTGAGGTGGTAGGGCAGGAACCCGAGGGGGATGGACATGGCCAAAAGCATCATACCCGCCACCCCGCCCAGGCGGGGCAGGGCCGCTACCCAGTCCTGGCGGCGCAGGCGCAGGACGGCCAGCGCCAGAAGAGCGGCTGCGCCCAGGTAGCCGGCCACCAGCCACGGGCCGGGGACCACGCCGTCGGGAAGGTGAAGGTGACTCAAGGACTCGCCCCCCAGGGCAGGCCGCCGGCGGTCCCGAAGCCCCGCGTCTCGGGCTTCAAAGGTGCGCAGGTCCGGCGGCCGCGCCGTCAGTATCCGGTCCGAGCGCCGCCCGGCCAGACCGGCCGGAGAGTGAAGCCCTGGCGAAGGAACGCCAGGCGTGAGGAAACGCTGAGGTGCTCAGCGTAAAAGCCATTGACCTTGCGGCTGGGCAGGGCTTCGCCCTGCTTCCCCCGCGGGCCGAGCACCCAGAAGGGGCTGCCGCCGCTGTAGATGCAGAGCTGGAGCTGCCCCAAGCCGTCGGGCCGTGCCAGGGCCGCTATCTGGTTCACCTTCACGTCGTGGGGGAAGGAGCTCACCTCCCACCAGGGCCAGAGCCAGAGGAACAGCGCCAGGGCTAAGATGACGCCCAGACCCGCGTACCACCGCAGCCGCCGCGGAAGGGTGAGCACCAACGCCGCCAGCCCCATGAGCAGCATGGCGTAGCCGAAGGGGGGCAGGTGGCTGAGGCCGCCCGTCTGCCAGGCACGGGGGACTACCAGCGAAAGCCCCCACTGCGAGACGCACACCAGGGTCAGACCTAGCGCAACCAGGCAGCCCCGCTTCCAGCACGGCAGGAAACCACCCCCACAAAGCAGGCCGCCCATGCAGAGCAGCCCGTGGCGTCGATGCCGGGGGCGAGGGTCGACCCCGCCGGCGATCCTGTGAGCTACGCGGGGCACGGGTTGACGCGCGCCGCCGCCAGCCCCAGTCCCCCCTTTTCATACTATCACAGGTCACTATCGGGAACAAGGCTGGTGGTTCGCCACGTGCTGTCAAGAGGTTCGCGGCGAACGACTGTTCGGGCTCGCTCCTAGGATTTTGGGGCCGATCAGGGTGGGCAGCCTGCGGGCTCAAGAACCCGCGGCGCGGCATCAGCCCGGAGCGCGCCCTTTGATGACGGAGGGCAGCCATCCGTGCCGCACGACCTGATCCGGGACGGTGAAGCAATCGCACCCCTGGCTCCCGCGTTGCACCCGGCGGCTGTCACCGCCGCCCACGGCAGCTTCGCCCGCCGGGGCTGGCTAAGCACGGATTTCGCATCCGACGAGCCGCCAACGGCGGGCGCAGAGGACTCATCCCCGAAGAAGCTCTTTTGCCATCCTGACTATCGCGGCCGGGTCTTCTCGCTCGGCTACGTCGTCTCCACCGCACCACAGCTCATCTCCACCGGCCTGGCCGGGCTGGCTGCAACAGAGTGCGGCGTCCAGCTCGTCTTCGCATCGCTGACCTCTGGAGCGTAGGCTGGCACACATTAACCAGCGCTGCAGCGGGGGGCGCCCCGCGGCGCTCCCCGCCTTCCCCTCAGCCAATGCGCTTGCGGCCCTGGACCACCTGCAGACAACGCATGGGGGAGGACGACCAGTCAACGTGACCCTGGACACATACAGTCACGTTCTTGCGGACATCCAGCGCAAGGCCGCCCCCGCAATCCACGCCCACTTCAGGAACGTCCAGAGGGTTACGCGTGCGACAGACAGATTTGCACGGAACTTGCAGAGGCACGGTTGACTCCCGCCAACACCCAATGACGGGCGCCGCAATCGCCTGCGGCGCCCGAATCTCCCTGGTGCCGAAGGTGGGAGTCGAACCCACACGGGGGTGAACCCCACATGATTTTGAGTCATGCGTGTCTGCCTGTTCCACCACTTCGGCACGTCAAGGCGATCTGAAGTTGTACGCTCATCGCCCGGCCGGCGCCCGCCCCAGTCAGCGCCGACAACCTCATCATAACACCTTGCGCCGCGGTTTTCAACCTTTTCGAGTGAATCTGGCCGCCAGCGCGAGCCCATCCGGCAGACGACTGGGGGCGTTCTGCCGCGCGACCCCAGCCCGCCGCCCGCGTAAATCCCTCTCTGCCCCTAACCCGCCCCTGGCCAGGTCACGACCACATACGCCGCCGGACCGTCGCCCGCGGGCGCCCCGGGCGCCCCCGACGCGCCGGGCGCGCCGGCCGGGGCCCACCCAAGCGGCCGGACCTGGGCCGACGGGCGCAGGTGCAGGTCCCGGCCCAGGCCAACGATGGGAAACCGCGTCCCGTCGGGGATGGTGATGATGGCATCGCCGGTGAGGAGGTGCCTGCCGTCGCCCGCCCAGCAAGGAGACGTGTCGCCGCCGCCCAGGGCGACGACGCGCTCGCCAGCGGGGATCGAGAAGACCCCGTAGCCGGGGACAGCCAGGTAGTCGCCCGCCGGGGCCCACGTGGCGACGCCGGACACCCCGGCTGGCCCGGGCGTGCCGCCGGCGTCCAAAGATAAAGCGGTGACGTGCCTTGAAGCCAGGTCGACGACGAACACGGCGGGGGCCCCGCCGCGCGTGCCGCAGATAGCAGCCTTGCTGCCGTCAGGGCTCACCCGGCAGGGGGCGAGCGGGCGGCCCCCCAGCTCAGGCTCGGGCGGGATGTCGGCGATATCCTCCACCAGAACCGCTGCGGAACCCGCGTTCGCCAGGACCAGCGAGAGCGTGTCGCCGCCAGCGCCGCGCTCGAGGAGCAATGCGCCGCGACCGGCCGGGAGCAGGTCGGCGCCGAAGAGCCCATCGCCTTTGTACAGGGTCGTCTTTACGCCGCTTGGGGCCGGGCCACAGAATTCCGTGCCCTCAACGCCGACGAGCGCGTCCCCGTCCGCGGACCGGTGATAGTCGCGGGCGTCCTCCAGCCGGGCGACCGTGTGCCACTCGCCCGTCGCCGATGGGGCGACCACGACCATCGCCGGGGCATCGCTGCCGGGGGCTGCCGGCGATAGCAGCATGAACAAGGGCTTCCCCGACGCGTCCGTCACGAAGCCACCGAGGAAGCAGCCCGCGACTTCGTACTCGAGCTGAGGCGAGCCGGGCCACATGCGCCACACCTGCGCGTGCCACTCGTCCCAGCCCGGGCCTGGGCCGCCCCCGGCCGCTTGACTGCCCTCTTGCCCTTTTGTCCCCGGCACGATACCGGGAGGCGGCCCTCCAGCAGGGGGTACACCGCCCGGCGGCCCGCCGGTGCCGGGCGGCTGGTCCCCTGAGGTTTTCCCCCCACAGCCGCCCGTGACAAACACGGCGAGGCAGACACACAACAAGACGCGGAGAGCGAAGGCACGCGCGCGGATGGTCACAGCCCCACCCCCTTCCACGCCGGGCAGGCCGAGCGTCGTGGTCGTCTCATCCGACGTCCACTTCTCGATCCCCTCGGCTCGCTGCCGCCAGGCGGCGGGCCGGGCGGGCGCGCGCCGAGTTGCCGGGTCCGAGGCGGTCGGGCGCGGAGCGGCCTCGCGGCGATGGTCGGCTCAACGGCCGTTGGCTCAAAACTCGCACCTCCCCTGCGGTGGTCAAGGCCCTAAAGGTCCGGCGCCGTGTCCGGGGACGCCGGCACCGCCGTTCTCCGGGGGCTCAACGCCGCCGCGCCCTGGCAGGGCTGGGGCCGCCCGCCCCCGCCGCCCCCGCTCCAGATGCACCACCGCCAGGGCGCCCCGATCCAGGCTTACCTCGGCCTCCCCGGCGACCAGGCGGTTGGACACGCCCCGCCCCTGGTCCCAGCGCAGCGTCTCGCCCCGCAGCGGGTACTTCAGCCCCTCGGTCCGGACGCCCGTCGCCTCCGGGCTCAGGGGGATGAGCGACACGATGTCCTCGGGGCGGCCCTCCAGCCGGTGACGGGCGGGGCCCACCAGGGTCCACAGCCGCCCGCCGGGGAAGGCCAGGCAGGCGAACGCCCCGGCGCGGGCCGCCCGGAGCAGGAGGTGGACGTTGGTCAGGGTGTGGTCCAGGCGGCCGCCCACCGCGCCCACAATGAGTATCTCCCGGAATCCCGCTGCCAGCGCATGCTCCAGGGCCAGCTCCAGGTCGGTGAAGTCCTTGTCGCAGGGGTAGCGTACCACCCGCGGCGCCGGAATGGCGGTTGGCGCAACGGTTTGCGCGATCGTTTGCGCCCCGGCCCTCCCCGCTGCTCCCGCGGCCGCTGAGGCGCCCGGGCGTGCCGCCTCCGGGGCGGCCGGGCACGAGTCGAGGTCGCCGATGACGAGCTCGGGGGTGAGATCCGCCCGGGCAGCGCAGCGACGGCCGCCGTCGGCACAGATGAGGAAGTCGTCCGGCTGCACCACCGACCTCAGGAAGTCGGGGCGCAGGCG
>JAIMBG010000201.1 GCA_023511555.1 Acetobacteraceae bacterium | reverse complement strand
TGCTCAACACCCCTTCAAGAGCGAGCCCTCTCTTCCCTCTTTCTCCCTTGGCCCCCCACGAAAAACTTTACTCACATCAGCCCGGGTCAGCCTTCGCCCGGCCCGCCTCCCTTAGCCCTCAGCCCCTCCAAGTAGCGCCTGTCCTCCGGCCCCAGCCGGGCCCTTTCCAGGAGATCGGGACGCCGCTCCAGCGTGCGCGCCAGGGCCTGGCGGCGCCGCCACTGCCTGATGCGGGCGTGGTCGCCGGAAAGCAGCACCTCGGGCACCGCGAGCCCCCGGTACTCCGGCGGCCGGGTGTACTGCGGCCCCTCGAGGAGGCCGTCGCAAGAAAACGACTCTTCCAGGGGGGACGTCCCGCTCCCCAGAACGCCGGGGATGAGCCGCGCCACGGCGTCGAGGATCACAAGCGCAGCAAGCTCCCCCCCGGTGAGCACGTAGTCCCCGATGGAGATCTCATCGGTCACCCGGTGGCGGACCCTCTCGTCGACGCCCTCGTAGCGCCCGCAGATCAGCACCAGCCGTTCCGCCCGGCTCAGCTCCCAGGCCCGCGATTGGGTGAACGTCTCCCCCTGGGGGGAGGTGAGGATCACCCTGGTGCCCGGGGGCGGTCCTTGAGGCGGCAGCAGCGCGTCGAGGGCCTCAAATACCGGTTCGGGCTTCATCACCATGCCCTGACCGCCTCCATAGGGGTAATCGTCCGTGGTGCGGTGGCGGTCGTGGGTGAAGTCACGGAGATTGACGATGTTGACCGTCAGCAGGCCCGCGGCCTGGGCCCGGCCCAGGATGCTGGCGTTGAGCGGGCCGGGGAACATCTCCGGCAACACGGTCAAGACATCCACCTTCACCCTGCGTCGCCCTCCTCCTCCCGCTCGCCCTCGCCCAGCAGTCCCGGCGGCAGCTCCACCACCAGCCTCCCCGCCTCTAGGTCGACCCGCCTCACCACCTCTCTCAGGGCGGGCAGCAGGACCTCGACCGGCCGCCCCCCGCGCCGGCCCCGTACCACATAGACATCGTTGGCCCCGGTCTGCAGCACCTCTTCCACCCGTCCCAGGCACTGACCCGACGCGGTGAAGACCTCCAGGCCCACGATCTGGAACACGTAGTACCGGCCGGGCTCCAGCGGCACCAATTCCTCCTCGGGCACCTTGAGCATCGAGCCCCGGAGCCTTTCGGCGGCCGCCATGTCCCCGCAGCCCTCAAGCTTCAGCAGTACCATCCCCCGGTGCAGCCGCGCCGCCTCCACCCGCAACGGCACCGGCTCACCCCCGCCCGGGGGGCAGACGAACACGCGGGCAGTCCGGAGAAACCGCTCCGGGAAGTCGGTCAGCGGCAGCACCCGTACCTCACCCCGCGGGTTGTGGGGGGCAACCACCTGGCCCACGGCTATCAGCACCCGGAACCCTCCTCCCCGCCAGGGCGGCCCCGGCCCCAGGGGGCCGCGCCGGCTGCGGCGGCAGAGGCGGCTATGACAGCACCTCCAAAACCACCCGCTTGCCCTCCCGGGCTGCGGCCGCCTTGGCCACGACCCGCAGCGCGTGGATGATCCTCCCCTGCTTGCCGATCACCTTCCCCACGTCGTCGGGGGCCACACGCACCTCCAACACCACAGCCCTTTCGCCCTGAACCTGGCTTATCTGCACATCGTCCGGCCTGTCCACCAGCGCTTTGACTAACAGTTCGACCAGGTCCTTCATCAGGCCACCCTCCTCGTCCGGGGCCGTTGCGCCCTCAGCCCGCGTGCCGTCCCTGCTTCATATCCTGGTACCGGGCCATGATCCCCAGACTGGTGAACAGCGACCGAACGGTCTCCGAAGGCTGGGCCCCGCGCAGCAGCCAGGCCAGCGCCCGATCCTCCTTGACCTTTACCACCGCCGGCGAGCTCCGAGAGTCGTAGGACCCGATCTCCTCGATGTGCCGGCCGTCCCGCGGCGACCGGGAGTCGGCCACCACCACCCGATAGTACGGGGCCTTGGAGGCCCCCATCCGCTTGAGCCTGATCTTGACTGCCACCCACCCTCCTCCTCTCTTATGCCCCCGCATCGGCAGCCGTTGCTCGGGGGCTAGGCCCCGGCAAGCGGCGCCAGCGGGTCTCCCGGCCCCCCGGGCCCCCTGCGCCCCGCCCCCGCAAGATGCCGGAACAGTCGTCGGGCCTCCTCGAACTGCCTGAGCAGGCGGTTTACGTCCTGGACCGTGGTCCCGCTGCCCGCCGCGATGCGCCTCCTCCTGGAGCCGCCCACGATCGAGGGGTCGCGCCTCTCCTCCGGGGTCATGGAGTCAATGATGGCCAGGACCCGCCGGAGCTGGCGCGGGTCCACCTCAGCCCCTCGGCGCCTCGCCCGGTCCATCCCCGGCAGCAGCGAAAGCAGCTGGTCCAGCGGCCCCATCTTCTCCATGCGCTTGAGCTGCTCCTTGAAGTCCTCCAGCGTGAACTCCCGGGCCCTCAGCTTGCGCTCCAGGGCCCGGGCTTCCGCCTCCCCCACCTCCGCCTGGACCTTCTCCACCAGGGTGAGCACGTCGCCCCTGCCCAGGATGCGGGCCGCCATGCGGTCGGGGTGGAAGGGCTCCAGCGCCTCCACCGTCTCCCCCAGGCCCACGAACTTCACGGGACACCCCGTCACCGCCCTGACCGAAAGCGCCGCCCCGCCGCGGGCGTCGCCCTCCAGCTTCGTCAGTATCACCCCGCTCAGCCCCACCCTAGAGGCAAAGGCCCGGGCGGAGTTGACCGCGTCCTGGCCGGTCATGGCGTCCAGCACCAGCAGGACCTCCTGGGGGCGGACCAGCGACTTGATCCGGGCAAGCTCCTCCATGAGCTCGTCGTCCACGTGCAGCCGACCTGCGGTGTCCAGTATCACCACGTCCCGCCCCCCGGACCTGGCCTGGCGGAGCGCCTGCTGACAGAGGGGCCCCGCGTCGGTGACGCCCGAAGGCTCCACACACGGCACCCCCCCCCAGCGGGCCCCGAGCTCGCGCTGCTCCCCGGCCCCCGGCCCCCAGTCCGAGCTTGACCGCTGGATCCTGGCACGTCTGCAGCAGCTGATCACCCTCTGCAATGACCGCCTGGAGCATGGTGACTCGGCAGCGGTCACGCGCGAGGTGGAAAAATTCATCGACGATTTGTCTACCTGGTACGTCCGCCAGAGCCGCCGGCGGTTCTGGAAGAGTGAGGACGACGCGGACAAGGCGGCCGCGTACCAGACGTTGTACGACGTCTTAACCACGCTGAGCCTCCTCATCGCCCCCATCCTCCCCTTCACGGCGGAGGAAATGTACCAAAACCTCGTGCGCTCCGTGGACGCGAACGCCCCCGAGAGTGTCCACCTCTGCGCGTACCCGCACGGGAACCCGGCGTGGCAGGACGACCAACTCGTCGAAGACGTCGCCACGCTGCGGCGCGTCGTGTCCCTAGCTTTGGCGGCACGCAACGAGGCGAACGTGAAGGTGCGCCAGCCGCTGCCGCGCCTGCTGGTGAAGCCGGCGAGTGTGCACGAACGCGACGTCCTGACC
>JAIMBG010000200.1 GCA_023511555.1 Acetobacteraceae bacterium | reverse complement strand
CCCCCAGTGCCACGAGCCCAAACTGCCGCACCACGCCTGCCCCAAGTGCGGGTATTACGCGGGGCGGAAGGTTGTAGAGAAAGAGGAGAAGGCGAAGAGGGAGAAGAGGAGGAGGAAGAAAAAGGAGTAAGGCGCCTTCCCTGAGCGGCCGCAGGCACGGCCCTGGCGCTCTGCCCCGCGGCACTTTTCCTGTGAGGTCGCCCGATGAGTCGAGAGCCGTGTCATAAACGGCGTTTCCCTTCAGCCAGGAAGAAGAGGCCGGGTACGAGCGCCGTTGGCACGCTCGCCCGTTTGGGAAAAAGGGCCCTCGGGGGGGAGACGCGAGGAGTGCTCCTTAGCGTGGCGGGGGCTGCCGTCTTATGAGTCCCAGGAACGCGCGGCCGCCTGCTGACCCTTCCCTGCTCCGGGCCCCGGAACACTGCGACGCCCTGCCCCTCCCTCCCGCTCCTTAGAGCTGCCCCGTGATTCTCCGCCCCCGGCCCCGACGGCGGGGGCCTGCAGGCTCCGCTATCACAGACCGATCACACAACCTCCTTTTTTTGTCTTGCGACCCCGCCCCTTTTCCGCTATACTGGATTTAGGAGCGACTCTTAATAGTAGCTCGTTCTAGTAGCTAGAAATCCGCAGGAGTGAGCCGCAAGGGCATGCTCGCCGGCGGTGCACGTCTAAGAGTGGGGCCCTGACGAGCGGCGCCCTCTAAACGGCAAGCCGCGGTTGCTGGGGCGAGCCGGCGGCAGGTGCCGTGTAGGGCTGGGCCCTGGCGAAGGGGGATGGATGCCGTGGAGCAGCGGGGCACAAGGCATAGAGGGCTCTCTCGCCGGGAGCGCCAGGAGAAGCTGCGCTCGGCTATCGAGGCCGACCCCTTCTCCACCGATGAAGAACTGGCCCACCGCTTCGGCGTGAGCGTGCAGACCATCAGGCTGGACCGGCTGGCCCTCGGCATCCCCGAGGTGCGGGAGCGCACCCGGGCGGTGGCCCGCCGCACCCTGAACCAGGTGAAGTCCATGGGGACCCGGGAGGTGGTGGGCGAGCTACTGGAGCTGGAGCTGGGGCGGGGCGGGATCTCCCTCCTTCAGACCACCTCTGACATGGCGTTTGAGCGGTCGCGGGTGGTCAGAAGCCAGCACATCTTCGCCCAGGCCGACTCCCTGGCCCTGGCCATCGTCGACGCCCCCGCGGCGCTCACCGGCCTGGCCAACGCCAAGTTCAAGCGCCCGGTGCAGGTGGGCGAGCGCCTGGTGGCTCGGGCGGAGATGCTCCGGCAGAAGGGCAACAAGATGGTGGTGCTGGTGCAGACCCGGGTGAAGGGCGAGACGGTGTTCCGGGGAAAGTTCGTGGTGGCGGCCCTGGCATAGGCCCCCGGAGGGGAGGACGGGCATTGCGCATAGTGGTTGATGCCATGGGGGGCGACCTGGCCCCGGCGGCTCCGGTGGAGGGGGCGCTGCTCGCTGCCCGGGAGCTGGGGGTGGGCGTGATACTGGTGGGCCGGCCGGACCAGGTAAGGGAGCAGCTCAGGCGCTGGGGAGGGCCGGCCGACGGGCTGCCCCCCGGCTCCGAGGTGGTGGAGGCCACGGACGTGGTGGGCCCGGACGAGCCACCGGTGCAGGCGGTGAAGCACAAGCCCAACTCGTCGCTGGTGGTGGCCATGAGGCTGCTGAAGGAGCGCAGGGGCCAGGCCCTGGTCTCCGCGGGCAACACCGGGGCGCTGATGACGGCGGGCCTCTTCATCCTGGGGAGAATCGCCGGCGTGGACCGGCCCGCCCTGGGCTCGGTGTTCCCCACCCGGTCGGGCAGGGGCTGCCTCCTGCTCGACCTGGGCGCGGTCAGCGACTGCAAGCCCCGCAACCTCTTGGAGTTTGGGCTCATGGGCAGCGCCTACGCCCGGTATGCCCTGGGGCTGGAGCGGCCCCGGGTGGCCCTGCTGAACGTAGGCCTGGAGGAGGTCAAGGGCAACGAGCTGGTCCGCAAGGCTTACGCCTTGCTCAAGGAGAGCGGCCTCAACTTCATCGGCAACGTCGAGGGCCGCCAGGTGCCCGAGGACGCTGCCGACGTCGTGGTATGCGACGGATTCACGGGCAACATCCTGCTGAAGTTCACCGAGGGCATGGCCTCCGCCATATTCGGCCTGATCAGGGAGGCCGCCTCCCGGGGGGCCAGGGCGAAGCTGGGCGGGCTGCTCATCCGCCCCGCCCTGCGGCGCGTAAAGGGCCGCCTGGACTACGCCGAGTACGGCGGGGCCCCTCTGCTAGGTTTGGCAGGCGTGGTCATCAAGTGCCACGGGTCTTCGGGGCCGAAGGCCATAAGGAACGGGATCCGGGTGGCCCGGGACCTGGCGGCGGGGGGCCTGGTGGAGGAGATCGCGCGGGGGATAAGCCGGCTGGGAACCGGGCGGGAAGGGGAGGCCTGAGCGGACAGATGGTGCTGACGCTGGGACCGGGCGTGGCGGAGGCGCCGGCGCGGAACCTGCCCAGGGGGCTGTGGAGCAGCAGGTTCCGCCCGGTGGGCATTGCCGGGGTTGGGGTCGCCGTGGGGGAGCGGGTGCTCACCAACCACGACCTGGAGCGAATGGTGGACACCACCGACGAGTGGATCCGCACTCGGACCGGCATCGTGGAACGCAGGCTGGTGGCCCCCGGCCAGGCGGCCTCCGACCTGGCCACCTCCGCTGCCCGCCAGGCGCTGGAGCAAGCCGGGCTCGAGCCCGACGACCTCGACCTTATCATCGTGGCCACGGTCACCCCCGATACCCCGTTCCCCGCCACTTCCTGCCTGGTCCAGCGCAACCTGGAGGCCCGGCGGGCGGCTGCCTTCGACCTCTCCGTGGGCTGCACCGGCTTCATCTATGGGCTGTCGGTCGGCTCGCAGTTCGTTTCCAGCGGGCGGTACAGCGCCGTTCTGGTCATAGGGGTGGAGGTGCTGTCCAGCATCGTGGACTGGACCGACCGCAACACGTGCGTGCTGTTCGGGGACGGCGCGGGCGCCGCCGTGCTGCGGCCTGCCTCTGAGGGCATGGGCATCCTGGCCATCCACCTGGGGAGCGACGGCAGGGGCGCCGACCTGCTCAAGCTTCCGGCCGGCGGCTCGCGGCTCCCTGCGAGCGCGGAGACCGTTGCCCGCCGGCTGCACTACGTCCAGATGGAGGGGTCGGAGGTGTTCAAGTTCGCGGTCAAGGTCATGGCCCAGGCCTCGCTCGGGGTGCTCAGGCGCTGCGGGCTGAAGCGGAGCGACATCGACCTCCTCATCCCCCACCAGGCAAACCTGCGCATCATCGAGGCGGCCGCGGAGAGGCTGGGCGTGCCCTGGGATCGCGTGGTGGTCAACATCCACCGCTACGGCAACATGTCCTCCGCCTCCATCCCCGTGGCCCTGGGGGAAGCCCTGGCCGAGGGAAGGGTGAGGGAGGGCGACGTGATCCTGATGGTGGCGTTCGGGGCCGGTCTTTCCTGGGCCAGTTGTGTGATGAGGTGGGAGGACGTAGGTAGGACCCGGACTCAAGCCCTGAGGGAGGTAGACGCCGATGGGTAAGGTC
>JAIMBG010000015.1 GCA_023511555.1 Acetobacteraceae bacterium | reverse complement strand
GGGGGGGTGGTTGCCGGGGCCGTGGGGGGGGGGGTGCCGCGGGCGGGGGGGGGGGGGGGGCCGCATGGCCCTGGTCGGCACCCGGGGGCGCGTGCAGAGCGTGCTGGAACTGTCGGGGCTGGCGCAGGTGGTCCCGCTGTTCCGCAGCGAGCGCGCGGCGGTGGCGGCGGTGGAGGGCGGCGAGGGCGGCGGCCGGGGGGCCGGGGACGGGGGTGGGGCGGAGTGAACGCCACCAACCGCATGACCCTGGTGCTCCCGGCCCTGCCGGAGAACGTGGCCCTGGCCCGCGTGGCCCTGGCGGCGTTCGCGGCACAGATCGACTTCACCCTGGGGGAGATCGAGGAGATCAAGGTGGCGGTGTCCGAGGCCGTGTCCAACGCTGTGCTCCACGCCTATCCGGGCGGCCCCGGCGAGGTGAGGGTGGAAGGGAGGCTCTATCCGGACCGCCTGGAGGTGGTGGTCGAGGACTCGGGGCAGGGGATGGAGGACGTCGGCCGGGCCAGGCGGGCGGGCTTTTCATCCCAGCCCGAACGCCTGGGGCTGGGGTTCACCTTCATGGAGTCGTTCATGGACGGTCTTGAGGTGGAGTCGGCCGTGGGGCGGGGCACCACGGTGCGGATGGTGAAGCGGCCCGGGTCGCCGGCGGCCCGGCAGGAGGGCGGGGCGGCCCAGGGTCGGCGGTAGGGCAGGCGGCGACGTTCAGGCTTGGGGCCCCGGGGGGGGGAGGGGAAGGCTTCTGGCCGGAGGGGTGCGTCGTGCCGGACCAGGCCGGGTCAGGGCCCCCTCAGCTTCCGCCCTTCTTGTGTTTGAGCCCTGCAGAGGAGAGGGCGTTGGTGCAGCGCGCCCGCCGCGGCGACCGGCTTGCCTCCGAGCGGCTCCTGGCGGGGTCCCAGGGCTACCTGCAGGCGCTGGCGCGCCGCTTTGAGCCCCTGGACCCTGGCTTGCGCGACGAGCTCCTGCAGGCGGGGCGCCTGGGGGTTCTGGTGGCCCTGGGCCGGTTCGACCCCGGGCGCCGGGTGCGACTGATGACCTATGCCCTCCCCTTCGCCCTGGGCGAGATGCGCCGTTGCCTTGAGGCCCAGCGGCCGGTGCGGTTGGGGCCGGCGGCCCGGGCCGCCCTGCGCCGCGTTCGAGAGGCGCGGGCCGCCCTGTCTCAGTCGCTGGGCCGGGAGCCAACGCTTCCCGAGGTGGCCCGCCACGCCGGGCTTCCCGGCCCCGAGGTGGCGGCGCTGCTGGCTGCCGCCCAGCCTGCCCTGCCGCTGGACGCCCACCGCACGGGGCCCGGGCTGGGGGACGCCCTGGCGGGGACGAACCGGCTCATGCCGGGCCCGGAGGCGGAGGTGGACGAGGGGCTGGCTGTTAGGGAGGCTCTCGGCCGGCTGCCCCCCAGGGAGAGGAAGCTGCTGCTCTGGCGGTACTACTGCGGCCGCACCCAGCGCGAGGCCGCCGGGCTGCTGGGCCTGGCCCAGCCCCAGGTGTCGCGGCTGGAGAGGCGGGCCCTCTGCCGCCTACGCCGCCTGCTGGAGAGCGGGTGAGGGACGTTCCCGGGGCCTGGGGCCGTGCTCCGGGGCGGCGCGGCCAGCATTGGTCGGCCGGATTCGGCCCCCACCCGGCCCGAATCAAACCCGCGGGCCGCGCTCATACTACCCCACGAAAGACGGGCCGGGATCGGAGGAATGCGGCATGGGCGTGGTCAAGGTGCTGGAGCTGGTGGGCGGGTCCCGGAAAGGCTGGCAGGACGCGGCCGAGAACGCCGTCGCGGAGGCGGCGCGGACGGTGCGGAACATCACCGGCGTGGAGATAGCCAACCTCACTGCCAACGTTGACGGCGGGAAGGTGGTCGAGTACAAGGCCAACGTCAAGGTGGCCTTCATAGTGGATGACAACCGCTAGAGGGCGAGAGCGGTGAAGGCGACCCCCGGGCAGGCGCGGCGGTACCAGGAGCTGGTCTCCGCCAAGACGCCCCGAAAGCCCGTCGCCAGAAACGCGGCCCTGGCGTTCCTGGTGGGGGGAGCCATCTGCGCCCTGGGCCAGGTGGCCTTCAACCTCTTCGTGAGCCGCGGCCTGGACCCGGTGCAGGCGGCGGCCCCGACCGCGGGCGTCGTGGTGCTGCTGGGCGCGCTGCTCACCGGCATCGGCATCTACGACGAACTGGGGCGGTTCGGGGGCATGGGGGCGGCGCTCCCCATCAGCGGGTTCGCCAACTCCATCGTGTCACCTGCGATGGAGTTCAAGCGCGAGGGGCTGGTCCTGGGAGTCGGCGCCAAGATGTTCACGGTGGCCGGACCGGTGATAGTCTACGGCCTGGTCACGGCCTACGCTGTGGCGGTGGCGCGCTGGCTTCTCCTTGGGGGGTAGCGGGCGGTGGCGGGGAAGCGGGTGGGCAAAAGCACGGTGGCGTTCGCCCGCCCGCCGGTGGTGGTAGCGGCGGGGTCGGTGGTGGGCCCTATGGAGGGCAAGGGCCCTCTGGGCTCGGAGTTCGACGTGGTTAAGTCCGACAACGTCCTGGGGGAGGGGAGCTTTGAGAAGGCTGAGGCCAGCCTGCTGCGGGAGGCCTGCGAGATCGCGGCCTACAAGGCTCAGGTTCCCATGAGCCGGGTGGACTTCCTTCTGGCGGGGGACCTCCTGAACCAGCTCATCTCGGCCAACTTCGTGGCCCGCGACCTCGGGGTGCCGTTCTTCGGCCTGTTCGGGGCCTGCTCCACCCTGGTGGAGGCGCTCATCCTGGGGGCCATGGCCATCGACGGCGGCTTCGCCAGCCGCGTACTGGCCGCCTGCTCCAGCCACCACGAGGCGGCGGAGAGGCAGTACCGCTTCCCCGTGGAGTTCGCTACCCAGCGGCCGCCCACCGCCCAGTGGACCGTGACCGGCGCGGGGGCGGCGCTGCTGGCCGAATCGGGCCAGGGGCCGGTCATCACCCACGCCACTGTGGGCAGCGTGGTCGACATGGGGCTGAAAAGCCCCAATGACATGGGTTCGGCCATGGCGCCGGCCGCGGCGGAGACCATCTGGCGGCACCTTCAGGACCTGGGACGCGAGCCCCGCTACTACGACCTCATTGCCACCGGAGACCTGGCCAGCCTGGGCAAGGAGGTGGCCGAGGACCTGCTTCGGCGCGTCGGCGTGGACGTCTCTGGGGTCTATGACGACTGCGGCCGCATGATTTACAGCCCCGGCCAGGACGCCCATGCGGGCGGGAGCGGCGGGGGCTGCCAGGCGGCGGTGTTCTGCGGCCCGCTGGTCAAGCGGCTCAAGGCCGGCGAGCTGCGCCGGGTCCTGCTGGTGGGCACCGGGGCGCTGTTCAGCCCCACCTCCTGCCAGCAGGGTCAGACCATCCCGGCGGTGGCGCATGCTGTGGCCCTGGAAGGGCCGGGGCGGGGAGGGGAAGGCTAGGGTGGACTACGTCTGGGCATTCGTCGTGGGCGGCGGGCTGTGCGTGGTGGCGCAACTGTTGCTCGATCTCACGCCCGATGCGCTCACCCCCGCCCACGTCATGGTGATCTTCGTGTCCCTGGGGGCGCTGCTCAGCGGGCTGGGGCTGTATCAGCCCCTGGTCGACCTGGCCCACGCCGGCGCCACCGTGCCCCTGCCCGGGTTCGGCCACGCCCTGGTCCAGGGCATCCTCAAAGAGGCGGGCAGAGAGGGGTGGCTGGGGCTGGTGACCGGCGGCCTCAAGGCCACGGCCCTGGGGCTGACGGCGGCCATTCTGGTGGGCTACGTCGTGGCACTCCTGTTCAACCCCAGGGGGTAGGGCGGCGCCCAGGGGGCCGGGGCGCGGTGCGCCGCTGGCGCGCGGGGCGTGGCGTCGCGGCCGGTGCGGAGGGGATGGACTTCGGGCCGCCGCTGGTCGGCACGGGCTGAGGCGGCGGCGCAGGCCACGGGGGGTGGCGGAGGTGGGGGGGCCCAGGGTGGGGATTCCCCGGGGGCTGGGGTTCTTCGAGTACCACGTGCTGTGGCAGGGGTTTTTCGAGGGGCTGGGAGTGGAGGCGGTGGCCTCTCCGCCCACCAACCGCGACATCTTGGACCGGGGGGTGAGGGCGGCGGTTGAGGAGGCCTGCCTGCCCGTCAAGGTCTACTTTGGCCACGTGATGGAGCTGGCCCCCAGGGTGGACCTTCTGTTCGTGCCCCGGCTGGTGAGGATGGAGCGGAGGCTTTACACCTGCCCCAAGTTCCTGGGGCTGCCGGAGATGGTGAAGAGCTGCGCCGGCCGGCTTCCGCCGCTGCTGTGCCCCGTGTTCGACGAGAACCGGCGCGGGTCTAAGGCGGCGGCGGCGTTCGCCCAGGTGGCGTCGCGGCTGGGGGTGGGGCTGGCCCGCGCCCGCCGCGCCTGGAGGCAGGCGCGAGCCCGGCAGGCCCGGTACCGGGCGGTGCTGGCCCAGGGCTGGCCCCGGGACCAGGCGCTGGCGGCTGCCCGGGGCGGTGCGTTGCCGCAGGCTTCTCTCCGTCCGAAACGGTCGCCCGACGGCCGGCTTAAGGTGGCGGTGCTGGGGCACTCCTACCTTCTGTACGACCCCCACCTCAACCTGGGGCTGCTGGCTCGCCTCGAGCGGTTGGGGGTCGAGCCCATAACCGGCGACGTGCTTCCCGAGGAGCGGGTGCTGCAGGCGGCCGACTCGCTGCCCAAGCGGATCTTCTGGTCGTTCGCCCGCCGTACCATGGGCGGGGGGCTGTACCTGCTGGAGCGGGGAGGCGTGGATGGCATCATCCACCTGGTGTCGTTCGGCTGCGGGAGCGACGCGCTCATCACCGACCTTCTGGAGCGCTTCGCCAGGAGACGGGGCCGGCTGCCCTTCATGCTGCTCACCCTTGACGAGCATTCGGGGGAGGCCGGGTTGCAGACGCGGCTGGAGGCCTTCGTGGACATGATTCGGAGGAGGCGGGCCGAGCGGGCGGCGGGGTGGGCGGGGTGACTGGCGGCTCGGCCAGGTGGCGGGCCGGGTCGGCGGCTCGGTGAGAGGGGCCGGCGGGCCAGGGAGGTGCGGAGGGTGAAGGTTACTTTCCCCCACATGGGCACCCTGTACATACCCGTCCGGGCCATGCTCTCCAGCCTGGGCGTAGACGTGGTGGTGCCGCCCCCCGTGGACGGGCGGGCCGTGGCCCTGGGGGCGAAGCACGCCCCGGAGCTGGCCTGCTTCCCCCTCAAGGTGAATCTGGGCAATTACCTTCTGGCCCGGGAGCTGGGCGCCGACACCATCCTCATGGCCGGGGGGACGGGTCCCTGCCGCTTCGGCTACTACGCCCAGGTGCAGAGGGAGATACTGCGCGACCTGGGGCTGGGCTACGAGATGATCGTGCTGGAGCCGCCACAGGGGCACCTTCGGGAGCTTAGGGACAAGCTTCGACGGCTGGTGGGCCGCCGGTCTCTGGCCGACGTGCTCCGCGCCATCCGCCTGGCCTGGTCGATGTTTAAGGCGCTGGACGAGGTGGACCGGGAAGTCCTGAAGCTGAGGTGCCGGGAGCTCAAGCGCGGGGCGGTGGACAGGGTGCGGGCCCGCTGGCTGGAGTGGGTGGGCCGGGCCCGGACCCCGGCTGAGGTGAAACGGGCGCGGGACCGGGCGCTCCGCGCCCTCGCCCGCGTTGCGGGTCCCCCGCCGCGCGGACTGGTGCGGGTGGGGCTGGTGGGGGAGATCTTCATGGTGCTGGAGCCGGCGGCCAACCTGGGGGTGGCGGAGAGGCTCAACCGCCTCGGCGCGGAGGTCGACCAGTCGGTCTGGCTTTCGGACTGGATACGCTCCCACGTGCTGCCCAACCCCTTTCGCTTCAAGCGGCTCGACCCGGTGAGGCGGGCTGCCCGCCCCTACCTCTCCCACTTCGTGGGCGGGGAGGGGCTGGAGAGCGTGGGCAACACGGTGCGCTACGCCCAGCGGGGCTACGACGGAGTGATCCAGATCATGCCCTTCACCTGCATGCCTGAGATCGTGGCCCAAAGCATCCTGCCCCGGGTGAGCGCCGACCACGGAATCCCCGTGCTCACCCTGATCATGGACGAGCACTCCGCCGAGGCTGGGCTCCAGACCCGGCTCGAGGCCTTCGTGGACCTTTTGCGTCGCAGGCGGGAGAAGGGGCTGGGGCCCAAGGGGGGTGGAGGAGGCGTTGACAGCAAATCGACGGGTCGGCGTCGCAGGTGATGCCGCCCCCGGCGGGTGCATCTGCCGGTCGCCCGCGGGGCGCCCGGGGTCGGGGGGGGACGGGTTCCGTGGCTACCTTGGAATCGATGTGGGCTCCGTGAGCACCAACCTGGTGGCTCTGTCCGACGGCGACGAGGTGCTGGCCGACGTATACCTCCGCACCGGGGGCGATCCCCTGGGGGCGGTCCAGGCCGGGCTCCGCGAGCTCCGCTCGGCGCTCCCCCAGGGCTTTACGGTGCTGGGCTGTGCCACCACCGGCAGCGCCCGCCAGCTTACCGGCGTGTTCGTGGGCGCGGACGTGGTGAAGAACGAGATCACCTGCCACGCCGTCGCCGCCCAGAGGCTGGTCCCCGAGGTCCAGACGGTGCTGGAGATCGGGGGCCAGGACTCCAAAATCATCATCCTGCGGGAGGGGGTGGTGGTGGACTTTGCCATGAATACGGTGTGCGCGGCCGGGACGGGGTCGTTCCTGGACCGGCAGGCGTCGCGGCTGGGGCTGCCCATAGAGAGGTTCGGGGAGCTGGCGCTGAGCTCGCGGCACCCGGTTCGGATAGCCGGCCGCTGCGCCGTGTTCGCCGAGTCCGACATGATCCACAAGCAGCAGGTGGGCCACCGCGTGGAGGACATAGTGTGGGGGCTGTGCCAGGCGCTGGTCCGCAACTACCTCAACAACGTGGCCAAGGGAAAGGAGATTCTGCCCCCGGTGGTGTTCCAGGGCGGCGTGGCCTCCAACCGGGGCATGAAGCGGGCGTTTGAGGAAGCCCTGGGGATGGAGGTCCTCGTGCCCGCCTACCACCGGGTCATGGGCGCCATAGGGGCGGCTATTCTGGTCCGGGAGGAGAGGGCCAGGCGGGGGCTGGCGGAGGGAGTGGGGGCCCGGGGGGCCACAGGGGAGGCTGGGCGCAGAGGTGAGGGCTGGGGTGCGGTCGCGGGGGAGGGGGGCGCCTGCGGATGGGCTGCGGCCGGGGCCGAGGGAGTTGGTCCGTGCGATGCCTCGCCAGGGGTTGCGGCGGCAGCGTCCGTCGCTCCCCGGGACGCCGGGGGGGAGGCCGCCGCGGCCACGGGCTCGGGGCGGGAAGTGGCCCGCAGCCGCTTCCGGGGCTTCGAGCTCGCCGACCTCGACTACTCGACGGGCAGCTTCGACTGCGACGGCTGCCCCAACCGCTGCGAGGTGGTTGAGGTGTTCCTGGACGGGCGGCTGGCCGCCCGCTGGGGCGGGCGGTGCGACAGGTGGGACCTGGCCGAGGCCGAGGGGGCCAGGGGGAAGGCCGCCAGGCTTCGGGCAGGGCGGGCGGTGGAGGACAGCCGTGGGCAAGCCCTGGGGCCAGCTTGGAGGTAAAGGGCGAGCGCCCTCGGTTTTGACTGCCTGACCATCACGCTGCAGTAGGGCGCTGGCGCTGGTTACGAGCAGCGATCCACCCTGCCCCTGCAAGGGGGGCGGGGTTCTTTCTTGAAGTGCACTGCATGCCTGGGGGCACGGGTGGGCAAGGGCCGCCTGAGGTGATATAATCTTCCCGGGGTGGACCGGAAAGGGGGAGCGAAGGAAGTGGCTGAGTTCCTGCTCAGGCTGCCGGCGTTGCTCTTAGCCATGGTGTTCCACGAGTACGCCCATGCCAGGGTGGCCAATGCGCTGGGCGACCCCACGCCCCGGGCCCACGGTCGGCTCACCTTGAACCCCATCGCCCACGTGGACTGGATCGGGCTGGCCATGCTGTGGTTCTTCCGCTTCGGCTGGGCCAGGGCCGTGCCGGTAAACCCGTTCAACTTCAGGAACCCACGCAGCGGTATGGCCCTCACCTCGCTGGCCGGCCCCCTGGCCAATGTGGTTCTGGCCTTCCTCGCCCTTCTGATGCTCAGGCTGGGGTGGCCCGCGCCCACCTCCCCCTACTTCCTGGTGGTCGACCTCTTCCTCACCTACAACCTCGCCCTCGCTGTCTTCAACCTCATCCCCGTCCCGCCGCTCGACGGCTACAGGGTGCTGGGCGCCGCCCTGCCCCGGGGTGCGGCGGGAGCGCTCGACGTCCTGGAGAGGTACGGCTGGATCATACTCGTAGCTCTGGTCTGGACCGGTGCCATCGGCCGCTTGATGGGGCCGCTGATGTCGGGGCTGTTTGGGCTGCTTGACGCGGGGGCCAGGGCCATAGCCGGCTGAGACTGGCGTACATCGGTCGGCACAGCGGGCAGGCGTCTCACCCTCCCTGCCGGTGGTGTTGCCGGCGCACCGCAGGACCTCTCCCGTCCTTCTCCTTCCCGGGTTGCGCCGCTGGCACGCCTCCCCCCGGCCCCCCTCCTCCGCCCCTGCCCCTCCCTGCCTCCATACCCCTACCCCCTTGGGGTAGCTTGCATACTCTTCCATTCCTTTGCGCAGGCTACCCCTGTGGGGGGCGGCCTTGAGGTGGAGAGCTTTCTTTCCTGGCTTGCCTGGATCGGCGTGGCTCTTTCCGGCCTGGCCTTTCTGGCCGCTTTGGTCTGGCTCAGCCCAGTCGACCTGGAGGCGGACTTCCGGGGGGGGCTGGGCGGCCAACGGTTCAGGGTGAGGTTCCGGATGCTTTGGGGCCTCGTCCGCGTGGGGGCCCTTGATCTCGTCCTGGGACGGCCCGCCCCCTCGGGGCTTGCCCGCCGCCTTCCCTACCGGCTCCGGACGCCTGCCCGGCTCCACGCGGCCCCGCCACGCGAGCTACTGCTGGACTGGGTCGCCGGCCTGCTCCCTTCTCGCCTGCGGCGCTGGCTCAACTGGGGCCGCACCACCCACCGCTGGCTGGAGTGGGCCCGCCGCCAGCGCCGCAGGCGCCGGGCGAGGGGCCTGTGGGAGGCGCCGGCAGAGCGGCTGGCAGCCCTGGGGTTCTTCGGCTGGGCTCAGGTCTACACCCGCCTCTTCCAGCGTATCCTCGGCCGCGCTGCGTTCCGGCGCTTCTCGTGGCACACCGTCGTGGGCACCGGCGACCCGGCCGAGACGGGCTGGGCGGTGGGGAGCCTTTGGGCGATCAAGGCTGCGGTGGGAGCTTGGGCGGCGCGGACCCTGCCTGGGCGGGCCCGGCCGCGCCTCAACGTTGTGCCCGACTTCTACCGCCGCCGGCTGCGCACCCGTCTCTACTGTATAGCCCGGCTGAGGGCCGGTGATATTATCTATGCCACGGTCAGGGCCCGGCGCGAGTTTGAAGCCCGGCGGGCGGCCTGGGTCCGGGAGGCGCAAGGCGCCCTTCGGGAGCTCAGGCGGGCGAAGGGAGCGAGGGCAGGTGCGTGAGCACCCGATCCAGGGCCTGATGAAAACGGCGATGGAAAGCATAAAGGGCATGGTGGACGTGAACACCGTGGTGGGCGACCCGGTGGAGGCCCAGGACGGGAGCGTGATCATGCCGGTCAGCCGGGTGAGCTTCGGTTTCGCCGCCGGCGGGGGCGAGTACCTGGCCGGGGCGGCCCGGCGGGGCCGCCCCGAGCGCGCCCCGGCAGGATCCGCCGAGCGCGGCTCGGACGAGGGCGAAGAGCGGGGGCCCGAGCACCCGTTCGCAGGGGGTTCGGGCGCGGGGATCACGGTTCAGCCCGTGGCCTTCCTGGTGGTGGGGCAGGGCACGGTGAGGCTGCTCCCCGTTGACTCCAGCGCGCTTTACGACCGCCTCATCGACCTTGCGCCCCAGATCCTGGACCGGCTGCGGCCGCCGGGCCGCACCGCGACCACGGGGGCCGGGGGATTCGGCGGAGGGGGAGCGGCGCCGGTGGTTGGCGGCCCCGTGGCGGCTGGGTCCACGGCAGGGGGCGCCGGTGGCGGGGGCACCACGGCCGGGGGTCCTGTTGCCAGCGCGCCCGTGATGAGCCTCGATGCGGACGGCCCGGCGGCCGGGCCGGGGCCGGGCGCCTCAGGCCTGGGCGGGCGGGGGCGCCGGGGGATGCGCTGAGCCGTGAGGCCGCTGTGGAAGGGCTCTATCAGCTTCGGGCTGGTTAACATCCCGGTGAGGCTTTACGCCGCCACGGAGCGCCAGGCCCCCCACTTCACCCAGCTCCACGACCGCTGCCGCACCCCGCTGAGGCACGTGCGCTTCTGCCCCCGGTGCGAGCGGGAGGTGGGCCTGGAGGAGGTGGTCCGGGGCTACCAGGTGGACCCCGGCCGGTTTGTGGTCTTCAGCGAGGAGGAGCTGCGCGCGCTCCCGCTTCCTTCAGGCCGCACCGTGGAGATCTTGGACTTCGTGGATCTCAAGGAGATCGACCCCGTCTACTTTGACCGCACCTACTACCTGGAGCCCCTGGAGGGGGGAGAGAAGGCTTATGCGCTCCTCCGCCGGGCGATGGAGGGAACGGGCCAGGCGGCGGTGGCGCGGGTGCTCATCCGCAGCCGGGAGGCGCTCGCCGGCATCAGGGTCTTCGACGGGCGGGTGCTGGCGTTGCACCTGATGTTCTATGCCCAGGAGGTCCGGCCGGTCGACGAGCTCCCCCGACGCTGGAGCGAGCCCGAGGTGGACCAGCGCGAGCTGGACATGGCGGTGGCGCTGATCGGCAACCTCCGGGCGCCGTTCTCGCCGGAAAAGTACCGCAGCCGCTATCGGGAGGCGCTCAGCGCCCTGGTGCAGCGGAAGCTGGAGGGGCAGGAGCTGGTGGAGGTTGAGGCCAGGGAGCCCGCCCGGGTGGTGGACCTCATGGAGGCGCTGAGGGAGAGCGTACGGCAGGCCGAGGAGAAGAGGAGCCGCGCCCAGGCGTGAAGGACCCAGGCGGGGGGAGGCCCGGGGGTGTGCCGGAAACGGGGCCCGTCCCAGGGGGCGGCGGTGGGCCAGGGGGCGGCTCCGCCGCCGGATCCGGGGATACGTTGGGAGGCGGGTCCGCCGCCGGGCCCGAAGGTATCCAACCGGAACGCAGCCTGCCTTCCGGACCCATACCGCCCATGGAGCCCTGCCCCTGGCCGGAGCCTTTCGACAGCCCCCGCCACCTGTTCCAGGTCAAGTGGGACGGGGTGCGCATCCTGGCCTTCGTCGACGGCCGGGGAGGGCTGACGCTGCAGAACCGCCGCCTTCACGACCGCACCCGCCAGTACCCCGAGCTTGGGGAGCTGGGCACCGTCCCCGGCCTCCGGGGGGCGGTGCTGGACGGGGAGGTCGTGGTGACCGCCGACGGGCGGCCCAGCTTTCCCCGGGTGCTCCAGCGTGACAGGGCCTGGCGGCCGGAGCAGGTGAGGAGGCTGGCCCGCCGCCTGCCGGCGGTGTACATGGCCTTCGATCTCCTGTGGCTGGGGGGGCGGGACATAAGAAGGCTCCCCCTGGAGCGCAGGCTGGGGCTCATGGGCGAGGCTCTCCAGCCTCCCCGTCCGGGATCTTTGCCCCACGTGGTCGTGGTAGAAAGCTTTGACCACGGGACCAGCCTGTTCCAGGAGGTGAAGGCCCGGGGCCTGGAAGGGGTGGTGGCCAAAGAGCGGGACAGCCCCTACCTGGCGGGCAAGAAGAGCCCCCGGTGGCTGAAGATAAAGTGCCGTCGCCGGCGTCTGTGCGCGGTGGGAGGGTTCACCCACCGGGGAGGGCGGCTTACGTCGCTCCTGCTGGGGGCGTTTGAGGGCCAGAGGTTCCTCTACGTGGGACGGGTGAGCTCGGGGCTGAGCGAGAGGGAGCGTACGGCACTCCAGGGCTTTCTGGGGACCAAAGTGCGCGGGGCCCCGGCGTTTGAGGTGGCGCCTCTCACCGGCGAGCCTACGCGCTGGACGGAGCCGTCTCTGGCCGTGGTGGTGGGGTTCAGCGAGTGGACAGAGGGGCTGAAGCTCAGGGCCCCGGCGTTCGAGGGGCTGGCCTCTGGGGGCCCGGAGCAGTGCCAGCTCTGATGGTGGGGGAGGTGGCGGGGTGGACGCGGGCGGCGGCCGGGGCCAGGAGGTGGAGGTTGGGGGCCGCAGGCTCCTGGTGCGAAACCTGGACAAGGTGCTCTGGCCGGAGGATGGGTACACCAAGGCCGACCTCATCAGCTACTACCTTCAGGTGGCGCCGGTGATGCTGCCCCACCTCCGCGACCGGCCGCTGGTGCTCACCCGGTACCCCGACGGGATTCATGGCGCCCACTTCTACCAGAAGGACCTGCCAGACGGCACGCCGGACTGGGTGGCTTCGGTCCCCTTCCTCTCGCCGTCGACGGGCCGCGTGGTGCGCTACTGCCTCTGTCCCGACGCCGCCACCCTGGCTTGGCTGGGGTCGCAGGCCTGCCTGGAGATCCACCCCTGGCTGAGCCGCACCTCCTCGCCCTCCGAGCCGGACTTCGCGGTGCTGGACATAGACCCCGCCCCGCCTGCGGGGTTCGCCGAGGCGAGGCGCCTGGCCCTGGCCCTGGGTGGGCTGCTGGAGCGGCTCAAGCTGAGTTCGGCGCTCAAGACCTCGGGCGCGACCGGGCTGCACATCTATGTCCCGCTGCTCCCGGGGCACACCTACCCAGGGGTGCGGGAGTTCGTGCGCCGGGTGGCAGTGTTGCTCTACCGCACCTTCCCCCGGATGGTCACCCTGGAGCGCACCGTGCGCCGGCGGGCGGGGCGGGTGTACCTGGACTACCTCCAGAACGTGAGGGGCAAGACGCTGGTGGCGCCGTACGGGGTGAGGCCGCTGCCCGGGGCGCCCGTGTCCACCCCGATAACCTGGCAGGAACTGATTCGGGTGGACCCGGCGGGGTTCACGCTGAGCACCGTCCCGGCCAGGGTGAGGGCGGTGGGCGACCTCTTCGCCCCCGCCCTGGGGCTGGGGCACCGGCTGGACTTTGCGCTGCTCCCCATCGGTGGGCTCGAGCCTGGGCGACCGGCCTCGGCGGGCCTGAGGGGCCGGCGGCTGGCGTCCCCGCCGGCGACCGAGCCGGCGGATTCGGGGCCGGCTTCCTCCCGACCGCCCTTCCGGGCGGCCGGGCCGGGCGGCTTGCAGCCGCCCGGGCGCCGGATCGGCGGGCATGGCGAGTTGGAGCCTACGGCGTCGCAGAGCGCCGTTTGCGGCGATCTTCAGCCGCCGCCCCAGGCCGGAGTCGGCCCGCCCCAGGCCGGCGCCAGCCCCCGGCCGGGGCCCGGCGGCGCCCCGCCCCAGGCTGCCGGCCGCCGCCCGGCAACGCAGCGCCCGGCCGGGCCGGACTGACGGGGGACCGGCCATGGGTAGGCTCTTTTCCTGGGGCAGGCTGGAGCCCATATGGCAGCGGGCCGGCGTGGTCGTCTACCCCCACCAGATCCAGGCCGCCATAAGGGTGGTCGAGGAGATGGGGGGGCGGGGCATTCTGGCGGACGAGGTGGGGCTGGGGAAGACGGTGGAGGCCGGCCTGGTCGCGTTCGAGCTGCTCTACCGGGGGCTGGTGCGCCGCATCCTGGTGCTGTGCCCCGCGGCCCTGGTCACGCAGTGGCAGGCGGAAATGGCGGAGAAGTTCGACCTCAGCTTCGTGGCCAACCCCCGGGGGGCAGCGTGGCTGGACGCCGAGCGCATCGTGGCCTCCATCGACTTCGCGAGGCGCCCGGAGAACGCCCGGCTTCTGCGGCTGGTGCGCTTCGACCTCCTGGTGGTCGACGAGGCCCACAAACTCAAGAATAGCCGGAGCCAGAACCACCGCCTGGTCCAGGGCCTACCACACCGCTACCTGCTGCTGCTCACCGCCACCCCGGTGCAAAACCACCTGGGAGAGCTGTTCAGCCTGGTGTCGCTGGTGAACCCCGCGCTGTTCGGCTCTCTGGCGGAGTTCAGGCGCAGGTTCCTCATCGACCGGCGCACCCCCCGGAACCCCCGCGACCTGCGGCAGGCGCTCTCCCAGGTGATGGTCCGACGCCGCCGGCCGGAGGTGGCCACCTGTTTCCCCGAGCGCCGCGTGTCCACCCTGGGGCTGGAGCTTTTGCCGCCGGAGAGGGAGCTCTATGACCTTGTGACCCGGCTGGTGCGGCAGGAGTACAGGCGGAGGCTTCAGGCCCGCTCCACCATCCTGCCCCTGCTTACGCTGCAGCGCGAGGTCTGCTCCAGCTCCTTCGCCGTGGGCCGCACCCTTTCCAGGCTGGGCTCGGAGCGGCCCGACGACCGCCTGAGACACCTGGCCGGGCTGGCCCAGTCCGTCTCCGACAACGCTAAGGCGCGGGCCCTGGAGGGGCTGATTCCCGCCCTGGGCGAGCCCGCCATCGTCTTCACCGAGTTCCGCGCCACCCAGGCCTTTCTGGCCCGGCGGCTGCGCCGCCTGGGGCTTAAGGTGGTGTGCTACCACGGCGCCCTGGGGCCGGAGGAGAGGGCCAGGGCGCTGGAGGCGTTTAAGTCCTCGCCGGCCGCAGTGCTGGTGAGCACCGAGTGCGGCGGCCAGGGGATGAACCTGCAGTTCTGCCGCAACGTGATCAACTACGACCTCTCCTGGAACCCCATGAGGGTGGAGCAGAGGATAGGCAGGGTGCACCGCCTGGGGCAGCTCCAGGACGTGAACATATTCAACCTGTATGCGCGGGGCACGGTGGAGGAGCACCTGCTTCACCTGCTGTATGAGAAGATCGACCTCTTCCGCCAGGTGGTGGGGGATCTGGACGTGATCCTGCGGCGGCTGGACCGGGCCGGGGCGCCCGAAAGGTCCCGCGGCATCGAGAGCCGCATCCTGGAGATCTGCGCCTCGGGGGACGATGAGGAGATGCGCCGCGGGTTTGAGAGGCTGGGGGAGGAACTGCTGGAGGCCAAGAGGAGGGTCCAGAGCGCCGCCCTGGAGGTGGCCGGGCAGGCATCGACGACGTAACGGGCCTCGACGAGCTCTGGGGGATGGCCTGTTGGGCTTAGGGGTCGCTGGCGGCGTGGCCGCGGCCTCGTCGCCGGTCGGATCGCGGCCGCGCAGTCGGCGGCTCGACTCGTGAAGGAATCGGCGACCGCCCGCATAGGCGTGCGGCCGCCGGTTCGGAGCTATGCCGTCCCAGGGCTCGCCCCGTCCCTACCTCCACCCCACGAAGTCCACGGCGTCCATGACGTTTTGGTAGTGCATGTTGTCCACTTCTATCCGCAGGTTCTGCACCCCCCGCACGTCCAGGTCGAGGCTGGCGGGCAGGTCGCCGGGCCGCAGCTTGACCGTCTTGAGCACGCTGCCGTCCCCCACCAGCCGCACCGTCTCCTCAGCCTCGGCGGCCCGGTCGTCCAGCCCCACCTTGCCGGTCAGCCGGCTGAACCGGCCTCCCAGGTTGAAGGCCACGCAGGAAGGGGCCCGCGGCTCCCAGGAGTAGCCCTCTATCTTCCAGGAGACCCCCCTGGTGTACTCCACCCCGCCCATCGTAAGCGGCTCCCGGGTGTCCAGGTAGGCGTTCCTCCCCGACCTGTACGCGTCCACGAGGTAGGGGTCCAGGGCGGTGCCTCCCGCCGAGGGCTGGGGGGAGGGGCTGAGCGCCGGCGGGGGGGCCGACGGGGGCGTCATCCCCGTCCCGGACCAGGGAATGCCCGGCGTCACTGCCCCGCTCATCCGCTGGGCCCTCAACACCACCACGCAGGCCTGCGCCCGGGTCAGGGTGCCCTTCCCCCGGAAGGAGCCGTCGGGGTACCCGGCCAAGAGACCCCTGTCGACCGCAATGGCCACCAGGTTTCTCAGGGCAGAGGGTATGCTGTAGCCGTCGGTGAACCCAGCCAGCCGTGCCGGATCTACCGTCTCATACTCCCACCCCAGGGCCCGCACCAGGGCGGCGGCCACGTCCTCCCTCAGGGCCGCCGCGTCCGGGCGGTAGGTCCCGTCGGAGTATCCCGGCAGGTATGGGGCCGCGCCCTGGATGGAGCTGTATGCCCAGTGGGTGGCGGGCACGTCCCTGAAACTCCGGCCGCCTCCCTCAACGGGCGGGAGGGACAAGGCGTTGACCATTATCTTGGCGAACTGCGCCCGGGACACCGGGTCGTCGGGGCGGAAGGAGCCGTCCGGGAGGCCGCCCACGACGCCCTGCGAGCACATCGTTTCGATGCTGTCCCTGGCCCAGTGCCCGACCACGTCGAAGAAGGTGGGGGGCGGCGGGGAAGGCGGCGGCGCCGCCGGGGGAGGGCTGGGCGCCGGCCCTTCCCCAGCCACCGCGAAGCGGCCGGAGGTGGACCTGACACCCGCAATCCCGCTCCCCGAGGCGTTGGCCAGCAGGACGTTGCTGAGGGAGAGGGCGCAACTGCTGCCCGCTTCCGCATCGGCGGCCACCCGGAAGGCGATTTCGGCCACCGGCCGGGTGCCCGCCGCTACCGTGCGTCCTTCCAGGCTGTAGACCATTATCCTGGCCCGGCCACGCCCGACCGCATTTCCGGCCGCCGCCCACCCCGAAGGGAGACCGCCTGCGGTCACGCCCTGGTAGCTCAGCAACCCTGAATCGTAGCTCAACTCGAACTGGATGCCCGCTACCTCCCCCTGGCTGGTGAGGAACACCTGCACCTTCACATCGGTCGCCGGCGCCCCCTCGACCTCAGGCACCCGCAGCTCCGGCGCGGCTGCGCCTGCCACCGGCGGCGCCGCCGCGAGCGCGGCCAAGACCAGGCCCGCCGCCAGGAGCGATACCGCCTTCCTTAGCCCCCTGCCTCTACCTCCGCCACGTGCCTGCACGGCCGCCTTGCCGTTATCAGCCACGCTTCGCCACCCCTTGTGTCTGAGTTCAGGCCCGCCCCGGGCCCCGCTACCTGCCACCCAGGGCCATCTTGACGACGCGCACCACGTCCAGGACGCTGACCACGCCGTCGCCGTCGGCGTCGGCCGCCTCACGCTCCTGGTCGGAAGGCGTCGCCCTTCCCAGGGCGATGTTGAGGATACGCATCGCGTCCAGGAGGTCCACCGTCCCGTCACCGGTCACGTCCCCCGGTTCGCGCCCCTGCAACACGGTGCCCTGGTCGGCTGCAGGTTCGGCGGTGCCTGTGGCGCTGCCGCCATCCGCGCTCCACCGGTGCACCTCAGCCGGGTAGCGGCCGGTGATTTTTCCCTTACTATCGTAGGTGATGAACGCCCCCTGCCCGGCGCCGTTGTCCCGCGCGGAGAAGATGTCCCCGAGGCGGAACCCGGGTATGACCGCACCGGGCAGGGTCCATCCCATGGGGGACATGTAGTCCCGCAGGTGACCGGGGGGACCAACCACGTACCCGCGGACTTTTGCCGCGTACGCCACCGAGTCCTCTCGGTGACCCCGGTACCACACCGTGGCGTACCACCAGTTCTCAATGAGGTTCAGGTCGTCCTCTACGCTGGGCGGATTCTGACGCTGGGACTCGTCCCACTTTCCCCGGAGGATCCGCGCCCCTTCCCGGATGTTGAACTCCAGGTCCCAGCCCAGACGGTGGTAGTAGCCGTAGTCGTCCTCCGGCCGCACCGTCACCTGCATGACACCTACGCCGTAGCGGCCGTCCTTCTCGTCATGGAGACAAACCTTCCCATCCTTAATCTGTAGCCAACCCGACTCCGCGAAGGCGATGGCCTTGAGCAACATCGGGGGCACGCCGCAGTCACTGGCCGCCTCCTCCAGCAGTTCGGCCACTCTGCCGTAGCTTGTGTCGGGCGACTTTAGCACGTAGAAGTCTGCGTCCGACTCAGAGTTGTCACCGAACGTCACCCACTGACCGGCGGCCCCCTGGTCGGTCACAGCCCTGGCCTGCCAGTGGTAGGTCCCGGCAGCCAGGCCGGAGACGCTCAGGCTGATGTCGCTGCCCGCCGCGGACCAGACGCTCCAGTGGGTGGGGGTGCCGGTGAAGGCGCTGTCCCCTTCGTCCTGGCGTCTCAGCTCTACCTCAAACCCCACCTTGCCTCCCCCCGCATACTCCACCCTGCCCTTAAGGACCACCTTGGGCGTCTCCGTGACCGGCTCCAGCCCATCCAGCCGGCTGCCATCCGACCTGAACTGTTCCACCAGGACGAGGCTGGGGGCCGCGCTCACAGGGGGCGGACTGGAGGAAGGGGGCGGGCTGGCGGGAGGTGGACTGGAAGGAGGGGGCGCGGTGACGGGGGGTGGGGTCACGGGCGGCGGTGGAGGGGCCTGAGGCGCCGCCCCGGTCGCGAACGTCCAGGAGAAGCTGTCATTGGGGTTCCCCGCCAGGTCAGTCACGGCACCCTGCCGGATGAGCACCGCGTACCCCGTGCTGTAGGTCATCGGCGAGGCCAGGGTTACAGTCAGGGTCCTCCCGCTCGCGGCAGTGCGCCTTACGGGGACGCTTCCACCGCCTGGTCCAGTCACGCTCACCGACCCCGTACCCAGTCGGATGTCCTCGCTGAAGGTGGCGGTGATGGTGTCGGTCACCGCAGCGGAGGTGTCGTTGGCCGTGGGGCTGGTGCTTACCACCGTAGGGGGAGGGTCGGCCGGCGGGGGCGCCGCGACCGGCACCAGCCACTCAGCCAGCCCGGCACTCCACCCCGTTCCGGCGGGGCTTTGGATCTTCCACCAGTAATAGCCATCCGCCGCGACGGGTCCGTCCAGAATCAGAACCTGGGTCCCGTCGTAGTTGCGCCCCAGGATGGGCGCGCTCTCGCTAGCATACGCGCGCAGGCGCAGTCCAATGCCACCGGTGTTGGTAACCGTTACGTACATGCACACGGCCGGCCGGGGCAATGGCGCAAACCACTGGGCCCCTCCCGCGCCCCACCCGGTCCCGGCCGGGCTCTGAATCCTCCACCAGGTGTAGCCGTCGGCACTGATGGGCCCTTCGAGGATCTTGACCTGGGTCCCGTCGTAGTTGCGCCCCAGGATGGGCGCGCTCTCGCTGGGATACGCCCGCAAGCGGATCCCGATGCCACCGGTGTTGGCCACCATGGCGGCGGCCCCGGGGCTGAGGCTGCCCGACTGGGCCTGCGCCGGGAAAGGCAGAAGGGATACCGACAGGGCAAGGGTAACCACCAGGGGCACAACGCCCCACTGCCGCCAGGGACCGGGCAGGTGCACCACCCGACTCACCTCCGTCATCCGGGTCGTTGCAGCGGGAGCAGGCGTAGCCGGGCGGACGGCGAAGGCCGCCGGCAGCCCTTACCTGCCGACCGCCCAAGCCTCATTGGAAGGGCATACGGGAGGGGAAAGTAGCAGAAGGGAGATGGTGAGGCGATTTGAGCTGCGATTGTGGCCCGATACCGTCTTCGACGCCCGCGGGCTGAATCCTCCGAATCCCTGGCAGTGCCCCGGAACCGGTGGCACTTCAACCCCTTCGCCAGCCGCCGGGCTCTCCCACAGCGCCCCCAACCCTTCGGGGCCGGCTTTCGCCGGCCCCGCGCGCCGCTTCCCGCTGTCTCTCTGACCTTGCCCTCCGCCGGTCCGTCCCCGCTAGCCCTCCAGCGGCGGGGAGAAGAATAATCCCAATGAGTTCGGCCCCAGCGCCGCAGAGATCACGGCCGAGGCATGGGTCATGATCATCTCCACGCACTGGTACACCCGCTTCATCTCCTGGCAGAGCTGGTCGGCCAGGTGCCGGGCCCGGATGTGCACCACGGCGCACCTCAGCGGCAGTCCCGGCGGTATGAAGCTTCGGGCGATCTCCACCAATCGGGGGACCATGGCCCGCTCCCCCCGGATGCGGTCGTAAAGACCGATCTCGTCGTTTTCCAGGTACAGCACGGGGTGCACCTCCAGGAGCGAGCCGAGGAGCGCCTGCAGCCGCCCCAGCCGCCCGATCTTGTGCAGGTGGGTGAGCGACCCCACGGCGAAGAACGCCCACGTCTGCTGCAGCGCCCTCCGTATCCGGGTGACCACCGCCTCCTTCCCTTCGCCTCGCGCCGCCGCCCGCGCCCCCTCCAGCACCGCCAGCCCCAGGGCCATGGAGCCGGTGCCCGAGTCCACCACCTCGATGTCGGCCTGGGGGAGCATGCCGCGCGCCACGTTGGCCGCCTGGAAGGTGCCGCTCAGCCGGCCCGAGACGTGAACCGACACCACCGTGGACCCGTCCTCGGCCAGGCGCCGGTACACCTCCAGGAAGAGGCCCGGCGAAGGCTGCGAGGTGGCAAGGCGGACGGGAGACACCGCCACGCGCCTTCCGAACTCCTCCCGGTCCAGCTCGGGGCCGTCCACCACCGTCTCGTTTCCCACCTGGGTGTACAGCGGCACCACCGAAACTCCCCACTGGTTTGCGAGATCGTGCGGCAGGTCGCTGGCGCTGTCCGTGACCACCTTGACGCTGCCCATTTCCTCTCCCTCTCCCCTCCAGTTCCCCCTCCAGACCACTTTAAGCCCCCTCTTGCCCCCTTGCCAGTTTCGGGGCTGAGAGGGGGTTTTCCTGCCAGGTAGCGGAGAGGAGATCGGGGCGGGCACGTCCCGGGCCACGCCAGCCCCGCTTTCGGGGTCTCCGGGGCCGGCCCCCTGGCCCAGGCTCACGCCTGGCGGCCCTGCGGCCCTCAACCCCACCCGGCCGGGGCCCTGGCCTAGGCCTGCTGCGGCGCTCATAGGCATTAGCGATGCCGGGGAGGTGAAGGCGAATGCTGAACCTGGTGTGGCTGGCCCTGGTGCTGGGCGGGATGGCGTTTGCCGCGGTCAGGGGGGACGTGGGCCGGGTGGCCGACGCCGCCATGAGTTCGGCCACCACCGGCGTGGACACGGCCCTGGGGCTCATGGGGGTCATGTGCCTCTGGCTGGGTCTAATGAAGGTGGCGGAGAAGTCGGGCTTCGTGGCCGTCTTGGCCCGGGCGCTGACCCCCCTGGGGCGCCTGTTGTTTCCCGGCCTGCCCAAGAACAGCCCCGCGCTCGGCCCGGTGTTCATGAACATGGGGGCGAACCTCCTGGGCCTGGGCAACGCCGCCACCCCGTTTGGGCTTAAGGCCATGCAGGAGCTACAGAAGCTCAACCCCCACCCCGACACCGCTACCGACGAGATGTGCTCCTTTCTGGTGCTCAACACCTCCAGCATCACCCTGGTCGCGGCCGTGGTGGTGGCGCTGCGTGCCCAGGCCGGGGCCCGGCAGCCCGCCGACATCGTGGTACCCACGTTTCTGGCCACCTGCTGCGCCTGCGCCGTGGGGCTCACCGTCGAGCGGCTGTTGAGGAGGCTGTTCCCCGCCGAAGGGGGGCGGCGGGCCGGGGGCCGCCTAAGGGAGGGGCGGGAGGGGCCGGCAGGCGGAAGGGGGATCGGGGGCGCGGCCGGATGGCGCGGGAGCAGAGGGGGCGGCCCGCGGTGAAGCTGGTGGAGTCCGCCTCGGCCTGGGCCATACCCGTCCTCCTGATGGCCATTCTCCTCCACGCCTGGGTGCGGCGGGTCAACGTCTACGACGCCTTCGTGGAGGGGGCGGGAGAGGGGTTTTGGCTGGCGGTGAAGGTCATGCCCTACCTCGTGGGGATGTTCATGGCCCTGGGGGTGTTCCGGGAGTCGGGGGCGCTGGAGGTGCTGACGCGGCTTTTCCGCCCCGTGCTGGAGCCCCTGGGGCTTAAGGGCGAGCTCATGCCGCTCATGCTGATACGGCCGCTCTCGGGGAGCGCGGCGTTCGGGGTCACAGCGGAGCTCATAAGGCAGTACGGGCCGGACTCGGCCATCGGCCGGCTGGCCGCGGTGATGCAGGGGTCCACCGACACCACGTTCTACATCCTCACTTTCTACTTCGGCTCCGTGGGGATAAGGCGCATCCGGCACTCGCTGCTTGCGGGGCTGGCGGGAGATCTGGCGGGATTCGTGGCGTCGGCGCTCGTATGCAGGTGGTTCTTTGGGGGGTAGGGCGGGGGATCCAGGCCCGACGGCGTTCGCGCCCACCGCCAGGCTCAACGCCCCGAAGTTGAAGGCCGAGGCCTCGGGAGCCTGATCAGCACCACCCGCGGGCCTGCGGCCGCCGCCCTGCCCGGGGCCGCATCCCCCCTCGCTCCCCGACGGCCGCTCAAACCCCCTCTACCCCGGGGAGGAACCTCAGCAGCCGCCTTCTGTCTCGCCGCCTGAGCTCGCCCACGAGCCAGACGGCGGCCCGGGCGTCGGCCCGGACGTAGGCGCAGGAGTGCGGCTCGGGCCGGCCTTCTCCGGGCCCGAACATCTCGGCGCAGGCGAAGCAGGGCCCGCCGCACAGCGGAGCGGCCCAGCAGGAGCCGCACGGCGTCCGCCGGTCATAGGGGCGCCCCGGGCCACGGCAGAAGGCCGACTGCCTGGCCTGGTCCACGCCCGACCCCAGGCTCCCCAGCCGGTACCCGTCTATTCCGATGAACCTGAAGCAGGGGTAGAGCCCTCCGTCAGGGCCCACCCCCAGGAACGACCGGCCGGCGGCGCAGGCCACCCGCGAGTTGCCGTGGCCCATGGCACGGGCCACGCGCAGGGCGAAGCGGATGAGGACCGGCGGGGCCTGATCCGGGGGCCCCTCCAGGTGCCGCCGGGCATAGTCCAGCACGAACGCTTGGTAGCGCTCTATGTCGGCGGGGGAGGGCCGGACCCTTGCATCTTCATGCGACACGGGCACCAGCTCGATGCGCCGCACCCCCAGGCCTTCCGCGACACCGAAGACCTCCGCCGGATCAGCCTCGGCGCAGAGCACGGCGGTCACGCTGAGGCGTTCCGGCATCAGTCGGGTCAGGAGGGAGACGGCGGAGGCCGCCTGGGTGTAAGTTCCCCGGCCGGCCGGGGTGACGCGCCAGGAGTCGTGGACGGCGGGGGGGCCGTCCAGGCTCACCTTAACGTGCCAGCCGCTCTGGGCCAGCCACCTGCAGGTCTCGTCGTCGAGGAGGACGCCGTTGGTGGTCAGGAAGACGGCGGGCCGGTCGGGGCCGGGGCCGCAGGCCGACCCTATCAGCCCCGCCGCGCGCTGGAGCAGGTCCCGGCGCAGGAGCGGCTCCCCGCTGCCGAACCGCAGGGACCATTCGCGACTGCGGCGGCCCACTGACGAGGGCCCGGGCTGAGATCCCGCCCGGGCGAGAAACTCCCAGGCGGCGTCGAGGATTTCGGCGGCCATGGGCGGGCGCCGCGGCTGGGTCGCGCCCTCGGCGCAGTAGCGGCAGGCCAGGTTGCAGCTTCCCGACACGTCCAGGGCCAGGGAGTCCACCCGCCAGGGCCCGTGCGGAAGGGGCGGGGGGGCGATTGCGCCGGGGTCGAAACCCGGCGGCGGGGCGTCTCTCTTGGCCCAAGCCGGCGGTCTCGCCACGCTCGTCCCCCCTCTCCGGGCGGTGCGCGGGGCCGGTCTTCCCGGCCCGGCGCTTGCGCCTAGGTTACGCCGGCCAGGGCCAGCAGCACCTCGGGGGTGGCCCTGAACCGCTGGTAGATGCCTTCCGCCACCTGGCAGTTCTTCCTGATCGCCTCGGACTCCTCCTCGCCGCACACCGGGGCCGGGGCCGGGCAGCCTCCCCCGCAGAGGGGGAGGGCGGCACAGGACCGGCACCTCTGGCGCGGCCTCCGGGAGCGGCGCCACCTCAGCCCCGCCTCCACCTCGCGGCCACAGGCATCCAGGTCGGGAAGGTAGGCCTCCCGCTCAGCGGGGCTCAGCCGTACCGGGCCCCGGGGGGAAGCCGCACCGCCTGGGCCTTGTTCGAGTCGACGGGGGCGAGCGCAGGTACGCGCTGGCCTGGGCCAGGCTCCACCCCGAGCGCACCACCGCCGAACTCCTGCACCCAGCAGCGGGTCCTGGAGCGCAGCTCCTCCAAAAACCGCATCACGGCGGCGCGGGCGGGCGTCCCCGCCGTCGTGATGCGGCACTCGTCGTGAGCCACCTCCCTCTCCTGCTCCGGCGTGGCCCGGGTCAGGCCCAGGGCCTTGACGGGGTCTGAGGCCAACTGCTTCCTGAAGGCAGGGTCGGTCAGGGCCTTAAATGAACTCCTGCAGGCGCTCCTTGAACGAGACCGCCCCGTACCCCCTTTGCGCCCCCCTCGTCCTCTCCACCCGCCGGGCAGCCCCCTCCTCCCGTAAAAGGAAACCACGCCCCGGGGAAGAACATACTTCTGGGAAACTGCCAGGGGGGAGGTCGGCGGTGGAACGCCTGCAGAAGGTGCTGGCCCGGGCCGGGGTGGCGTCGCGGCGCAAGGCGGAGGAGCTGATCCGCCAGGGCCGGGTCCGGGTAAACGGTGTGGTGGTGACCCGGCTCGGCACCCGCGTGGACCCTGAGGCCGACCGGCTGGAGGTGGACGGCCGCCGCGTGGGTCCGGCGCCGGAGTCGGTCTGCATCGCGCTCTACAAGCCCCGGGGCTACCTCTCCACCGCGTCCGACCCCCGCGGCCGCCGCACCGTGCTGGACCTTGTACCCCACGGCCTGGGCAGGCTCTTCCCCGTGGGCCGGCTGGACAGGGACTCCGAGGGGCTCCTGCTGCTCACCAACGACGGGGAGCTGGCGTTTTCGCTCACCCACCCCCGGCACCGGGCGGTGAGGGTGTACCTTGCCGAGGTGGAGGGGGTGCCCTCAGAGGCGGCGCTGAACGCGCTCAGGCGCGGGGTGGTCCTGGAGGACGGGCCCACCGCCCCCTGCCGGGTGGAGCTGGTCCGCGACCGGGGGGAGGCGGCGCTCCTGCGGCTCAGCCTCCGGCAGGGGCGCAAGCGCCAGGTGCGGCGCATGCTGGACAGCGTGGGCCATCCGGTGTTGAGGCTCACCCGGGTGCAGATGGGGCCGGTAAGCCTGGGGGGGATGAGGCCGGGGGAGTGGCGGTGGCTGGACGCGGAGGAACTCAGTAAGCTTAAAGGCCGGCGGGGAGGTGCAACCGGTGGGCAGGACGGCGCTTTTGGTGATCGACATGCTGCGGGACTTCGTGGAGGAGGGAGGGGCGCTCTACTGCGGCGAGGCCAGCCGCGGCATCGTCCCCGAGGTGGCCCGGCTGATCAGGGAGGCGCGGGCCAGGGGTGACCTGGTGGTCTACATCTGCGACCGTCACCGGCCGGACGACGCGGAGTTTCAGATGTTTCGGCCCCACTGCCTCGCGGGCTCGCGGGGGGCGGAGGTCGCGGAGGGGCTCGAGCCCCAGCCGGGGGACGTGGTGGTTCCCAAGCGCCGTTACAGCGGCTTCTTCTCCACGGACCTGGACCTCACCCTGTGCGAGGCCGACGTGGATAAGCTCCGCCTCTGCGGAGTGTGCACCAACATCTGCGTGCTATACACCGCCGCCGACGCCCGCATGCGCAACTATGAGGTGGAGGTGGTGAGGCAGGCGGTGGCCAGCTTCGACTCGGAGGCCCACGAGTTCGCACTCAAGGAGCTGGAACGCACCCTGGGGGCGAAGGTGGTCTAGCGGGGGCCCTGTTCGGGATGAGGCAGGCGCCTCACAAGGCGTTTCGCGGTCCCCGCCGGACGCCCTCGATCCGCCTGCGCCCTGGGCGGCAGGCTGCTGCCCAGGCAGGCGCCCTGAGAAAGGAGACAGGGGGATGGATCACGAGTCGCACCTCAAGTCGCTGGCCGAGGTTGCGGCGGTGAAGGTCGACCCCGCCCGGCGCTTTTTCTCCGCCACCCACGAGGAGATTTCAGCGGGGCTGACCACCGACATCTACTTCGTCCGCACCTACGAGATCCTCCAGAAGACGGGGCGGATCAACACCCCGGCTGTGGCGGAGATCTTCGCCACGCGGCCCGGGGTAATGGCCGGCGTCGAGGAGTGCCTGAACCTCCTTAAGGGCCGGGGCGTGGAGGTCTGGGCCCTCGACGAGGGCGAGCCCTTTGCCGAGAAGGAGGTGGTCATGCGCATAAGCGGCGAGTACGGGCGGTACGGGGTATTCGAGACGGTGCTGCTCGGCTTCCTCGCCTCCTCCAGCGGCTGGGCCGCGGCCGCGCGGGAGTGCAAGCAGGCCGCCGGCTCCAGGCGGGTGGTGTGCTTTGGGGCGCGGCACGTGCACCCCGCGGTGGCGCCGGTCATGGAGCGGGCGGCAATCGTGGGGGGAGCCGACGGGGCAAGCTGCGTCCTGGGCGCGAAACTGGCCGGAATAGAGCCGAGCGGCACGGTGCCGCACACCGTCTTTTTGATCGTCGGGGATACGGTGAGGGTTGCGGAGGAATACCACCGGGTCATGCCCCCCGGCTCACCCGTGATTGTCCTCGTGGACACCTTTAAGGATGAGGCCGAGGAATCTTTGCGGGTGGCCGGGGCGCTGAAAGAAAACCTGTCGGCCATCCGCCTGGACACCGCGGGGGAGCGCGGCGGCGTTACCCCGGGGTTGGTCAGGGAGGTGCGCGCCAGGTTAATCCAAGCCGGTTACGGACATGTCCGGATCGTGGTTTCCGGCGGGATTACCCCGGAACGCATTCCGGGACTGCTGGCGGCGGGCGCCGATATTTTCGGGGTGGGAAGTTATATCTCCGGGGC
>JAIMBG010000014.1 GCA_023511555.1 Acetobacteraceae bacterium | reverse complement strand
TTATCGTGGAAGAGGACCCTTCCTTCGGCGCCGCGCCGGCGCTGCGCGCCCCTGCCCTCCCGCGCACCGCCCCTCCGCCGCTCCGCTGCCCCGTCCCCCGCTGGGCCTGGCCGTAGACCTGGGCACCACCTCGGTGGCCGTGGCCCTCGTCGACCTCGCCGACGGGAGGGTGCTGCGGCTCACTGCCGCCGCCAACCCCCAGGCCTGCCGGGGGGCGGACGTGATCTCCCGCATCCTCTACGCCTCGGCCAGCCCCGCCGCGCTTCGGGAGCTTCAGGGCCTGGCGGTGGAATGCATCAACCGCCTGGCGCGGGAGGCTCTGGCGGAGGCGGGGGTCAGGCCTTCCCCAGCCGGGATCTGCCCAGTGGCCGAGGCGGTGGTGGTGGGCAACGTGGCCATGCTCCACCTCTTCTTGGGTCTTGACCCCTCGCCTCTCGGCCACGCTCCATACCGAGGCCGGCTTTGCGGCCCCGTCAGGGTTCAGGCCCGCAGCCTGGGCCTCGGCCTGGGCCCCGAGGCCGGGGTCTACGTGCTCCCCGTGATCGGGGGGTTCGTGGGGGCCGACGCGGTGGGGGTGCTCCTGGCCACCGGCATCCACCGGCGCCGGGGCTGGCACCTGGCGCTGGACCTGGGCACCAACGGTGAGGTGATGCTGGCCCGGCGGGGGCGGGTCCTGGCGTGTTCTACCGCGGCGGGGCCGGCGTTCGAGGGCGTGGGCCTGAGCTGCGGCATGCGCGCGGCGCCGGGGGCCATAAACAGCGTAAGCCTGTACCCCAGTGTGGCCCTCACCACCGTGGGGGGGCTCCCGCCCCTGGGCATATGCGGGTCGGGGCTCATCGACCTGGCGGCGGGGCTGCTGGAGGCCGGCCTGCTCGACCCCGGGGGGCGCGTCCTCACCGCCTCGGAGGCCAGGGGGGCGGGGCCGCTGGCCGCCCGGCTCAGAAGGGTTCCCGTCCCCGGCCGTCCGGGACTGAGCCAGAGCGCCTTCGTGGTGACCGAGTCGGGCTGTGCCCCTGCCGGCGGGGGCGGGGCGGGGGAAGGATGCGGCACCGCCATCCTCCTCACCCAGGCCGACGTCCGCGCCCTGCAACTGGCCAAGGGGGCGGTGGCGGCGGCCTCCCGCTTCCTTTTGGAGACGGCGGGCGTGGGGCCCGGGGAACTGGAGGGGGTGTGGGTGGCGGGGACCTTCGGCAACTGCCTCAGTGCGCGCAGGGCCGCGGCGCTGGGGCTCCTGCCCGCACTGGAGCCCCGGCGGCTGCGCTTTTGCGGCAACGCCGCCCTGGAGGGGGCGAGGCTGGCGCTGATCGACGCCCGGGCCCGACGGGAGGCGGAGCGGGTGGCGTCCCGGGCGGAGCACGTGGCCCTCTTCGGCCGGCCGAGGTTCGACGAGCTTTTTCTCGACTCGCTGCGGTTTGCCCCCTGGGGATGGGGGGAGGGAGCCGCAGATGACCGTGGCCGTGCAAGCCCCAAATGACCGCCTTGCGGGGCTGGAGCCGGAGGTGGGTCCGAATGGAGGCCTCAGGTGAGGCGCGGCGGCACCCTCAGGCCCGCCGCCCCGCAGCGGGCGAAACCGGCTGGCGGGCGGTGGCCCGGGCCCTCGAAGGCCGGCCCGGGGGGCGGGCCCGGGGGGAGTTTTGGGTGGGGCGCGATCTGCTCTTCGCCCTGGGGCTGGACGATACCCCTGCCGGCCTGGTCCGGGCCTGGCTGGAGGCGGGCATGGACCTGGGCTGCTTCCCGGTCGCAGACGCCCCCGGCCCCGCAGGCCCCGCAACCGGCTCCGCCGCTGGCCCAGGGAAGGCAGAGGCCCGCGAGCGCGGTCGGCCCCGGGCGCCAACCTACCTCCACCGCCGCTTCAGCCCGGCCGAACTGCGCTCTGGGCTCGCCGGGGCCCGGGCCCCTTTAGGCATGGAGCGCCTGTTCCTCTTCGTCGGCCTGGACGGGCCCCTGGGGCGCTGGTCGCTCAAGCTCGGCCCCCTGCAGGCGCTGGAGAGGCTGGCGGCCCAGCCTCAGCAAGCGGCCCGCGAGCTGGAAGAGGAGGCGTCGCGCGCCAGTGAGCTGCTGCGGGAGGCCCGCCGCGCCCTCCCCGGGCTCCGGGGGGTCCTGCTCTGCGACGATCTGGCGTACCAGCGCTCGTCGTTCCTGAGCCCTGCGTCGTTGTCCCTGCTGCTCCTCCCGCTTTACCGGCGGCTGGCCCAGGAGTGCCGGGCGCTGGGGCTTTGGGCGGTGCTGCACTCCGATGGGAACTTCTCGCCGCTGCTGCCAGCCCTGCGCCAGGCGGGGTTCTGCGGGGTCAACTGCGACCCCGAGTGCCTGGACCCCTTCCTCCTCCGCGCCCAGGCCCCGGAGTGGGCACTGTTTACCGGGGTGCCATCCTCCTGGCTTCTCTCCAGCGTGGCCCCAGAGGACGTCGCCGCTGGCGCGGGCCTGCCCCGCTGCGGGGGTGTTCGCCCCGATGCGGGTGCCGCCGCCGACCCCTCCCCGGTGCCCGACCAGGAGGGCGCAGCCGGGGTCGCCCGTGCCTTCGTCGCCCTCTCGGCCACCGGCGGGGCGGTCCTGTCCTCCGCCTGTGGCGTGGCCGACCTGGCGTCGTGGCGGCGGCTGCTGAGGGTATACCGGGAGGTGGAGGGGGCTTAAGTTCGCACCGCCGCGCGCCCCGCCGCACTCTCGCCCTCTGCCGACCGGCCCATCCGGTCTCTCGCGCCGGGGGAAGAGGTGTCGGGGGACCGGGGAGTGCGCCGTCTAGCGGCCTCCTGAGGTGAGGCGGCTCTCCTCCAGAAGCCTGAGGTCGCGCCGCTTTATCTTGCCCGTGGCCGTGAGCGGCAGGCTAGAGGTAAACTCCACCTCCCGGGGGTACTCGTGGGCCCCAAGGCGGGTCTTCACCAGCTCCTGAAGCTCGGCAGCCAGCCGGGGTGAGGGCTCAAAGCCCGGATTCAAAACCACGAACGCTTTGACGATGCTCCCCCGCACCGCGTCCGGCTTGCCCACCGCCGCCGCCATGGCCACTGCGGGGTGCTTCAGCAGGCAGTCTTCTATCTCGCCGGGACCGATGCGGTATCCCCCGCTGGATATCACGTCGTCCTTGCGGCCCACGAACCAGAAGTAGCCGTCTTCGTCCCTGCGGGCCATGTCGCCGGTGAGCGCCCAGCCGCCGGCGAACTTGCGTTCGGTGGCCTGGGGGTCCCTCCAGTAGCCCAGGAACATTACCGGGTCGTCCCGCCACACTGCGATCTCGCCCGTCTCCCCGGGAGGCAGCGGGCGGCCCGACTCGTCCAGGGTGCTGACGGTGTGGCCAGGGATCGGTCTTCCCATGGAGCCAGCCCTCACCTCCATCACTTCGGCCGAGTTCCCCACCACCAGGTTGGCCTCCGTCTGGCCGTAAAACTCGTTGATGGTGATGCCCAGCTCCTCCTGCCCCCAGCGGAGCACCTCTTCGCCCAGGGGCTCGCCGCCGGAGGCGATGGTCCTGAGCGCCAGGGCGAAACGCCGGCGCGGCTGGCTCACCTGCCGCATCATCTTGAGCGCCGTGGGGGGCAGGAACACGTTGCGCACCCCATACTCGGCCATGAGGCCGAACGCCCTTTCCGGGTCGAACTTTCTGAAACGGCATGCCACCACCGGAACCCCAAAGTGCCAGCTGGGGAAGAGCACGTCGAGCAGCCCGCCGATCCAGGCCCAGTCGGCCGGCGTCCAAAAGAGGTCGCCGGGCTGGGGGAAGAAGTTGTGGGGGAAGCTCACCCCGGGCAGGTGGCCCAGGAGGACCCGGTGGGCGTGCAGCGCCCCCTTGGGCGGCCCTGTGGTTCCAGAGGTGTATATCAGCAGGGCGGGGTCGTCCGCCCGGGTGCGGGCGGTCCTGAGGCGGGGGGAGGCCCTTGAGACGGCCTGCCAGAGGTCCACCGCCCCGGCCTGCGGGCCGCCCACCGCCAGGATCTGGGCGAGGTCGGGGAGCCGGGGGCGGATGTCCAGAATCTTGGGGAGGTTCTCGGCGTCTACGATCACCGCCCTGGCCCCGCTGTCCCTCAGCCGGTACTCCAGCGCCTCGGGGCCGAAGAGGGTGAACAGGGGCACGGCGATGGCCTTGAGCTTGTAGGTTGCCAAGTGGGCCACCGCCGCCTCCACGCCCTGGGGCAGCACGATGCCCACGCGGTCGCCTGCCCCGACCCCCAGGGCGCTGAGAGCGTTGCCCAGCCGGTTCGCCAGGCCGGCCACGTCGGAGAAGGTGTACCGCGTGGCAGCGCCCCCCTCCTCCACCGCGATCAGGGCGGTCTGCCGGGGATTCTGCCTGTCGCACACGTCCCTGGCGATGTTGAAGTACCGGGGTATCTCCCACCGGAAGTTCCGGTAAAGCTCATGGTATCTTCCGTCGGCGGTCACCTTGCCCCCTCCCGTCCTGGGCCAGGCCGGCCCCGGGGCCCGTCGCCCCGCTGCGACCGGTCCGCCCCCGGTCTATGGCTTCCGGCCGCTGCCGTCCCCGGGCGTTGACACCGCGGTCCCCGCGGCCCCCCCGCCCCTGGCCGTAGTCCCGGGGCCGAAAGGGCAGAGGCCTGGCCTTCCGCAGCACCCCCTCCTCGACCAGTTCCCCTATAAGCAGGGTGTGGTCGCCGACCTCGACCTGGCCGACCAGCCGGCAGTCTATGTAGGCGGCCACTTCGAGCAGAACCGGCGCGCCAGTGGGGCCCGGCCTCCAGGCCAGCCCGCGCAGCTTATCGGTGTGGCGGCCGCTGACCCGGCCGAAGTGGCGGGCCAGTCCGGCCTGGTCGCTGGCCGGGATGTTGAGGCAGAAGCAGCCGCCGGCCAGGACCACCTCCCGGGTGTGGCTGCCGTGATGCATGGCCACGCCGAACCAGGCCGGCCGGCAGGAAAGCCGCGTCACCCAGCAGGCCGTCATCCCCGCGGTCTGGGATCCCGCCGCGCTGGTCACAATGAACACGCCCTGAGACACCAGATCCCGTGGGGCCCTCAAGGGGTGCACCCGCCCCTCTGCGCCTCCCGGTTCGTGGGGGCCGGCCAGCTTCGGCCGGCTGCGGCCGCCGCTCGGAATCGGGTGACCTTCCTCACCAGCTCCGCCGCGCGCTCGCCTACCACGGCCGCCCCCGGCCACCCGCCCTCCTCCGGGAACAGCCCTGCGCCCACCCCGACAGCGAAGGCGCCGGCCGCCAGGTAGTCGGCGGCGTTGGCGGGCCCGATGCCCCCGGTTGGCACCAGCCTCAGCCCCGGGTAGGGGCCGAGCAGGGCCCGTACGTATCCGGGGCCGAGCGCGGAGGCGGGGAAGACCTTGACGGCGCAGGCCCCCAGGGAGAACCCCTGCATGACCTCGGTGGGGCTGAAGGCCCCGGGGATTGCCGGTATCCCCCGGGCCACGCAGGCCCGGATCACGCGGGGCGCGAGGTGAGGGGTGACTATGAAGCGGGCCCCCGCCTGAAGCGCGGCCTCCAGCGTGGACTCGTCCGTGACCGTCCCCGCCCCCAGAACCGCCCCCTTCTCTGCCAGGCGGCCCAGTGCCCGGAGTACGCCGCGTGCCCCTGGCCAGGAGAACGCCACCTCGATGACGCCGATCCCCGCGTCCACCAGGGCCTGGCCCGCCTCGGCAGCCTCCTCCTCTCCAATGCCACGGATGATCGACACCAGGCGCTCGGCCTCCAGTCGCCTGAGAAACCCGGCCTGGTCCACGGCCGTCCCCTCCTTGCCCCAGACTACCGGCGCAGGGCGTTGACGTCGCCGCCCGCCACCCGCCCCACATCCTCCGCAGTGCACCAGGCCACGTCTCCCACGTAGGTCTGCTTCAGTGAGGCCATGGCGCTGCCGTATGCCAGGCCCCGCTTGAGCCCGGCGGCGATGTAGCCGAAAATGAACCCGGCGACGAACGCGTCCCCCCGGCCTATGGGGTCCACCGCCACCCCGGGTACCGCCGGCTCATGGACCACCTCAGTCCCCTCGCGCCCGAGCGCACCTTTGTCTCCCAGGGTGAGCACGACCACGCGGTTCTTAAACTCCGACTGCAGGGCGGCGGCCACCTCGGCGGGCGCCCCGTCGAGTCCGAACACCGCCTGGACGTCCTCTGCTGCGGCGATCAACACGTCAACGCCAGGCAGCAGGCGGCCGAGGACCTCGCCGGCCTCCCCGGCGGTCCACAGGCGGGAGCGGAAGTTGACGTCGAAGGTGGTCAGGAGGCCGGCCCCCTTCGCCACTTCCAGGGCCCGGTGGACCACCCTCCGGCAGCCGGCCCCCAGGGCGGGGGTGATGCCGGTAAGGTGCAGTATGCTGGCGCGCCTCACGTAGTCCCAGTCCACCTCGGCCGGTTCAAGGGTGGAGAAGCAGGAGTCGTGGCGGTCATAGACGACCCCCACCGGCCGCGGGGGTCCGGGCAGTTCGGTGAAGTAAAGGCCCATGCGCCCCCGGGGGGCCAGCACCACCCGGGAGACGTCGACGCCGTGCGCCCTCACCGCGTTCAGCGCCTTGCGGCCCAGGGCGTTCTGAGGCAGCTTCGACACCCAGCCGGCAGCCATGCCCAGCCTCTGGACCCCGATGGCTACGTTGGACTCGGCCCCCGCCAGGACCACCAGGAAGCGGTCGGCGGCCTCCAGCGTAGACCCGACCGGCGGCATAAACCTCAGCATACTCTCCCCGATGGTCACCAGGTCCAAGGCCAGAGCGCCTCCTCTGCCCGGCACTGAGTGGCCGGCTGCTTACCGAGTCGACCCCGCCCCGTAGCCCATGGCCCGCGAGATCCTGTCAGCGGCGCCAGCGGCGGCCGCGATGTAGCCCTGAAACGCGGGGGCGTCCCAGGGCACCCCGATGGCGGTCACGCTTACCGCGGCGATGACCTTCCCCGTGTAGTCCCGGATGGGGGCCGCCGCGCAGGCGATGAGGTCCTCGTGCTCCCCGCGGTCGATGGCGTAGCCGCGGCGGCGAACCTCTTCCAGTTCGGCCCTGAGGGCCTCCGGGGATGCGATGGTGTTTCGCGTGTATACGGGAAGGCCCCGCAGCGCGATTATCCGTTCCACCTCCTCCTGGGGCAGGTAGGCCAGCAGGACCTTCCCCAGACCGGTGCAGTGGGCCGGGGCCCGCCGCCCCACCTGGGAGTACATCCTTACCCCCCTGGAACTGTCGATCTTGTCGACGTAAAGCACCTGCCCCTCGTCGAGGATGGCCAGGTGGACCGTCTCCCCCGTATGGCGCTGCAGCTCCTCCAGCACCGGCCGTGCCCGGGCCGGGAGCTCCATGGTGTTCAGCACGACGCTGCCCATCTCGAACAGCCGCAGGCTGAGGCGGTACCGGCTGGTCTTGCCGTCCTGCTCCAGAAAGCCGCTGCGCTTGAGCGCCGCCAGCAGGCGGTGCGCCGAGCTGCGGGGCATGCGGAGCCGGCCGGCGATCTCAGATACTCCCAGCTCCGGCCGGGTGACGCTGAAGCACTTGAGGATCTCCATGGCCCGCTCTATGGAGCCCACCCTGTAGGGATCGCGCCTGGATGCCATACCGGTCACCCCTCAGGACCGCGCCCCGGCTGCCCCGCCGTCCTGGGCGCCCGATGCCTCTTTCAGCAGGGCCCGGTAGGCTGGCAGGTCTCCCAGGGACGGCCCCAGCACTGTCAGGCCGGCCCGGATCAGGGCAGCCACCTCGACCGCCCGCCTGCCCACCGCCCGCGCCGCCTCCACCGCCGCCCGAGCCTCCAGGTGTCCCTCCGCAGCCTGCCGCCTGAGGGCGTCCACGCCTCCCTGGTTCCTCGTCCACCCGCCTGCGCCCAGGTAGGACTGCCACAGGTCGCCGGCTACAGGCACGCACTGCATTACCAGGGCGTGCTGGATCACGTCCATGATGGCGTGCTCCTGACCCGAGGCAAAGTGGGCGCCCTGGGCCAGGCAGCCTATGGCCTTGAGCAGCCTGGGCAGCCCCGGGCGCTCCGGGGGAAAGAGGTGGCGGAAGTGGCCGAACAGGCTCTGGCCCAGCCGGTCCATGAAGGCCTTGAGCTGGGCGGGAACGCCCAGGTGGTAGACGGGGACGGAGTACAGCACGGCGTCAGCCTCCAGCCAGAGGTCGCGGAGCTCTGCGAAGTCGTCGTCGACCTGGCAGCGCCCGCCGGCCTTGATGCAGGCGCCGCAGGCCAGGCAGGGCGCGATCTTCCGGCCCCGGAAGCTGTACGCCTGAGCCTTGACGGCCACGCCCGGAACCGAGCCCGCCCCCGCCAGGGCCTCTTCCAGCAAGTACCAACTGTTGCCCCGCCGGGGGCTGGCGCACACCCCCAGCAGGCGGACGTCCACCGTCACTTGGGCCACCTCCCTCCCCGCGCTATGGGTAGACGGGGGTCAGCCACTGGCCGTACCGGGGTTCCTTGCCCTCCACTATGTCAAAGTAGAGCCGCTGGACCTTCTGGGTGATGGGGCCCACCTTGCCCTGGCCCACGGGGTAGCGGTCCACGCCGACCACCGGCAGGATCTCCGCGGCCGTACCGCAGAGGAAGGCCTCGTCGGCCACGTACAGCTCGGTGCGCCCCACCTCCCGCTCCACCGTCTCGACCTGCAGCTCCCGCCGGGCCAGCTCTATCACCGTCTCCCTCGTGATGCTCTCCAGGATGCCGTCGGTCACCGGCGGCGTCACCAGCCTTCCCCGGCGCACCAGGAAGAGGCAGGCCCCTGCGCTCTCCGTGACCCTGCCCGCCTCGTTGAGGAACAGGGGAAGGTCGTAGCCGTTCACCCTGGCCTCGTACATTCCCAGGCGGCCATTGTGGTAGTTGGGCGCCGCCTTGACCCGGGGGGGCATGCAGTTGTCCCTGGTTCTGGTCCAGGAGCTGACGCAGCACTGTATGCCCTGGACGACCGCAGGCTTCCGCGGCATGGGGCCGGCCGTGATGAACATCCCCGTGTACACCGCCTCCGATGAAAACGCGAAGGGCTCGCCCAGTCCAAAGTACGCGGTGGGCCGGAAGTGGACGTGCTCCCGGAACCCGTTCCTGCGCAGGAGCTCCAGGCAGGCCGCCTCCACCTCCTCCAGGCTCCAGGGGACCTGCATCCGCATCACCTTCATGGAGCAGTGGTAAAGCCGCTCCATGTGGTCCCGGAGGCGGAAGACGAAGAGGTTCTGGCGGTCTTCCGACCAGTAGGCCCGTATGCCCTCGAAAACGTTCTCCCCGTGTATGACGCAGGAGGTGCGGACGTGGACCTTGCAGTCCTCCCAGGGCACGAACTCCCCGTCCAGCCAGGCCCAATCCGCGGGCTTCTTAAGCTGAGGCATGACCATCCTCCTCTGGCTCCGGTCTCGCCAGGGCCAGGGCGCCGGGGAAGCAGACCCGGGCGCACCAGGCCTCGCCCCCGCACAGGTCGCAGATCGCCGCCTTGCCTTCGCCGTCCAGCGACACCCCCCCGTGAGGGCAGGCCTCAAGGCACAGCCCGCACCCCGTACAACTGTCGCGGTCTACCCGGGGGGGCGACCCGCCGCCGGTCCCGCGGCCTATGGCCCCCGCGGGGCAGGCGTCCTGGCACAACGCCTCCCGGCACTGCCGGCACACCGCCGGCTGGCTTTCGCAGCGCTCCGGCACGTGGCGCACCCTGATCCGACCCCCGAGGGCCCCGAACCGCCCCGTGTGCCAGAAGGCGCAGACAGCCACGCAGGCGCGGCAGCCGGTGCACAGTTCCTCACGGACGCTGAGTCCGCCCATCACCCTACCCCCTTCGGCGCTTTGCGGACGGGCCGTCGTCGCCGGCTCACTCCGGCAGCCGTCCCAGGCCCGCCAGCTCCCCTGCCTGCTCCTCCAGGCCCAGGGCCTCCAGCGTGGCGCGGCGGGGCCAGCCCCTGTCCAGGTCCCAGCCCCGGAGCGTGTAGTACCGGTCCTTCATCTGCTCCAGCTCGTCAGGCGAGTTGATCAGGCCGGGCTGGTCGGGGAGCTCCTCCGTCATCAGCCGGTGTGGCAGCACGTCGTCGGCGCGGGAGGCTCCCTCCCTGACGTTGAAGCACCTCTCCAGGTTGACGATCCTGCGCCCTGCCCTGAGCAGATCCTCGCCGCCGAGCCGGTGGCCGGTGGCGGCCGAGAACAGGCCGGCGTACAGCTCCAGGTCAAAGCCGCAGGCGTCCCTGGTCTTGTAGAAGTGGCATATCCCCAGCGAATCCTTGACCGCCACGGCGTCCTCGTGCCAGGATACTATATCGGCGCGCTTTTCCACCAGGCGCGGGTTGGCGTAGGCCTCCGAGCCGGTTATCCTCTCCACCATGCTCCTCATCTTGCTGGTAATGCCCAGCTCCAGGCCGGGATGGGCGTAGAGGTGGTCGGGCCCGCGGGGGCTTACGGCAAACGCCAGTGCGTACCCCTTGGCCGGCCGGGTCTCACAACTGGACTGCTCCAGCCCCTTGGCCTGCATGGCCCACCTCCAGGACCCTCCCCCCAGCCGCTCGCTGGCCCGCTTGACACCCTGGGCCAGGAGGTCCCCCACCCCCTCGCGGAAGGCTATGCGCCGCACCAGCTCCACCACCGTCTCCGCCCGCCCCCACTCCAGCGGCAGCCCCACCTGGGCGCTGCTCACCAGGCCGCGTTCGGCGCACTCCAGCAGCCACTGTGCGGCCACCCCCGCCGAGATGGTGTCCAGCCCGTAGATGTTGCAGAGCTCGTTGGCCTTGATGATGGCCTCCAGGTCGGTCACCATGGCGCCGGCCCCCAGGCTGTTGATGCTCTCGTACTCCGGCCCGCCGGTGTACGTCCCGGCGTAGGGCCCTCCGTTCACCTCCACGTACCGGTGGCAGGCGTTGGGGCACGAGGCGCAGGCCACGCTGCGCTTGAGGTATCCCGCCTCCGCCAGGCGCTGCCCGCTGATCTCGCGGGCGCGGTCGAAACGGCCGCCCCGGAAGTTGCGGTGGGGGAAGATATACAGCTCGTTGAGGACGGGAATGCCCCCGGCGGTGCCGTACTTGAGCTGGTAGCGGTCGCCCCCGCCCCCGGCCTCCAGTCCCAGCAGCCAGAACTCCTCCGGGCTCGCCACCCCCAGGCGGCCCCGGGGGTTTACGCTGATCGCCTTCAGCCTCTTGCTGCCCATGACGGCCCCCGCGCCGCCGCGGGCCGCGGTGTTGTACACCGAGAACATCACCCCGGCGAAGAGCACCAGGTTCTCGCCCGCCTGTCCGATGCAGGCCACCTCCAGGTCGGGACAGTCCAGCTCCTGCCTTAAGGCCTCATTGGTCTGGCGCACGTCCTTCCCCCAAAGGTGCTCCGCGCTGCGCAGGGTCGCCCTTCCCTCCTCGAGGTGGAGGTAGACCGGCCGGGGGCTTTTGCCGTGGACCACTATGTGGTCGAACCCCGCCCACCTCAGGGCGGCCCCCCAGTGCCCCCCCGACGTGCTCTTGAGGAACAGGCCGGTGGCCGGACTCTTGCAGGTCACCGTCACCCTGCCCGATGCCGGGACGTGCGTCCCTCCCAGGGCCCCTGCGCCCAGTATCAGAGGGTTGCCCGGGGAGAGGGGGCCGCAGCCCGCGACAGAGTGGCGCCACAGCAGCCAGGAGTTGACGCCCCTGCCGCCGAGGAAGCTTCCAGTGACCTGCTCCTCCAGCTCCTCCCGCCAGCATCGCCCGCCCTCCAGATCCACGTGAAGAACCCGCCCCGCCCACCGCTCACCGTCTCCGGCGGCCACTAGAGTCCACCCCCCGCCCGCAGCCTGGGGTCCAGAATGTCGCGCAGACCATCCCCTAAGAACACGAAGCCGGCAGTGAGCCAGGAGAGGGCCAGGCCGGGAAAGACGGGCATCCACCACTGGCTGACCAGGTACTGCCTGTACTCGGCGATCATGGCGCCCCACTCCGGCGTGGGGGGAGAGGCGCCCAGGCCGAGGAAGCTCAGCCCCGCCGTGGCCAGGATGGCGAACCCCGAGTCCATCGTGGCCTGGACCAGGACAGGCGCCAGGCAGTTGGGCAGCACGTGGCGGAGTGAGATGCGCAGGGTGCCCGCCCCCATGGCCCGCGCCGCCTCAACGTAGGGCTCCTCCCTGATCACCAGGACCTGGCCCCGCACCAGCCGGGCGTACCTAGGCCAGAAGCAGAACCCCACGGCGAAGATGGCCTTCTCCAGTCCCACGCCCATGGCTGCCGTTATGGCCATGGCCAGGAGGAAGGAGGGGAAGGCCAGCACAATGTCCGCCAGCCGCATCACCGCTTCATCGGCCAGCCCGCCGCGAAGGCCGGCGAAAAGCCCCAGGGGTCCTCCCAGACCCAGGCCCACCGCCACTGCCATCCCCGCCACCCTGAGGGAGATGGGCGCCCCGGCCATGACCCGGCTGAGCACGTCCCGGCCCAGGGAGTCGGTGCCGAAGGGGTGCGCCGCCCCGGGGGCCTGGAAGGTGGCGTCCAGGTCCACGGCTATGGGGTCGTAGGGCATGAGCCAGGGGTGGAGCGCAGCCGTGGCCAGCGCCACTGCCAGCATCCCCGCCCCCAGACAGGCCCCGGCGTTGTTCCTGAGACGCAGCAGCAGGCGCCTCCCCGCACCGGGGACCGGCCTCTCTCTTCCCCCTGGGGCCACCCGTCTCCCCCCTCTCAGCCGCGGTAACGGAAGACCTTGAGATCCAGGCCGGCCAGCAGCCGGCGAAGCTGGGACCGCGTGACCTCGTCGTAGGTGACGGGCGCCGGGGCCCGCACGTGTGGCGACGCGATGACGCCCGCCATCCACAGCACCTCTTTGGTTATGTGGCGCACGGCCAGTTGAATCTCAAAGTTGACGTAGGGAAGGCACTTATCGTAAAAGAGCCGCCGCGCCTGCCCCCGGCTGCCCTGCCGCCACAGCCGGCACACCTCGCCCAGCTCCAGGAGCGCGGCAGACGACATGGTGCCGCAGGCGCCGCGCTCCAGCTCCTCCAGCAGCACCAGGCCGCCCATCCCCCCGAACACCCCCACCTGGTCCCCCAGGAGCTCCTTTATCCTCGCCGTCTTATAGGGGGACTGAGGCGCTTCCAGCTTGATGTAGCGGATGCCGGGCACGTCTTTGACCAGTCCGGCCAGGAACTCCGGCGAAAGGTTGACGCCGGTCAGCACGGGGTGGTCCTGGATTATGACCGGGATGCTCACCGCGTGGGCCAGGGCGGCGTAGAACCCGCGCACCCCGGAGAGGTCCGCGGGCCGAGTGCCGAAGAAGGGGGGCAGGGCCATCACCGCCGCTGCCCCGCCGGCCTCGGCCCGCCTGGCCAGCTCGGCCGCGACCCGGCCGCTGTAGTGGTTGACCGTCACTACCACGGGGAGGCGCCCCGCTGCGGCCTGCAGCACTGTGTCGGCCACGCGCCCCTTCTCCTCGTCGGAAAGGGCGAATCCCTCGCTGGCCACGGCCAGGACGGTGGTGCCGTCCGCCTTCCCCCAGGCCAGGAACTCCACGACCTCCCTCATGCCTCTCTCGTCCAGCGCCCCGTCGGCGTCGAACACGGTGGGGAAGATGGGAAAGGAACCCTCCAGCCGGCCCTGCATGGCGCGCCCTCCAATCAGTACCGTATCCGGGGATCGATGAAGGCATAGACCAGGTCCACGGCCAGGTTCACCACTACGTAGATGGTGGACGTCAACAGGGTGAATCCCATGATCGCCGGAAAGTCGAGGGCCAGCACGCTCCGGGCTGCATAGCTGCCCAGGCCGGGCCAGGCGAATATCACCTCCACCAGCACCAGCCAGGCGATCAGCCCCGAGAACTGCATCCCGGCCACGGTGATCACCGGTATCAGGGCGTTCCTGAGGGCGTGCCGGTACACCACCACCCTCTCGGCGAGTCCCTTGGCGCGGGCGGTGCGGACGAACTCCTGCTTGAGCACCTCCATCATGCTGGACCGCGTCATCCGGGCGATCACCGCTGCGCTGCCCAGGCCCACCGTCACCGCCGGGAGTATCAGGTGGCGCAGGGCGCTGCCCAGGGCGGCAAGGTTTCCAGTCAGGGCCGCGTCGACTACGTAGAGGCCGGTGACGGCGGGGGGCGGGGCGCAGCCGGTAGCGATCCGCCCCGCGGCGGGGAACCAGCCCAGGACGCTGTAGAAGACCAGTTGCATGATCTGGGCCAGCCAGAATGCCGGCGTGGCTACCCCCAGGACGGCCACGCCCCGCGCCAGGACGTCGGTCAGCCCGCCCGGCCGCTGGCTGCAAACCACGCCGATCAGAAGGCCCAGGGGCAGAGATATGCACATCCCTGCGACCGCCAGCTCCAGGCTGGCGGGCAGGCGCCGCAGCAGGTCGTCGAGCACCGGTTCCCGCGTCAGTATGGACCGTCCCAGGTCGCCGTGGAGGAGAGAGCGCATGTAGTTCCAGTACTGGACGTACAGCGGCCGGTCCAGCCCCATCTCCTGGCGGATGGCCTCGACCGCCTCGGCGCTGGCGAACATGCCCGCCGCCGCCCGCGCCGGATCCGCGGGGATGACATGGGAGATGACGAAGGTCACTACCGTCATCCCCAGCAGGACCAGGAGCAGGGAAACCAGGCGGCGAAGAACGTACGCCTTCATGCGCCTCTCCTCCACGTCTCCCCGGGGTCACGGCCCCAGCCCTGCCGGGGCTACTTCTCCAGGTACATGTAGTACCAGCGCGGACCACGGGCGCCCGCCAGGATGAAGTCGAACCCCTTCACCTCGGCCCGCCGGCAGATGTAGTCGTTGAACACCGCGAGGTACATCGCCGGTGGGTCGTCTATCAGCACCTTCTGCAGTTCATAGTAGAGCTGCTTTCGCTTGGCGAGGTTCGACTCCGATATCGCTTGGTTTATCAGCTCCTTGGCCCTGGCGTTCCTGTAGAAGCCGCCGTTGTTTCCCTTGGGCGGTATCTCGTCCTCAGTGAACTGGCGCATGGTGCGGTCCGGGTCGCCGGTCCGGGTGGCATAGGCCCAGGCATACATGTCCGGCCCCACATTCAGGTCGGGGTCGAAGGCGGAACGGAAGTACGTTGAGACGTCGGCCACGTCGTTGATCTTCAGCTTGATGCCCAGGCCCGCAAGGTTGCTCTGCAGGATCTGAGCGGCGTCCTTCTGCTGGGGGATGAAGGCCGAGATGATCTGCAACTGCAGCTCCGAGGGCAGGCCGCCGGCGTAGCCGGCCTCTGCCAGAAGGGCTCGGGACGCCGCCAGATCCTGCTTGAACCGCGGCAGGCGGCTGTCAAAGCCGAACTCGACCCCGGCGAAGGGCCCGGTAGCAGGCCGTCCCAGGCCCTTGAGCACCTTGTCGCAGAACCCCTCGTAGTCGAAGGCCAGGGCCAGGGCCCTGCGGACCCTGGAGTCCTGCAGCGGACCCCGGAGCTTGAAGATGAAGCTCTGCATGGTACAGCCGGGGACCTCTTCCACCACCACGCCCTCAGACGCCCGCAGGGAGTCCAGCATGGGGGCGGTCTTGATCTGCGCCGCCAGGTCGGCATCGCCCTTCTGTAGCATGAGGACGCGGGTCTGGGCGTCGGGGATGAACTGAAGCACGATCTCGTTGAGATGCTTGCCCTTCCACCCCCGCCAGTACTCGGGGTTGCGGACCAGGGTGATGTGGGACCCCTTGACCCACTCCTTCAGCAGGTAGGGGCCGGTGCCGAGGGCGTTGGACTGCAGCCACTCCTGGGCGCGATCCCCGTTCTTTTCGAACTTCATCACCGAGGGGCTCACCATCAGCGGCCAGGCCAGGTCGTACAGGAACGGCGCCCGGGGCGTCTCCAGCACGAACCGGACGGTGTACTGGTTGACCTCCTCGATGGTGAACTTGACGCCCCGGAAGGTGTCTGCGGGGGGCTTGTTGAGGGCCAGCAGGCGCTCGAAGTTCCACTTGACGGCGGCCGCATTGAACGGCGTGCCGTCGGAGAACTTCACGCCCTCCTGCAGGTACAGGGTGTAAACCCTGGCGTCGGAGGAGACTTCCCACTTCTTGGCCAGGGCGGGCGCCAGATCCCACTGGCCGTCCGGCTTGGGCTGATAGTCCATCAGCGGTTCGTATACTCCGGACTGGACCACCCGGTCATAGCCGAAGTCGTCCACGTGCGGATCCAGGGTCTTTGCCTCCAGGTGGAAGGCGTAGACCAGGGGGCGGACGGCCTGCGGCTGCCCTCCCCGGGCGCACCCTGCCAGGGTGGTCCCAAACAGGAGCAGCACTGCGGCCACTGCCAGGGCTCTCTTCATTAGAATCCCTCCCCGGATGAATCGGCCTCAAGAATGCCGGTCACATCCCCTCAACCATCGTCGCCCGTGACAGTCTTCAGCGTGTCGCCGCCCGCCGGCCGCCGTGAGGGAACAGAGGAAGGCCCTCACCTACCACCCCCTTCCGCCCGGCCGGGCTGCCCCGTCAAGGGCACGACTTCCTCCGCCGGCCGGTACTCGATGTCGAAGCCGAAGTGCCGCGGGCCCAGAAGGTCCAGCCCCCGCGGCGAGCGGTAGGCCTTCTCCAGGCAGGGGATGCAGACCACCAGCACCTCCATGCCGGGCTGGACCTGGGCGTAGGTACAGGGCCAGCCCGACTCCCGGTCAATGACGGCGATGACGTCGGGGCTGGTGACGTAGGGGCTGCCGTCGCACCAGGTCACGTGGAACTCGTTCTTGTACCAGATGCGGAGCCGGCGGCCCCCGAAGTCCCCCCCGCCGGCGACCTCAATCTGGCCGTAAGAGAACATATAGCCCGCCTCGTCCAGCCACTCCGCCCTGTCCACCCGCCCCTGGAAGGCCAGGCGCGCCCCGGCGGCTTCCAGGGCCGGCATGGGGGAGCGCCCAGAGGCTGCAGCCTGCTGCATGGCCAGCCCCACCTCCAGCGCCCGGCTGATGGTGCCGGGCACCAGGAAGGCCCTGGCCCGGGCTGCGCGCAGGAGGTAGAGGGCGACGCCGACGGGCCCGTAGGCCGCGGCGCAGAGGTGGCGGGCCAGACGGTCGGCGGCCCCAAACCCGGTGCCCCGGACGAGGATGGTGACGTTCCCCCACTGGTCGGCCACCGCAGCCGGATAGGGGGTGCCCCCCTTCAGGCCCACCGTGGTCTGAGACAGCTCGGGAACGGCCCTCCCGGCGTAGTCCCCGTCCACCACCGGCAGCCCCAGCCTGGACGCGGCCAGCATGGCGATGGGGGTGTTGGAACCCCCCAGCTCGATGGGGACCACGGCCCCCAGGCGGAGGCCGGAATGCTCTTCCAGGGCGGCGGCGGCCGCCACCACGCAGTCTTCCAGGGCCAGTCGCCGCTCGGGGCTGCCCATCACCGCCAGCTCCTCCGCCGTGGGCGCGACCCGGGGGGCCCTCCCTCCCAGACCGGCCACCGATGCCGTCAGGCAGTCATGGGGCAGCCCAGCGGCCTCTACCCAGGCCGGCTCACGCCCCTCTTCCAGGGCCGTTTGGAGGTACCGGAGGCCCACCTGAGGCGCGCCGCCGCCCCCGGAGCCGAACAGGGTCAGCCCCCGCACCAGAGCCTCGCAGGAGCGGATGTCCCTGAGCTTCCCCGCCGCCACCACTGCCTCACCCCCGTGGGCCGGCCGCGGCCGGCACATGGCCGCCGGGCGGTCCCGTGTCCGGCCGCGGCTGCGGCCCGCCACGGATCAATGCCTTCGCTGCCCTCGCGGCCAGGGGGGCGTTGGGGGCGTAACCGTCGGCCCCGATGCGGGCCGCAAATCCGTCTGTCACCGGCGCCCCGCCCACCAGTACCTTGACCCTCGGGCGCAGTCCTCGTTCGGTCAGCAGGGCCACCGTCCGGCCCATGGCCGGCATGGTGGTGGTCAGCAGGGCCGACATGCCCAGGAGGTCGGCCTCGTGCTCCACGATGAGCCGGGCAAAGTCCTCCGGCGATACGTCCACCCCGGCGTCGACCACCTCAAACCCTGCGGAGCGGAGGAACATGCCCACCAGGTTCTTGCCGATGTCGTGCTGGTCGCCCTGCACCGACCCCAGGACCACCGTCCCCAGCCGGCCGCCTCCGCCCCGGCCCACGCAGCCCGCGATCACGCCCAGGCAGCCCTGAGCCGCCTCCGCCGCCACCAGCATCTCGGGGAGGTAGAACTCACCCGTCTCAAAGCGCCGCCCCACCTCCGCCATGGCCTCCGCGACCGCCGCGGCGATTTCCTCCGGGGCCAGGGCCCCGGAGGCCAGGCTGGCTGCCATGGCGGCCGCCGTTTTGGCCTCCCCGGCAACGATGGCCTCTATCATCCCCGATCGGGGGCAGTCCATGCCCCACCCCTCCCCTCCCGGCCGGGTATCGGCGCGGCATTTAACCCAGGCAGAAGTCGGCGATGGCGTCCCACATCACCGCCAGTGCGAACCTGAGGCTGTCCAGCGGCAGGCGTTCGTCCACACCGTGCGCGCGCTCCAGGGGAACGTGCGGGAGCTCAGGCCAGAACCCGTATACGGGCACGCCCAGGCGGCGGAGGTAACGGCCGTCCGTCATGCCCACGCACAGCGAGGGGGCCAGCAGGCTCCCCGGGGAATGCCGTTCGATGGCCCGGGCCAGGCAGTCGAGGAGGGGGGCCGCAGGACTCGACTCTGAAGGCTCGGCCGCCATCGTGACCTCCCAGTCCAGGCCCGCCGCCTGTGACCCTGCCTGTGACCTCAGCTCCTCCAGAAACGACTCCACGGTGAAGCCGGGAAGGAAGCGCCCGTCGACCTCGGCCCAGGCCCGGGCGGGGACGACGTTGGTCTTGCCGCCGGCCTGGAACACCGTGGGGGTGGCGGTGTTGCGGAGGGTGGCGTAGAGCTGGCCGGCCAGTCTCCTGGGGAACAGGGCCTCCAGGTCCTCGCGCCGTCCGCCCGCCTGAACCACCCGCTGCAGCGTGGCTGCCGGGGCCTGCGGGGTGTGCTCCAGCGCCGCGGTGAACAGCCTTTCCACCACCGGCGTAAGGTGCACCGGAAAGTCCGCCTGGCCCAAGCAGGAGACGGCGCTCGCCAGCCTGACCACAGGGTTGTCCCTCGGCGGCACGGAGGCGTGGCCTCCCTCCCCTCCTGCGCTGAGGCGGAGCCAGCACACCCCCTTCTCCCCCGTGTCGCAGGTGAACACCCTCCGGCCGCCTACGACGTACGCCGCCCCGCCGCCCTCGTTGAGGGCCACCTCCGCAGCCATCAGGTCAGGGCGGTGGTCCGCCAACCACCCTGTCCCCCACCTGCCCCCGCACTCTTCGTCGGCGGTGGCTGCCAGGATCACGTCCCGCCGCAGGCGGGCCCCCAGGCGCTTGAGGCGGAGGAGGATGGTCAGCCAGCCGGCGACTATGTGCTTGCAGTCCAGGGCCCCCCGTCCCCACAGCTCCCCCTCCCTCACCGCGCCTGAAAAGGGCGGACACGTCCAGCCCTGGGGGTCCGCGGGCACCACGTCCAGGTGGGCCATCAGCAGCAGGGGCCGCCGGTTCCCCTCCCCCGGCAGGCGGGCCACCATGTTCCCCCGGCCCGGGGCCGGCTCGAACACCTGGCACCAAATGCCCTCCCGGCGGAGCGCGGCCTCAAGGTATCGCGCCGCGGAGATCTCGTTGCCAGGGGGGTTGGAGGTGTCGATCCTCACCAGTGAGGCCAGGTGTTCCCTGGCTTCAGCGAACAGCTCCGCTGCCGGGTCCGCCATGCTGCCTTGCCCCCCTACGAAAAAGGCCGCCCCGCCTTGCCGCCGCCGGGTGCAGACGGGGGCGGCGCCTCTGTGGCTGTGTCTATGGGGTAGCGGCCCCAGCGGCGGGCCGCCTCCGTCATGGCCAGGATGTTCTCGGGTGGCACGTCGGGCTGGATGTTGTGCACCGCCGAAAGCACGTAGCCGCCGCCGGGGGCCAGGTCGGCTATCCGCCGGCGGACCTCGTCCTCCACCTGCTCCGGGGTTCCCTGGCACAGCACCTCCTGGGTGTCGATGGCCCCCCAGAACACCACCCTGCTGCCGAACCTGGCCTTAAGCTCCCGGCTGCTGAGCCGCAGGGCGCTGACCTGAACCGGGTTGATGCAGTCGACACCCGCGTCTATGAGGTCGTCCAGGAGAGCCACGACGTCACCGCAGCTATGAAGCATGATGCGGGCGTCGGTGTGCTGCCGGATAAACCGGAAGAGCTCAACGTGGTAGGGCTTTACGAGCTGCCTATAAAGGGTGGGGGAGAGGAGGGGTCCGCCCTGCGAGCCCAGGTCGTCGGACACGTTAACCACATCCAGGTACCTCCCCGCCCTCCGCAGGTACTCCCCCAGGGTCGCGGTGCGGAGCTCCAGGAGCTTTCCCAGCAGAGACCTGACGAAGCCCGGGTTGAGCACCAGGTCGCGCAGAAAGGCGGCGTGGCCCCGCAGGCACATGGCGGCCTCGAACAGGCTGATGCCGGAGCCGGGGCCGATAAGGGCGTAATCGGTGTCCCGATGCAGGGCCTCTGCCGTCTCCCGGACGCTGCTGAAGCGGGCGGGGTCGACGGGGTCAGGCCAGGGGTAGCGGCTGAGGTCTTCGACCCCTGCTGCGGAGAGGGGGAAGGAGACCATGTCGTAGTACAGCCCTCCCGGCGGCCTCCGGTAGACGATGCCCCACTCGTCGCGGAGGTGGTCCCCGTCGAGCTCCACCAGCCCTCCCCGGGCTGGCCCCCGGAGGTAGACCGGCCGAAAGTCCGCGCCCAGGGCCTGCATCACTTCCTCCGCCGGCTGCGCGATCTGAAAGGCGCGTGAGAGCACCGCGGTCTCCCCGCCGACCCCCAGGGCCGACTTGAGCCTCTCGTAGGCCGCAACCGCTATCCCCGTCACCGCGCTGCCGCCGAAGTCGACGGGGACCCGGTCGGGTTCCCGGTGGTCAAGCGCCCGCCTCACCCGCTGGCGAGGCTTCATTCCCTCCACCTGAGCGTACCTCCCCCGGATGCATCGCTCCGACCGGGCGGAGCGCCGCCCTGATGCCCGCGGCCCCACACTTGTCCCGCATTGCAGGATGATAGCCCGCTATGGTGTATGCTTCGACGGCCGGCGCCGGTTTCCTTCTGGCCGTTGTCATGGGGCAGAAGCGCCCTCTCTGAAGTTGCAGGAGCCCTGTTTCCTGCGGAGAACTCCTTGGTGGCCCCGGCCGCCAGGGCAGGCCGACGGGGGGTTTGGAGCGTGGCTTTCTGGGATGTGCTGATAACCGGCACCGTAGTGGACGGCAGCGGCGGGCCCCGCTACGAAGGGTTCGTGGCCGTGCAGGGCGATAGCATCGCCGCGGTGGGAAAGGGGCGGCCGCCGGCAGACCGGGGCGCCTCCGTGGTCATCGACGCCGGCGGGATGGTGGTGGCGCCGGGGTTCATCGACATCCACTCCCACGGAGACGCCACGCTTCTGGCCTTTCCCTCCGGCGCCAGCGCCATAGGGCAGGGCGTGACCACCATAGTGGGGGGCAACTGCGGGGTTTCGCCCGCCCCCCTGGGAGAGAACTGGCTTTTCTCCTGGTGGGAGTTCGACTGGTGGCACCGGGTGGCCCCCTACAAGTACTACGAGCCGGCACTTTGCCCCCTGGAGAGGGCCCGGCCCTGGCTGGAGCGGCACTATGGACCGGGATTCGGCTGGCGGTCGCTGGCAGAGTTTCTGAAGGCCGTGGACAATGCCCGGCCCGCGGTCAACTTTGTGCCTCTCGTCGGCCACGGGGCCCTCCGCGCCTGCGTGATGGGTCGGGACTTCGCCCGCCGCGCCAGCCCCGATGAGGTGAGGAGGATGGAGGACCTCCTCCGTCAGGGCCTGGAGGAGGGTGCCTGGGGGATGTCAACCGGGCGGGACTATGAGCCCGGGTCCCACGCCGCCGCGGAGGAGATAGCATCCCTGGCGGGGGTGGTTGCGGAGGCCGGCGGAATCTATGCCACTCACTGCCGGGGTATGGGGGCGGGGAGCTGCGGCCTTAGGCCGAACCCGGTGGACGGCCTGGCCGAGGCCGTGGAGGTGGGCCTGCGGTCGGGTGCCCGGGTGCAGGTGTCCCACCTGCTTCCGGCCTACTCCATCCACCCCCCGCCGCCGGCGGCGCTGTCCAGGACCGCCGCCGAGGCTACGCTGGAGATCCTGGAGGACGCCCTCGGCCGTGGGGTGGACGTCGCCTTCGATGTGGTGCCCGGCGGCGACCCCGGCGGGGTGGTCGTGGTCCCCTATTTGGCCTCGATGCTGGCCCCCTGGCTGCGCGATGCCGGCTCACCGGAGAGGCTGGCCGAGCTCCTGCTCCGCCCTGATTACCGGCAGGAGATCAGGGAGCTGGTGGACGGCGGACGCTGGCGCTACCTGGGGCCTGCTGCGGGGCCGGACTGGGCCGACCTCTTGGAGGTGGAGGTGGCGGAGGGCCTGGACGGTGGGACCGAGAGGCTGTCGGCCGTGGCCCGAAGGCGGCGCGCCGACCCCCTGGAGACGCTGTTCGACCTGGTGTGCCGGTGCCCCAGGCTCGGGGTAAAGAGGCGCTGGCCCGGCAGGGAAGAGGCCTTCACCGTGTTCCTCTCCCACCCCTCGTCCATGGTGGCCAGCGACGCCTTCGTCGTGGACGGCGACTGGAAGGTAGAGGCACCGCCCTACTACCTCCCTCACCCGAACACCTTCGGCGCCTTCCCCTCCTATTTGGGGCGTGCCCCCGGCCTGGAGGAGGCTGTGGCCCGGATCACCTCGCGCCCCGCCCGGGCGCTGGGCCTTTCCGGTCGGGGGCTGCTGCGGCCGGGCGGCTTCGCCGACGCGGTGGTCTTGGACCCCGCCGGGCTGGGGGCGGGCGGTGGCTCCCTTGAGCCGCCCCGAGCCCAGCAGGGAATCCGCTGGGTACTGGTGAACGGGGGGATAGTGGTGGCCGACGGAGTGGCCACGGGCCTCCGGCCGGGGCGGGTTCTGCGGCGACGCCCTGAGGGGAGAAGCTGGCGCTGATCGACGCCCGGGCCCGGCGCGGGGCGGAACGGGTGGCGTCCCGGCCCGGGCCGGTGGATCTCCTCGGTCGGCCGAGGTTCGACGCCAGTGAGCTGCTGCGGGAGGCCCGCCGCGCGCAGGCTGCAGGCCCTCCCGCCTCTTTCGTCATCCGCGGTGGCTTCGGACACAGCCGGCTGAGGTTCAGTTTCGTGCCCGCGACCCCCGAGGTTCTTTGCCCGGCGGCGTGGTTTTTGCAGAGCCAGGAGGACCCGTAGGGGTGGGCGGGGAATCCCCCCCCTTGCCCAGACACGTCCCCTGGGGAGGCGGTCGCTTCCGTGCGCGAGCTCCTTCTGCTGCTGACCGTCGCGGTCTGGGGCTGGCGGAATGCGCTTTTCCGCCGGGCCCGGGGCGGCCGTGCCCTTCCCGGCGGCGGCGCCCTGATCCTGCTGCTGCTCACCGCCGCCGTCGCGCTGGGGAGCTTCCGCCTGCTCAGCCTGGCCCAGCGGATGTTCGCACCGCAACCCGAGGTGTTCGCCCTGGCGCGGGCGGCGCTGCTCACCAACGCTGCGATGGGGTCCCTCCTCTTCATGTTCATGCTGGGCGTACGAGACGTGTACGACTCGCTGTACCAGTCTCCGGACCTCCCCTTTCTGCTGGCGGCCCCGCTCCGGCCCGGGTCGGTGTACCTGGCCCGTCTGCTGGGCACGGCCGCGGTGAGCCTCGGCGCTGCTCTTCCCGTGGGGTTCGGGGCGGTCCTGGGGGCGGGCGCCTCAGCCCACGCCGCACCCTGGTACTACCTCTCCTCCGCCCTGGCCCTGGCTCTTGCAGCCGTGCTGTTCTGTTCCCTGGCATCGCTCCTCATCCTGGCCCTGATGCGCCTTGTCTCCACACGGCGGCTGCGGCAGGCGCTGCTTTCCCTTTCGCTGCTGGCGTCCTTAGCCTTCGTGTTCCTCACGCAGTGGGCCGCCACCCTTGTCGGCGAGGGGTCGTGGGCTGACCCGGTGCGGGCCGCCTCCAGGCTGATGGCCACCGTAAAGGCCCGGTGGCTGCCCCACGGCTGGCTGGCCCGTGCCTGGCTGGGGCCGCTGGAGGGTCGGCCTGGGGCGCTTGCCTCCGGGCTCGTGGCCCTGGCGGCGGGGGCGGGCCTCTGCCTGGCCCTGTCCTGGTGGGCGTCGGAGCACGCCTGGCTCGCGGGGTGGGGGAGGGCGCAGGCGGCGGACTCGGGCCGTCGGCCGGTGAGGCGGCCGGCCGCCCGGGGTGCGGGGGCCCTCCTGACCGCAGTGGCGGCCGCCCCGGGGCCCGGGGCGCTCTCGACCGCGGCCGCGGCGGCCGCTCCGAATGCCGCGGCCTTCTCGACCGGGGCCGTGGCGGCTGCCCCGCGCCGGGCGGGGGCTGGGTACACGCCGCTCTGGGTACTGGCGCTGACCGAGCTGCGGCTCTTCAGCCGCGAGCCCCTCGCCTGGTACGGTGTGGGCGTGATGGCAGTGGTGAGCGGCTTTCTGGCCTACAGCCTGGCCCGCAACCCCGAGCCCGCCCCCCCGGGGCTCGGTAGGGTGTTCTTCGTCCTTGCGGTGCTCCTGGTGGTGGCGGGGTCGTGGAGCCGGCTGCGCCTTGTGCCCATGACCCCCTGGGACCCCGCGTTCTGGCTCATCCGCTGCTCGCCCGTGGAGCCACGCCGCATCTACTGGTCCAAGTTCCTGGCGCTGTTCTTGCCTGCCCTGGCCCTGGTAGCCCTCATCTACGCGGCCTGCTCGGCCGCCTTCGGGCTAGGTCTCAGCCTGGCCACCTGTCTTGCGGTCTCAGCGCCGGTGCTGGCGGCGGTGGCGTCCGCGGGGCTGTGGCTTGAGATCCGCTTCCCCGCCCTGGCCGGTCCCCGGGGAGGCCGCGGCGGGCGAGGGTCCCGCGCCGGGTCGGTCGCGGGCTCGCTCGCTGGCATGGTGGTTGCCGTAGCGGTGATGGCGCCGCTGGCTCTGCCCTGGGTGGGGCTGGGGGTGCTCCCGCAGGGTCTGGGCGAGGCGGGGGCGCTGGTCGCCGCCTGGGGCCTGGCCCTGGCAGAGGCCGGGGCGATAGCCGGGCTGGCGGCCTGGGATGGGACGAGGCGGTTGGCGGCCATCTGCCGGGGGCGGGAGGAAGACGCACTGCCAGCAAGTACACCGTGGAAGGCACCGCCGTGACCAGGGCCAGGCAGTGTAAAGTTTCAGTAGGGGACTGAGGTCGGGGGACAGAAGTAGAGACCTCACGAAGTGCCCCGTAGAGGGCACCCATCCCCAGCACAAGGGAGTGAGGTCTCCGTGGATAGGGTACGACGCGTGGCTGGGATACTCCTGCAACTGGTTGATGTGGTCGAGGCACTGGTGGCCGAGGCCGTGGGGACGGGGTTGGGTCTGGAGGGCATTGAGGGACGGGTTCAGGGGGCGGTCCAGCGGGCGGCGGCGGGGATAATGGAGGTGGTGCTGGAGGGGGTTGACCACCGGCTGATGTTGGAGCGGGGTCGGGGGCTGACAGTAGTGGGGAAGCGGAGCCGAACCCTGCTGACCTCGTTTGGCGAACTGCAGGTGACGCGGCGGCTTTACCGTGGGGAGGGCGGGCAGGGGTTTTTTCTTCTGGACCGGGCGCTGAAGGTGGGGGCGCGGGGGCGGGTGAGCCGGCGGCTGCTTGGGCTGGCGGTGGAGCTGGGGTGCGCGATGCCTTTTAGGCAGGCGGCCAGGGCCTTGGGCTGGATGGCGCCGGCTTTGAGCCCGATGGGGGTGTGGAAGGCGCTCAGGGAGGCTGGTGAAGCCTGCCGGGAGGAGATGGCGGGGCGACGGCGGCGGGTGTTCGAGGAGGGCGAACTGAGCTCGGGTGTTCGGCGGGTGAGGGAGCTGAAGGTGGAAGCGGACTCGGTGGCGGTGCGGCTGCAGCGGTCGGAGGACAGGTGGGGCGAGCTCAAGCTGGTGGTGGCCTACGAGGGCCGGGAAAAGGTGGGGGGAGAGCGGTCGGAGCGGTACGCGCTGAAGAACCGGTGGGTGGCGGCGGCGGTGGCCACAGGCGACGCCATGTGGGAGGAGGCGGGGGTCCAGTTCGGGGACCGGTGGGCGCTGGACCAGGTGGACAAGGTATGGGTGGGCGGCGATGGCGCCGCCTGGGTCAAGGGAGGGCTGAAGTGGTTTCCCCGGTCGGCGTTCGTCCTTGACCGGTTCCACCTCAGGCGGCGGCTCCTGGAGGCGGTAGGCCAGGACCCCGAGCTGCACCACTGGGTGAGCGTCGCCCTGGCCGCCAACAGCTTGCCCCAGACGCTGGAGGTGCTGCGGGCGGCGGCCCGGGTGCGGCAGGGCAAGGCCCGCAAGAACGTCGAGGGTCTCATGGCCTACCTGGCCGCCAATTGGGACGGGATAGCCGGGCTGCCGGCCAGAGGCCTCACCGGAGCCATCGAGGGCCAGGTGTACCACCAGATCAGCCGCCGGATGAAGAGGAACGGTGCCCGGTGGTCGCTGGCCGGCGCCGACCGCATGGCCAGGCTCCTCGCTGCTCGGGCTAACGGCGAACTCGATCGCTATCTCCACCGGCCGCTGCCGGTCCCCCAGACAGCCGCCAGACCCGTTCCCCTGGCCGCCGCCGTGGGTGCGAACCCGGAAGAACTCTGGCGCGTCGGCATGCCCGCCCTCTATGGGCCCGCCGCGGGCCAGCTCTGGGTAAAGGTGCTGAGAGAG
>JAIMBG010000013.1 GCA_023511555.1 Acetobacteraceae bacterium | reverse complement strand
GCTCAAGAAAACATCCCCTCTCATGGTGACATTTTCTCAGACCGATTCCAGGGTGACAATATCACAGACCGATCACACACCGTAACGCCGCCCCGGTTGCCGGGTGCGTCCCCCTGTGTTATAATAAATCGGCGAAGCGCCGGGGCCTTCCAGAGTGGCCTTTCAGGTCCGGCCCCCACGGGGGCACGCCTCACCGGCCCCTTCCCGTGGGGCGCGGCCTTCCCGCGGCCGCGGGGCGCGCTTCGACGCCGTCGGCGAGCGCAGGCAATAGTCATGCCGCCGGGTTCCATCGGCGGTTGCCCTGGGGACGCCTGGCAGGGAGGCGCTGGGATAAGATGCCGTTCACGCTGGACAGGATAGAAAAGAACAAGGCGGTCCTCAGCATCGAGGTGCCCGAGGACCAGGTCAGGGCCGCGGTGGAGCGGGCCGCTCGCCGCCTGGCCAACCGGGTCAGCATCCCCGGCTTCAGGCGGGGCAAGGCTCCCCGGGGTGTGCTGGAGCGTCACCTCGGTCGCGAGGCCCTGCTTAATGAGGCGCTCAAGGCCCTCATTCCGCCCAGCTACTCGCAGGCGGTCGCCGAGTCGGGCATCGACCCCATCGGCTACCCCGAAACCGAGGTGGAGCAGCTCGAGGAGGGCAAGCCGCTCAAGTACCGGGCTACGGTGGAGCTCAGGCCGGAGGTCGACCTGGGCGACTATGCCTCGGCCCGAGAGAGCGTGCCCAGGCAGAAGGTCGAGGTTACCGAGGAGGAGCTGGACCGGGAGCTTGAGGCGCTGCGCGACCGGCAGGGCCGGCTGCTGCCGGAGGAGTCGGGCGCCGTCGCAAACGGACACTGGGCGGTGATCGACCTCGAGGGAAAGGTGGGGGAGCGGGCGTACCCGGAGCGCAAGCTGGAGGGGCTGCTGGTGGAGGTGGGCGCCGGCCGGCTGCCGCCTGGGGTGGAGGAGGGGATGGCCGGGATGGCCCCCGGCCAGACCCGGGAGATCAAGGTGCTCCTGCCCCCCGACTACCCCGGCGAGGGCCTGGCCGGGCAGGAGGCCGTGTTCACCGTGACGCTGCGCGAGCTGAAGCGGCGGGAGCTGCCTGCGCTGGACGACGCGTTCGCGGCGTCTTTGGGCTTCGGCACGGTGAAGGAGTTGCGGGAGGACCTGAAGAATAAGCTAACAGCCCTCAAGGAAAGGGCCGAGCGGCGCCGCTTCCGGGCGGCCGTGGTGGATAAGGTGGTCGAGGGCGCGAGCGTCGATCTCCCCGACTCGTTGGTGGAGCGGGCCGTACAGCGCCTTTGGGCAAGGTGGCTGGAGGAGCTTAAGGGACGGGGGCTTACGCTGGAGAGGTACCTCCAGCTTTCGGGGCGGAGTGAGGAAAGCGTAAAGTCGGAGTTCCGGGAGCAGGCCGCGGCCGGGGTCAAGAGGACCCTGGTTCTGGACGCCGTGGCCTCCAAAGAGAAGATCCGGGTGAGCCCGGAGGAGCTGCAGGTCCAGGCGGCCCGGGTGGTTCAGGCCTACGGGGACTCTGACTGGGCGCGGCGGGCTCTGGAGCGGCCGGAGACCCTGGAGCGCCTCCAGCAAGACCTGGAGGAGCACAAGACCGTCGTATTCCTGGCCGAGGGCCGGGTGCCGGACCTGAGCCGGGTTGAGGCGGCCGGCGACGAGGGTCCGGCGGCCGAGATCGCCGCGACTTCGGCGCCGGGCGGGGGCGAGTCCGAAGCCCCCGCGGCTGCGGCGCCCGAAGGGGAAGGCGCGGGGGCGGCACCGCAGGGAAAGCCGGAGGAAGGTGAGAACGCATGAGCTACCTGGTTCCCATGGTCATAGAGCAGACCAGCCGGGGCGAGAGGGCCTACGACATTTACTCCCGGCTGCTGAAGGACCGAATAGTGTTCATAGGGACCCCCGTGGACGACACGGTGGCCAACCTTGCCATAGCCCAGATGCTGTTTCTGGAGAGCGAGGACCCCGACAGGGACATCAGCCTCTACATAAACTCTCCGGGCGGCCTCGTCGCCGCCGGGCTGGGAATATACGACACCATGCAGTACATCAAGCCCGACGTGTCGACCATCTGCGTGGGCATGGCGGCCAGCATCGCGGCCGTGCTGCTGGCGGGAGGGGCGCCCGGCAAGCGGTTTGCCCTCCCCCACGCCAGGGTCATGATCCACCAGCCCGCCACCCAGATGGCCGGCAAGGCGGCCGACATAAAGATATACGCCGACGAGATCCTCAAGGCCAGGGAGATAATCAACCGCATCTTCGTGAAGCACACCCGTCAGCCGATGGAGCGCATAGAGCGGGACACCGAGCGCGACTTCTTCATGTCGGCGCAGGAGGCCAAGGAGTACGGCGTCGTGGATGAGGTGCTGGTCCCGCGGCGCGAGCAGAAGCGCTGAGGGCGGCCCCAGCCGGCCGGGGGGCTTGCGGCGGGGAGGAGGGTGGCCATGTTCAAGTTCACGGATGACAAGGGCCAGCTCAAGTGCTCGTTCTGCGGGAAGTACCAGGACCAGGTCCGGCGGCTGGTCGCCGGCCCCGGGGTGTACATCTGCGACGAGTGCATCGAGCTGTGCAACGAGATCATTGAGGAGGAGCTCACTGAGGACACGGAGTTCAGCCTCAAGGACCTGCCCAAGCCCCGCGACATCAAGGAATTCCTCGACCAGTACGTCATCGGCCAGGAGAGGGCCAAGAAGACGCTGGCGGTGGCGGTGTACAACCACTACAAGCGGATCAACCTGGGCGGCAGGGCGGACGACGTGGAGCTCCAGAAGAGCAACATCATCATGCTGGGGCCCACCGGCTGCGGCAAGACGCTTTTGGCCCAGACCCTGGCCCGGTTCCTCAACGTCCCGTTTGCCATAGCCGACGCCACCTCGCTCACTGAAGCGGGCTATGTCGGGGAGGACGTGGAGAACATCCTGCTCAAGCTCATCCAGAACGCCGACTACGACGTGGAGAAGGCGGAGCGGGGCATCGTTTACATCGACGAGATCGACAAGATCGCCAGGAAGTCGGAGAACCCCTCCATTACCCGCGACGTGTCGGGCGAGGGGGTGCAGCAGGCGCTGCTCAAGATCCTGGAGGGCACGGTGGCCAGCGTCCCGCCGCAGGGCGGGAGGAAGCACCCGCACCAGGAGTTCATCCAGATCGACACTACCAACATACTGTTCATCTGCGGCGGCGCGTTCGAGGGCGTGGACAAGATCATCCTCAACCGCGTGGGCAAGCGGGGGATCGGGTTTGGGGCCGAGGTGCGCGGGCGCGAGAGCGCGCGCATCGGCGAGGTGCTGGCGCGCATCATGCCGGAGGACCTGCTGAAGTACGGGATGATCCCGGAGTTCGTGGGCCGCGTCCCCATCATCGTGACGCTCGACGCGCTTGACGAGGAGGCGCTGGTGCGCATCCTGCTTGAGCCCAAGAACGCGCTGGTGCGGCAGTACCAGAAGATACTGCAGATGGACGGGGTGGACCTGGAGTTCAAGGAGGAGGCGGTGCGCTGCATCGCGCGGGAGGCGCTGAAGCGGGGCACCGGGGCCAGGGGGCTCAGGGCCATCCTGGAGGACATCATGCTCAATGTGATGTACGATGTGCCCTCGCGGCCCGAGGTCACCAAGTGCGTGGTGACCAGGGAGGTGGTGCTGAACCGCGAGGAGCCCCTGCTGGTGACGGCGGACAGGGGCAAGCATGTGGCGGCGGGGGCTGGGGCGAGGAAGAAGGAGGAGAGCGCGTAGGGGGGAGGCGGGGGGGCGGGGGGCTGCGGTTGCGGGAGCTGGAACGGCATGTTAGTGGGGCGGGGCGGCAATGCCGCGCCCCACTTGGCTTTGAAGGGAAGGCCCTCGGGACGCGAAAGCCTTGGCAGGGCTAATGTTGGCACTACAGTCGATATTGCAGCGCGGGTGGGGGCGATTGTACGGAAGTCCCCGGCGGGGACTTGAAGGTGGGGTGGGCCTGCCCCGGAGGGAACGGGAAGTCATGCGGAGGTTGTCAGTAAAGGGCGCAGTTTGCGGCGCTCCCTTGCTACGGACCGACAAGACCATATGTGTCCAGCGTGCTATAATGCTGGTTAGAGGCTGTCACCCTTATGACCGTGCCCCTTTCCGGGCGGGTCGGGGTGCCAGGAAGCCCAGCGGAGCAGAAACTCGTCACAGAGGTTGGGGGAGGTGAGCGGCGTGTATCTGACGTCGAAGCTGCCTGGCGGCGGACCGGGTCTGATCCCGTGTGTTTGCGGCCCCGAGTGCTTCGGAACGTGCGGGACCTCCTGCAGCCACGGCTGCGGCGACGCTTCTTGCCAGGGCACCTGCGTCCAGCTTTCGTTGTAGGGCAGGCAGCGGCCCCCGGCTCGAATTCCGCAGGTTCCAATCGGGACCCCCGGCGGCGTGAGCCTGCCGGGGGCCTTGCTTGGGGGCAGTCTGCTGCCCATCGTCAGTCAGTTGGGGTTGGTCCGCCTCGCCTGGTTACTCCTCGACGGCAGCAGTCCCTTTGCTGTGCCAGGGCTCCTGTGCGCCCCTTCCGCCCCGCTCCCCGTGCTCGCGCCGGCGCCCGGCATCAAACCCACCCGGGGGAGAGATACTAGGCCGGGGAAGCTTGGCCGCTGGCCGGGAAAGGTGGGGGCGATGGACGCCTGGCGTGAAGTGTTCACCGTTCTCCAGGTAGTCCTGGCCGGGCTGGTGGGGCTGGTGCTGTGGAATCTGTTCAGGAGGCAGCGCGGGGGCAAGGTGGCGGTAGAGAGGGAGTCTCGCAAGGAAATCGAAAAGCTGCGGCGCCTGCGGGAGATCTCGCTCACCGAGCCCCTCTCGGAGAAGACGCGGCCCACTTGCTTTGAGGAGATCGTGGGCCAGGAGCAGGGGCTGAAGGCCCTGCGGGCGGTGCTGTGCGGCCCCAACCCCCAGCACGTGATAATCTACGGGCCTCCGGGGGTCGGAAAGACGGCGGCGGCGAGGCTGGTGCTGGAGGAGGCCAAGCGGAACCCGGAGTCGCCGTTTCAGGAGTCGGCACGGTTCGTGGAGGTGGACGCCACCACGGCGAGGTTTGACGAGAGGGGCATCGCCGACCCGCTGATAGGGTCGGTGCACGACCCCATCTACCAGGGCGCGGGGCCGCTGGGCATGGCGGGGATACCTCAGCCTAAGCCGGGGGCGGTGACCAAGGCGCACGGGGGGCTGCTGTTCATCGACGAGATAGGGGAGCTCCACCCCATCCAGATGAACAAGCTGCTCAAGGTGCTGGAGGACCGCAAGGTGTTCATGGAGAGCGCGTACTACAACTCCGAGGACTCCAACATCCCGGCCCACATCCACGACATCTTCGAGAACGGTCTCCCCGCCGACTTCCGGCTGGTGGGGGCGACCACCCGCCTGCCCCAGGACATCCCGCCGGCCATAAGGTCGCGCTGCGTGGAGGTGTTCTTCAGACCCCTCCTTCCGGGGGAGCTGGCTTTAATCGCCAGGAACGCCGCTCGGAAGATCAACTGCGGCATTCAGGAAGGGGCGCTGGAGGTGATCGAGCGGTACGCCACCAACGGCCGGGAGGCGGTGAACATTATACAGATAGCCGCAGGGCTGGCCATGGGCGACCGCCGCCGCTGCATCATGCGGGAGGACGTGGAGTGGGTGGTCAACAGCGGCCAGTTCGAACCCCGGCCGGAGAGGCGGATACCGCCCGCCCCGCAGGTGGGCTGCGCCAACGGGCTGGCGGTGTATGGGCCGGGGATGGGGGCGTTGATTGAGGTGGAGGTGGCCACCTCGCCGGCGGGCAAGGGCGAGGGCCGGGTCACTGTCACAGGGGTGATAGAGGAAGAGGAGATGGGCGGCATGGGCCGCACCATGCGGAGGAAGTCGATGGCGAAGGGTTCGGTGGAGAACGTGCTCACCGTGCTGCGGCGCTACCTCAACGCCAACCCCCGCGACTACGACATCCACATCAACTTCCCCGGAGGCATCCCAGTGGACGGGCCTTCGGCGGGGGTGGCCATGGCCACGGCCATCTACTCCTCGCTCGCCGGGATACCGGTGGACAACGAGGTGGCTCTGACGGGGGAGATCTCCATCCGCGGCTACGTGCGGCCGGTGGGGGGCATCCCCACCAAGGTAGAGGCGGCCCGGCAGGCCGGGGTGCGCCGGCTCATCATTCCCCGGGAAAACTGGCAGGAGATGTTCCGGACGGAGCCGGGGATAACCATCATCCCCGTGGACACGCTCGACGAGGTCCTCGACCTGGCGCTGCTGCGGGGTGAGGGCCAGCGGCGACCCGAGGCGGAGGCGGCTGCCGCCGCCGGGTGGGTCTTCGGCCAGGCGGTGGGGGGGCCGGCGGTCAACTGACCCGCCGCGTCCCGCGGCGTGGCTGCCCGGGGCCGCCGGGGCGCTTCAGGCCGGGGGCGAGGCCGAAGGGGGGCGGCGGTGGTGCGGCGGAGGCTCTATTGGGTGTGGCTGCTGGGCTACCTGCGGGTGGCGGGGGCGATCGTTGCCCTGGAGCCCCTGGTGGCACGGCTGGTCCAGGAGGGGCGGGCGGCGCCTGGGGCGCTTTTGCTTTACACCTACGGCCTTCGGGCCCTGGTGGTGGCTTTTGGCGTGCTGCTCGCCTGGCCGCTGCGCTGGGCGGGGGCGGGCGCGGCGGGGCCCCCGCCGGGCGCCTCCTGGACCCGGGGCAGGCCCAGCCGGGCGAGCGCCCGGGTGGCCATCGGGCTGAGCCTGGCCCTTGCCATCGCGGTAGGCCTCCTGCCCCTGGGGGTGCTGCTGGCTTTGTTGGGGGCGCGTGCGGGCGTGCTGCCCGTGCCGATCGCCGTGAGCCTGGGCAGCCCCACCGTGGTGGCCCTGGCGCTGGTGTGGCTGGGGGCGCTGCTGGTGGCGGTATCCAGCGGGAGGGTCTAGGGCCGGGGGCGGGAGTCAAGCGAGGGCAGGGGGACCCCCCTGCCTTTTCGTTTGTCGCGGAAGGCGGAGTGCGGGGACGGGCGTCCCGCCGGCCAGGGGCGGGAGACGGTGCGGGTCTTGGTGGGCGTGGGGCCCTCTGCTTGACGGCGCATCCCGCTGCTGTATAATCAAACTGGTAGGGGAGGGAAGGAAGCTCTGGGGGGAGGGGAACCGGGTGCTCAACCCCGGCTGGATACTGAGGCGCTTCGAGTCGCGGGCCGTTGCCCTGGCGCGGTCTGCGGGGCGGGTCCCGGTGTCTTCCTGTGCCGAGTCGCCGGTCCGCAGGGCGCCGTTCGACAGGCTCGCCTGCCCGGTCGGCTTTCCGGGGCGGATGCTGGTGCTGAATCTGATTCACGCTGGGCGCTGGCTGGTCGGGGCGGTGGCGGGGGTGCGGGCAGCGGCCAGGGCCCTTGAGGCCGAGGTAGCGAGCGGCAGGCCGCAGAGGGCGCCGCAGCGGGCGGGGGAGCCCTTCTGGGCCGAGCTGGAGGACTGCGCCCGCAGCCTGGGCATAAACGCCGTCGGCTACGCCAGGGTGCCGCCGGAGCTGGTCTTCCGCGACATGGCGGTGCTCTACCCCCAGGCCGTGGTGCTGCTCATGGAGATGGGGTTCGAGGCCATCGACCGGGCGCCCGCCCCCGCGGCGGGCCGGGAGGTGATGCGCACCTATGCGGCTCTGGGGGAGGCGGCGAACGCGCTCTGCGCCTGGCTCAACCGCCGCGGGTTTCCGGCCCAGGCCGGCCATCCCCTGGGGGGCGCCGTGCTCTACCCGGCTCTGGCCTATCGGGCGGGCCTGGGGGTGCAGGGGCGTAACGGCCTCCTGCTTCACCCCTGCTATGGGCCCCGCCACCGGCTGGCGGCGGTGTTCACCGACATCGCCGACTTCCCGCCCCCGCGGCCGCTGCCCGGTTCGGAGGCCGCGCGGCTTGAGGCGCTGTGCGACTCGTGCTGGGCTTGCGTGGCCGCCTGCCCCACGGGGGCTCTGGCCAAGGACCCCGTCCCGCGCCCCGGGGGGCTGAGGTCCTACCTCGACCCGGCCCGCTGTTTCCCCTTCTTCATGACCCACCTGGGGTGCAGCCTGTGCATAAAGGTCTGCCCCCTCTCCCGGCCCGGGTACGGCCTGGCGCTCAGGGAGCGGGAGGCCGGCCGCAAGGAGGCTGCGGCGGCTCAAGGCTGAACGGTGCGGCCCGGCCGCTGTTCCCCTGCCTTTCGGTCCAGCTCTCTCACCAGTCCCTCGACGAACTCCAGGGCGCGGTCCAGGTTGCCCGGGTCCACCCCGTCGCAGGTGTCGGTGCGCCAGTGCCAGTTGGGCAGGATGCCCCTGGCGTCGAACGCCATGATCCCCATGGCCCTGAAGCCCCGCATCATGGCGGCCAGGCCGTCGGTGGTGAGCGACTGGTAGACCGCGGGTCCGAAGCCCAGGTCGGGCCGCTCCACCGCCACCCGGGAGGCGGCCCCGACCAGCTCAGCGTCGGATCGGGTGAGGTTGAGCATGCCCTCGGCCACGATGTAGCGGAGACTTCCTTTGCCCAGGTTGTCCAGGTTCAGGAAGGCCGTGGCCGGCCCGCCCCTGAGTCGGCGTCCGTGCCGGGCGAGGAAGCTCAGCATGCCCACCGTGCCGGCCTCCTCGGCGCCGGTGAAGAGGAGCTGGACCTCCAGCCGGGTGGTGGGGGCCCGGGCCAGCCGTTCGGCAAGGCCCAGGGCGACCGCCGCCCCGGAGGCGTTGTCGTTGGCCCCGGCTACGGGCCGGCCCAGGGTCTCGCGATGCAGCACCACCAGGAACATGGCGGCCAGGTATCCGCCTGCGGCCCAGGCGGGGGGCATGAACCAGCGGTCCAGGGCGGGAGCCCCCAGCGCCAGGATCGACGCCAGGGCGATGACCAGCATCGAGCCCACCATCGCGAGGAAGAGGGCACGGAAGGCAGGGACCAGGAGGGGGTGGTAGAGCACCGCCTCCCGGGAGGAGTCGTAGTGGGCCACCACGATGAGGCGGCGCAGCGGCCCGGCAACCGCCTGCTGCGTCGCACCGCGGCGGGGCCCGGCTGCCGGAGGCTGTGACTGTATGGGCTGAGGGCCGGCGGAAGGCAGGCCGGGGGCGTCGCCGCCGCCGGGCCCGCCCGGCAGGGAGGCCAGGAGGTTCTGGCTGGGCCGGGTGGGCAACAGCCGGCTGACCGCGGCCACGCTGCTGGCCTCCAGCACGAACAGGGCCAGGGCCGCAAGGGTCAGGGCCAGCGCCGCAGCCGGACGGCCGGGGAGCAGCCCCGCCGCTGCCACGCTGAGGCCGAAAACCACCAGCACCGCCCAGGAGAAGGAGGTCACGGACCGGAAGGGCTCGCGCTCTACGCGCCAGCCCAGGCTGGAGAGCGCCCCTTCGAGGTAGCCGGCGGCGCGGCGTTCCTGGGGCGAGGTCGAGGGCCGCGGCCCAATGACCTCCGCCAGTTCGCGCACATGGCGCATGAGGCTGGAAGCGTCCGCTCCCGGCAGCGCTGACACGGGGACCACCTCCCTGGCGAAGCCTGTCCCCCCCGCCTCGGCGGAAGGGTGGCCCTGAGGCGGGCGAGGCTACCGGAGTGATTCTCCGGCCGGGGTCCGGGTCCCTGCGGGGGGGCCGGGACGGCGGGCGCCCGGCCGCCGCCCCCTCTCCCGCCTTGCAGCGGTGCGCGCCTACCTCACCTCGACGCTGAGCGTGAACTCGCTTTCGGGCGGTCGGGACTCCCAGGGTCGCGCGTATGCCAGGGTGAAGCCGGTCTTCCCCTGGGCCGTCGCGGAAAACTGCCACAGCTCCTTGCCGGCCTGCCCCACCGCTGGCGAAGAGGAGGGGGGCGCCACGAACTCGCTTCCCTCCGGGGCGAGCACGGTGGCGTCGGGCGGGGTCCAAAGGGTCCACTGAAAGCCTGTGCTGGGGTTGGACGGCAGCTCCACGACAAGCCTCTGTCCGGGGCGCAGGGTGATGGCGGTACCGCTCGCGTCTGCGGAGACGAAAACGGTCGACCGGCCGCAGCCGGCCGGTCCGGCGCAGAGGGCGAGGAGGACGGCAAGCCCCAGGGCCAGGGCGACCCCCAGGGCCGGCTTGGACCCGCGGGCCGGCTCCGGGTATGAGGTTCGCTTGAACAGCCCGGCCATGGTCGAATCCCCCCTCTGCCTCGTGGTAGACTGGCTGCCGGGGTCGTTTGTTCCCTGGGTGCCGCGGCGGGGCACCCGGCCGGCCCTGGGGCTAAACGGCGGCGGGCCAGCGGGGGCGACAGGCAGGGGTGGGGCGGGAGGGGCTGCGCCGCCAGGGAGGGGGCCGGTCAACCCCGCCCGCCCCCGCTCCCTCCCGGCCTCCCAGCGTGGGCGTGCAGCCCCCACGGATGGGCAGGAATGTGGGACGCCCCTGACGAAACAGGCAGAGGCACCCAGCAGGGGTAGGCGCCGCCATCGTCACTGCCGCGGCAGTTTAGCCTCCGCAGGCGAGGGTGAGGACCATGAACCAGGGTGACGGCGGGAAGAAGGACTTCTTCATCAGCTACACCGGTGCAGACGTCCGCTGGGCGGAGTGGATCGCCTGGCAGCTCGAAGAGGCAGGCTACTGCGTGGTGCTCCAGGCCTGGGACTTCGGCGCGGGCTCGAACTTCGTGCTGGAGATGCAGCGGGCGTCGGCGGGAAGCAAGCGAACCATCGCGGTGCTGTCGCCGGACTACCTCAAATCGGTGTGGGCCCAGCCGGAGTGGGCGGCGGCGTTTGACCCCCAGGGCCGGGAGCGCACCCTGGTGCCGGTGATGGTGAGGGAGTGCACCCTGGAGGGCCTCCTGGCGCGCGTGGTACATATCCGGCTGGTGGGCCTGGACGAGGCGGCGGCCAGAGCCGCCCTGCTGAAAGGGCTGGGGCGCGGGCGGCTCAAGCCGGATGAGCCTCCCCCCTTCCCGGTCGGCGAGGGGCGGGGCGTTCCACGGAGGCCGCACTTCCCCGGGGCCCTGCCGCCGATCTGGAACGTGCCCCACCGCCGGAACCCGCACTTCACGGGCCGGGAGGGGTTGCTGAAGGATCTGCAGGAGGCGCTGGCTTCTGGCAAGCCGGCGGCCCTGACCCAGGTCATCGCAGGGCTGGGCGGCGTGGGCAAGACGCAGTTGGCGGTGGAGTATGCCTACCGCCACGCCTCGGACTACAGGCTTGTCTGGTGGGTGCGGGCGGAGGAGCCGGCCACGCTGGCTTCGGACTATGCCGCGCTGGCTGGGGAGTTGGGGCTGCCGCAGAAGGAGCTGGGCGACCAGGGCCTGGTCGTTGGGGCGGTTCGCCGCTGGCTGGAGCAGGACGGGGAATGGCTGCTGGTGTTCGACAACGCCCCGGACCCGAGGGCTCTTGGCGACTACCTGCCGCGCGGGGTGACGGGCCACGTGCTGGTCACTTCCCGCAACCCCAACTGGAGCGCGGCGGCCTGTGTCCTGCAAGTGAAGGTCATGTCGCGGCCCGAGGCGGTGGAGTTCCTGTGCAGGCGGACCGGGCAGGCGGACGAGGCTGCAGCCGGTGAGCTGGCGGAGGAACTGGGTGGCCTGCCGCTGGCCCTGGAGCAGGCGGCTGCTTACGTTGAGGCCACGGGGCGGCGCCTGAAGGAGTATCTGGGGCTGTTTAGGACGCGCCATGGGGAGCTGTGGGCCAGGGCGGGGCCGCCTTCCGGGTACCCGGCCACAGTGGCCACCACCTGGACCCTGTCGTTCCAGCTTGCCGAGGCGGAGTCGCCCGCGGGAGCGGATCTGCTGCGGCTTTGTGCTTTCCTCGGTCCCGACGACATCCCACGCGAACTCTTGAGTCAGGGGGCTGCGGGGTTGCCGGAGCCGCTGTCTATGGCCCTGGCCGACCCCGTGGGGTTCGACGGTGCCGTGGCCGCGCTGCGGCGGTACTCGCTCCTTGAGACATCCGGGGACGCCCTCCCGGTTCACCGGTTGGTGCAGGTGGTTACGAGGGATAGGCTCGCAGAGGGGGCCAGAAAGGCGTGGGCCGCGGCGGCGGTGGGGCTGGTGGACGGAGCCTTCCCCTTCGACAGCGACGATGTCCGGACCTGGCCCCGGAGCGCGCGGCTTCTGCCCCACGCCCTGGCGGCGGCCGGCCATGCCGAGGCCCTGGGGGTAGGGGCGGAACGGACCGCACGGCTGCTGAACCAGGCGGCCCGCTATCTCCGGAGCCGGGCGGAGTATCGGGGGGCCAGGGTGCTGCTGGAGCGGGCGCTGAGGATAGACGAGGCGGCCTACGGCCCCGACCATCCCACGGTGGCCAGAGACGTCAACAACCTGGGCAGGGTGCTTCAGGACCTGGGCGATCTGGAGGGGGCGCGGGCCCACTTCGAGCGGGCGCTCAGGATAGACGAGGCGGCCTACGGCCCCGACCATCCCGAGGTGGCCATAGACGTCAACAACCTGGGTAGTGTGCTTCAGCACCTGGGTGATCTGGACGGGGCGCGGGCCCACTTCGAGCGGGCATTGAAGATAGACGAGGCGGCCTACGGCCCCGACCATCCCGAGGTGGCCACAGACGTCAACAACCTGGGCACTGTGCTTCATCACCTGGGCGACCTGAAGGGGGCGCAAGCCCACTTCGAGCGGGGGCTGAGGATAGACGAGGCGGCCTACGGCCCCGACCATCCCAGGGTGGCCATCCGCGTCAACAACCTGGGCAGGGTACTTAAGGACCTGGGCGATCTGAAGGGGGCGCGGGCCCACTTCGAGCGGGCGCTGAGGATAGACGAGGCGGCCTACGGCCCCGACCATCCCAGGGTGGCCATCTGCGTCAACAACCTGGGCCTGGTGCTTAGGGGCCTGGGCGACCTGGAGGGGGCGCGGGCGCAGATCGAGCGGGCGCTGAGGATAGACGAGGCGGCCTACGGCCCCGGCCACCCCACGGTGGCCATCCGCGTCAACAACCTGGGCCTGGTGCTTAAGGACCTGGGCGACCTGGAGGGGGCGCGGGCGCAGCTCGAGCGGGCGCTCAAGATACTTCGCGCGCGCCTGGGCGATAATCACCCCAAGACCCTCGAGGCGCAGCGAAACCTGGCTTCACTCGACGGATGAGAGACTGTCGATGGCACTGCCGCGGGGCAAGGGAGACGGCGGGGCAGCAGGCGTGAAGCGAAGCGAGGGAGTCTGGCCCCAGGGTCGCAGCTTGGCCCCCTGCAGCCTCACGCCGCGGTCCCTGTGGAGGCCTCCTAACCCTCAAAGCCGCGGGGGCGCCGCCCCAGTCCTACCCCTCACCGCCCCGGGCCCCAGGCCCCCTCCAGCGCTGCGGTCGCGGGCTCCTCGTGAGTCGGCCGGGAAGCCGGCCCTGACCCGGTCGGCCCTCTACCCGTGGGCCCTGTCCCGGATGCCCGGGACAGGGCCCTCCGCTTGCGGTTTCCAAGCGCCGGGCCGCCCGCATCGCCGTCTGGAGTGCCTTGACTACCGCCGGCCCCGGGCCGGGCGCAGGGGGGGCGTTTGCTGCCTCCCTCCGTGCTTCCCCGGTCCGCGGGGTCCCCTCGCCGCCCTGCGCCCGCCAGCGGGTGAGGACGGCCAGGGCGCGACCCAAGACGGCGACGTGGAGGTCGGGGCCGCGGGCGCCTGCCCGTAGAGCCCGGCGTGCCTCCCGCCAGGCGGCGCGCCTCACCCGGGCCAGGAGGGCGTCGGCGGGGAGCTGCGGGCACTCCCGCCGCAGCCCCACACCCCGGGGGCGGCAGGCCAGCAGCGCTGTGCTGGCGGCGGCCGCCTTTCCCGCCTGGTGAAGGCTATGCTGGCTTTCGGTGCGCACCGGCCAGGCCGCCCTCACCTCGAAGCCGGCCTCCGCCAGCGCCGAGGCCAGCGCGGCCCAGGCCTCGGCCCGCTTGTGGGTGAACATCACGGTGAGCAGGCCGTCGGACCTGAGCACCCGGCGGGCCTCCAGCAGGCAGGCGGCCATCCGGCTGCGGTAGGCCTCGGCCGCGAGCTGGCGGGCGCTGGCACCGGCGCCGTTCCCCCCGCGCCGCCGCTTCCCGCCGCTGGCCGTCCCATCGCCCCGGTCCTCCCCGGCCTCTCCGGCCCCCGCGGCCGGCCCGGTTCGCCCGCCGGGGCTGCCCCCTGCCGCTGCGGCGGACCGGGCGGGGTTGGCCACCGCCTCCAGCCGCTTTTCGGTGAGCGGGGCAGAGAACGCCGGCGGGTAGAGGCTCCCCAGGGCCCGCTTGAGCCAGACGTAGAAGAAGTCGCTGCACTCGGCGTACTGGACGTTGTCGAAGTAGGGGGGGTCGAGGCACACCAGGTGGACGGAGCCGGAGGGGAGGTGGGGGAGGCGGGCGGCGTCCCCCAGGGTGATGGCCAGGGGCGCGGCGGCAGGGGCTGCCGACCCCGCCGCACCGCCGGCGCGGCTCCGGCGCTCTCGCTGCCCGGGGTCCGGTGGGCTGACCTCCCCGAGCAGCCGGGCGATGCCGGCGTAGGCGTCAAGGACCTGGTCCAGCGCCCAGGGCAGGAGGCTGCGGGCGGCGTCGAACTCGGCGTGGCTCCACTTCAGGCTGAAGTCGTGGCGGGCGAAGGTGTTGGTGATCTTGGCCCGGGTGGGGTCCCATCGGGTGAAGCGGGAGTTGTAATCGCAGGCCTTGTCCAGGGCGAGGGCCAGGTAGGTGAGGACCGCGCGCGCCCGGTCTGCCTCCAGAGGCGGCGGGGACCCGGAGGCTGCGGCGCGGCGGCCCTCCGCGCTGGTGCCCCCGGCGTCCTCCGCTGCTGCCTTTGCCGTCCCTCCTCCCGGTCCGGCGCCCCGGCGGCCGGATTCGGCGCCGCGCCGCGCCGCGGGCCCCGGCCTCGAAGCCCCCATCTCCACGGCCAGCTCCAGCAGGACCTCCAGCATGGTGCACTGGGCCAGGAGCTGCCGCGGCGAAAACATCTCCGCCCAGGACGGCATGCCGTACAGCCGCGGCCGGGCATCAGTCGACACGTCGGGGTAGGGTTCGCTGGGCACCAGGCCCCAGGCCCGCCAGCCGGGAAGGCGCCGAGCCAGCTCAGCCTCGGCCTCGGCGGCCGCCCTCTCGTCTTCCGGGCCCGGGGGTCGGAACTCCAGGCCCGTCGGGGTTTTCGACGCCACCGCGTAGAGCTGCTGCCCCAGGCGGCCGGCCTGGGCCTGCGACTTTATCCAGTCTTCCGGGATGGCCTCGCCCGTCCAGGGGGAAACCCCTACCCCCCTGCGGACCGTTCCCCTCCCGGGGTGGGTGGCGGCGCAGGCCGCCTCGCCGCAGACCACCTCGAACCGGCACCGGGCCCATCCCGGTTCGCACCGGAGCCTCGCCGCCGCGGGGCGGGACCCGCGGCGGAGCCACCAGTTGGGTGACAGCGGCACCGGTCGGCCGGTGGTGGGGCAGGGGACGGTACGGGCCCAAAGGTAGGCGAAGGCGCTCCTGCCCTGAGGGGCGGGGTAGAACCGCTCCAGTCTGAGACGCACCCGCTCGGCCCACAGCCGCCCCCAGTCGCGGATGTCCCCGGCCAGCCCGGGGCCGAAGCGGGCCGGGTAGGCCAGGGTGGCCTGGAGCACCACCCAGGCGACGGGGTTGAGCTCATTGACCAGAGGCTCCAGCCCGCAGCGCAGCGCCTCGAAGGGGATGGAGCCGCCGCCCGCCATGGGGTCCAGCAGCAGCGGCCGGGCCGTGCGCCAGGCCACCTGGAACAGGGCCCGCAGCAGCGCCGCGTCCCTGGGGGTAGGGCTGTGGGCGAAGGCCCGGGGACGGCGAAGCCGGGCGTCCGGGGGAGCCGGGTCCGGCCGTGCGGGCCTGCCGACGGGTTCGCCCACCCCCAGGACCCGCGCCACCCAGCCCTGGTAAGAGTCCCGCGAGGGGAAGGCCCGCCTCAGCGACGGCGGCCACTTCCGGCTCCAGGCGGGCAGCAGGCTGGCCACTACCGCCGCCCGGCTCACCACCAGGGGGCGGCGGGCCCACCAGACGTGGAGGAAGTAGAGAGGGGGAAGGGCGCTGGAGGCGGCCCGCTCCCGCTGAGCCTCGTACCCCAGGGCCGCGGCTGGCAGCCACTCCTCGATGAGGGCCCGCCCTGCCCGCCAGCCGGGCCGCGGCGCGCGCCGGCCGATCCGGGGGGCACTCGCTGCAGGCCGCGGCGGCCGCCGGGAGCGGCTCACGGCACGGGGTCCCCCTCCCGCGCCTGCCCGCCGCCGGGGCCGCGAGCGGCTTTGGAGCCGGGGCGCCTAACCGCGGGGGGCGCCGCCCGGCGGGGCCTGCCGGCCGGACCGCTGGACCCGGGTGATGGGCGGGAGGGCTGGCGTGCGGTCCGACACTGCTCGGCGGCCGCGTCCGCGGCGGCACGGAGGAGGGCGCTGAGGTCGGGGGCGTCCTGCCGCTCCTCCCCGCCTGAAGCCGGGCGCTGCAGGGTCGGCCAGCCCTCGGAGGCCGCGGCCAGGGCGGAGCCCAGCGCCGAGAGCTCCGCATCCACCCCTTCAAACCCCAGGGCCAGCATCTTTGCGGCCTGGTGGCGGGCCGCCTCGCGGACCCGGTCCAGCAGCCCCTCAGGGGTCCATGGCGGGCAGCCGGCAGGCGTGCCCGCGCCGCCTGGCGGGCCATCTCCCCGGGGGCCGGTGCCGGCACCCTGGCCGCGGGGCGCAACTCGGGGGCGGCGGTGCATTCCCGGGCCGGCCTCCCCGGCCGAGGCCCGCTTCCGGCACACCAGGAGCATGGTGCAGGCCGCGGCGTTCTTTCCCACCTGGTGAAGGCTGTGGCGGCTTTCGGTGTGGACCGGCCACGACGCGCGCACCATGAAACCCGCCTCCAGCAGGGCCGTGGCCAGCGCTTCCCAGGCCTTAAGGTCGCGGTGGTTAAACATGAGGGTGAGCACCCCGTCGGGTCTTAGGACCCGGTGCATCTCATCAAAGCAGGCGCGCAGCTTCTCCCGGTAGTCCCTCTCGGCCCAAAGCCGCTTCAGCCTGCGCGGCCCCTGCCCGGGGGACTCCGAGGTGGCCGCCGCCTGGCAGGGGGCCGCGGCGAACCGGGCAGGGTTGGCCACCACCTCCCTCTCCTTGTCGGTGAGCCGGGAGCAGAATGCCGCGGGGTAGATCGGCCCCAGGCTGCGCTTGAGCCACACGTAAAAGAAGTCGCTGCACTCGGCGTACTGCACGTTGTCGTAGTATGGCGGGTCGGCGCAGACCAGGTGCACCGAGCCGTCGGGGATGTGGGGCATAGAGGCGGCGTCGCCCAGGGTCAGGGCCAGCCGCCCGGCGGCCCCCTCCGGGCTCAGGCGCGACAGTCCGAGGTAGGCGTCGATCACCTGCTCCAGCGCCCAGGGAAGCAGGCTGCGGGCGGCGTCGAACTCGGCGTGGCTCCATTTGAAGCTGAAGTCGTGCCGGTCGAAGGTGTTGGCGATAACGCCCCGGGAACTGTGCCACCGGGTGAGCCGGGAGTTATAGTCGCAGGCCTTGTCCAGGGCCAGGGCCAGATAGGTGAGCACCGCCCGCGCCCGATCGGGTTCGGGCGGCATGAGACCCGCCGCAGCGTACAGGGGAGTCCTACCCCTCCGCCTCCTTCCGGCGGCTGCGGGCCCCCTGCCCAGGAGCACGGCGGCCAGCTCGCCCAGTTCCTCCAGCATGGTGCAGTGGGCCAGGAGCTGGCGGGGCAGGAACAGGTCCCGCCACAGCGGCATGCCGTATGACCGGGGGCGGGGGTCGCTGGAGGCCTCGGGGTAGGGCTCGTCGGGGACCAGGCCCCGCGACTGCCACCCGTAGAGACGGCGGGACAGCGCGACCTCCGCCGCCAGAGCCGCCCGCTCTTCCGAGGGGTGGGGGAGGCGGAAGTCGGTGCCGTGGGCGGTCCTGACCGCGACGGCGTAAAGCTGCTGTCCCATCCACCCCTCTTGGGCCTTGACCTTTATGTAGCGGGCGGGGATGGCCTCCCCGGTCCAGGGGGAGCGGGCCGCGCCGCCGCTCACCGTGCCCCGGTCGGGCTCGGCGCGGCGGCAGGCCTCCGCCCCGCGCACCAGCCGGAAGCGGCACCTGGGGGCCTCGGGGTCGCAGACCAGGCGAACCGCCACGGGCTCGCCCTCCCGCCTCAGCCACCAGTTGGGCGAAAGCGGCACCGGCCGGCCGGTGGTGGGGCAGGGGACGGTGCGGGCCCAGAGGTAGGCGAACGGGGTCTCCCCGGAGCGGCAGGGGAAGAACCGGGAAAGGCGCACCCTGACGGCCTCCGCCCAGGCCCGTCCCCAGGCCTCGATTTCGCCTGCCAGACCGGGGCCGAACCGCGCCGGGTGGTCCAGGGTGGCCAGAAGCACGGCCCACGCCACGGGGTTGAGCTCGTTGGCCACGGCAAGAAGCCCCAGGCGGAGGGCCTCGAAGGGTATGGAGCCCCCTCCGGCCATGGGGTCCACCACCCGCACCGGACCGGGGCCCCAGGTGCCTCGCAGGAGAGCGGAAAGCTGTCCCGTCTGGGACGTTCCGGGGGTAAACGTGAAGGCCCGGGGGTAGCCGTAAGGGTTTTGCCTCAGCCGGACTCCCCTCGCCTGGGCCCAGTCGATGCGGCGCCGGCCGGATGCGGGGTCCCCCCGGATGCCCACCACCTCCAGGAACCAGCGATGGTAGGACTCCCTGGAGGGAAAAAGGCGGGCCAGCCAGGCCGGGGGCTCGTCGCCCCAGGCGGGCAGCAGGCTGGCCAGCACCGCCGCTCGGCTGACGGATAACGGCCGCCTCGCCCACCACACGTGGAGGTAGTAGAGGGGGGGAAGGGAGCTGGACGCGCCTCTCTCGCGCTGCGCTTCCAGCCCAAGTTCCAGCGCCGGCAGCCACTCCTCCAGCAGGACCGCGGGCGGACCCGATCTGCGCTTAGACATGGCGGCCACCCCCTCTAGGCCCTGGCATCTCCGCCCTCTCCAGCCCTCATTCGACGCCGGGGGCGGCGGTCCTCTTCCCCTTTTTTGCGCCGCGGCTGAGGTGGCGCTTTAGGGCCCACCTGCAGGAAACAGGCAGGCGCTGGGAGAAACAGTGCCCCAGGGCAGGGTGCGGCGGGCTCCGCGGGGGCCAGGCCGGCGGGGCGTCCGTGCCCGGCGGAAAGGAGGCCGGGGCCAGCATGACGGCAAGACCCCCGGGGTTCATCGACGCTTTCACCCCTTCAATGCTCTATGCAGGAGACGCATCGGGCCGGCCCACCTACCAGTTCGCCTACGGCTGCCCCCGGACCGCACTCCTCCCCCTCGAGGAGCTGAAAGACGCCCTGGACAGGTCGCTTTCTGCCCCTCTGGGGAGGAGGCTGCTCCAGTATGGGAACCTCAACGGCCACCCGGGGCTGCTGGAGGCCTTGGTCCACCGCCTGCGCGCGTGGGGGCTGAGGAACGCCGCCCCCGAGACCCTGCTCATCACCTGCGGCTCCACCCAGGCCCTGGACATGGTGTGCCGGGCGCTGGGGAGGCCTGGGGGGGAGGCGGTGACGGAGGCCCCCGGCTACCCCGGCTTCCTCGGGGCCGCCGAGGTGCAGGGCCTCTCCCTGCTGGAGGTGCCGCTGGACGGGGACGGGCTTGACCCCGAGAGGCTGGAGCACTGCCTTGCTTCTGCCCGGGAGCGGACGGGGGCGGTCCCCTCATTCGTCTACCTCATTCCCGACTACCAGAACCCGGCCGGGGTGCTGCTCCACCCCGGCCGCCGCCAGGCCCTGGTGGAGGTGGCGGCCCGGGCGGGGACGGTGCTGGTGGAGGATCTCACCTATCACGAGCTCCGCTATGACGGCCCCGAGGCGCCGCCGCTGGGTTCGCTGGATCCCACAAACGTGGTGTCGCTGGGCTCGTTCTCCAAGACGGTGTGCCCTGGGGTTCGGCTGGGTTGGATCTGCGCCCGGCGGGATCTCGTCCTCCGCCTGCGGCGGTACGGCTCCCTCCTGGGGCTGAGCGCGCTGCTGCAGGAGGCGGTGTTTCTGCTGATCAGAGAGGGCACCTATGACGCTATGCTGGCGCGCTACCGCCGATCCTACCGGGAGCAGCGCGACGCTATGGTGGAGGCGCTCTCCCGCCACTTGGGGCCGGGGTCAGGGGCCCGCTTTACCCGACCCCAGGGCGGCTTCTTCGTATGGCTGGAGCTCGATCCCTCCCTGGACGCGGACAGCCTGGCATCCCGGTGCGAGAGGTCGGGGGTCTACGCCCTTCCCAGCCGACTCTTCCACCCGGCGGGCCGGCCGTGCCCGCCCGGCCTGCGCCTGGCCTTCTGCTTCGAGGCCAAGGACCGCATCGCTCACGGCGTCGAGATCCTGGCCCGGGTTTTGAGGGGGGAGGCCCGGGGCGCGGGGCGGGCGGCCGCCGGTTGACGGGCCGGAGGGGCCCGGCGGAGGCGGAGGGGCGGTCGATGCCGGGGGTGGAGAACCGGCCCCTGCCTGTGACTCAGGAGACTGCGATAGGAGGGTGAGTCGGATTGTACCGTAGATTAGGGCCCCGGAGAACGGCGATCCTGCTTGCGGTGGCGCTGCTGGCGGCCGGTCTCCCCCTTGGGCTTGCCCCACCGGCCGCGTCGGCGTCGGCCGCGGTCCAGGTGGTGCTCGACGGCCGCGGACTCGTCTTCGACGTGCCCCCCATCATCGAGGAGGGGCGGGTGCTGGTCCCGCTCCGGTCCATATTTGAGGCCCTGGGCGCCGAGGTGGTCTGGGAACCTGCGGTGGGGCGGATCTGCGCCCGGCGCGGGCCCGTGGAGATCCAGCTCCTGGTAGGCTGCCGCGGGGCGTGGGTCGGGGGTTCGGTGCGCTGGCTCGACGTTCCGGCGCGGATACTTGGGGGGCGCACCCTTGTCCCGCTGCGATTCGTCAGTGAGGCCCTGGGGGCAGAGGTGAGCTGGGACGGCGCGCTGCGCCGGGTCACCATCCTCTCCGGCGGAGGGCCGCCCTTGCCGGGCAACGGGGTCGGCGCCACGGTGCACTTCATCGACGTGGGCCAGGGGGACGCCATCCTCATACAGGCGGTGGGCGGCTCGGCCGCCCTCATCGACGGCGGCCCCGTCGGCGCCGGCGGGACCGTGGTAGAGTACCTCCAGGGGGCGGGCGTCACCGGCCTGGCCTGCGTCGTCGCCACGCACCCTCACGCCGACCACATCGGCGGGCTGCCGGAGGTGTTGGCCAGCTTCCCTGTAGACAAGGTGGTGGACCCCGGGGTGGCTGCCACCTCGGAGATTTACAGCGCGTACATGGACGCGGTGGAGGAGAGTGGGGCGGAGTACATAGTGGGCAGGGCGGGCCTGACCGTGGACCTGGGTGGAGGGGCCCGGCTCCGGGTTCTGTACCCGGCCGAGGCCCCTTCGGACGACTCGCTCAATGCCTGGTCGGTAGCGGCTCTGCTGGACGTGGGGGACTTCGAGCTCCTGCTCCCCGGCGACCTCCCCTCTACCTGCGAAATGGAGGCCGCCTGGCCCGCCGATGTGCTCAAGGTGGCCCACCACGGCAGCTCCACCAGCACCTCGGCCCCGTTCCTGCAGGCGGTGGACCCCCAGGACGCGGTGATCCTGGTGGGGGATAACCCGTACGGCCATCCCGCCCCCGCCACCCTGCAGCGGCTCAAGGAGCACGGGACCCACATCTACCGCACGGACCTGCAGGGGACCATCGTCGTTCAGACCGACGGGGAAGAGTACTGCTTCAACGTGGGCCCCTGGTACTCGGCGAGCTCCGGGTCCTCTTCGCCCGCGGGCGGGACCGGCTCGGGCGGGGTGACACCCCAGCCCCCGCCTCAGCTGCCCCCCACCGTCCGCTACGCCGCCAGCCGGGCGTCGGACAAGTACCACTACCCCTGGTGCCGCTACGTCGGGAGCATCAAGCCCGAAAACCTGATATGGTTTGACAGCCCATCTCGGGCCCGGGAGGCGGGGTACGTGCCCTGCTCGGCGTGCCAACCCCCGTGGGAGTAGCCTTTCCGCGCGTCCGCGCCGGCCCGAACCGCCGGTGATGCATGGGGCCGGGCCCGGCTGCCGTCCGCTTCCGGCGGCGCCACCATCGCCCGGAGGTCCCGGGGCAGGCACCCCTAGCCCCCCGCCGGCCCGGCCCCAGCCTCCAGCCCTAGCTCTTTCAGCCTTATGGCCATGGCCTCCCGCGACACCCCGAAGTAGCTCAAGAGCTCCTCCACGCGCATGGCCGCGGCCAGGCGGCGCACGGCCGCCGCGGGCATGAGCAGCTCCGACGCGAAACGGTCGGCCTCCCGCTCGAACCGGCCCTGGAGCCCGTAGGTGCAGAGGAAGTAGCGCTGGTCCCGGCTGTGCAGGAAGAAGTGGCCCAGTTCATGGGCCACGGTGAACCGCTGCCGTCCCTGGGGGGCGCGGCTGTTCACAACCACCAGGTAGCGCGGCCCTTCCCGGAGAAGGAGGCCGGCCACCTGGTCGGACAGCCTGAGCCACTCCACGTCCAGCCCGTAGCAGGCGGCCAGGCCTACCACGTCCACGGGCGGCCTGAGCCCGTGCCTGGTATGGAGCTGCCTGGCCCGGACGGCTTCGGGCGACCTCACGCCCCCCCCTCCTTGTCCCCGCCTTCCCTCTCCTGCTCGCGCCGCCGCCGCCTCAGCTCCAGGAGGTCGAGAATGAGGCGGATGTCGTCCTCGGTTAGCTCGCCTGTGCTGCGCAGGAAGGCCTGGATCTCCGAGGGCGGCAGGCTGCGCCGGTCCTCGGCGGTAAAGAAGTAGGCCCTGGGCACCCCGCACTTCTTCGACAGGGCGTCGATCATCTCCAGGGTGGGGCTCCTGTCGCCGGATTCGACGCGGTATATGTGCTGGCCGCTCACGCCCACCAGCCTGCCGAACTCCTCCTGGGTCATCCCCAGGGTCAGGCGAAGCTCCTTCATCTTCTGCCGCACCAGTTCGGCGGTTTCCATCCCGGTTTGACACCCCCTGGCAGCTTAACTATATACCAAGATGGCCTAACGGGGCAATGGCCCAGGTTGTATCAAGGCTTCTGGCCCACTCCGTACGGAGCGCGCGGTCGGGCCTTGGCGGCCCGGCCCCCCGGCTTGCATCAAATAATACATGTTGGAAGAGAAGGACTATGCCTCGTTGAGATAGAATAAAACTGGGAGCGGAAAGGGGGACAGCCATGGTCACCGTATCTCCAGTGGACTTGCGCAACAAGCGCCGGGCGCTGCGGCTTACCCAGGCCGAGCTGGGCCGGCGCCTGGGCCTGAGCGGGGCTCACGTGTACCGCCTGGAGGCCGGGCTGCGCAGCGTGTCGTTTCCCGTGGCGCTGAGGTGCGCCGAGCTTTTCGGGAGTCTGCAGGTGACGTACCGCGGCAGGGGCTTCACGCTGACCGCCCGCTGAAGGCGGCAGCTTTGGGGTGCGGGGGCAGCGGCGGGGCGCCGGGCGCGGCGGCCTCCGGCTGCCCGGGCTTGAGCACGGAGGCCTCCGGCTGCGGGGGCCAGGCCGGCGGCCGGGTGGAGCGGCTCTGGAGCTCGCGGCCGATCTCCTCCCAGGTGGCCGGGTCTTCCCCTCCCAGGCCGCACAGCGCCACGCCGTGCAGGCCGAAGGCCTTCGCCAGCCGCACGCGCTCCCGCACCACCACGCGGTCCTGGTACCACACCAGCCGCCGCCCGTCCCGGGGCCCATAGAAGAAGAACGGGTTGCGGGACTCGGGGTCGAAATCCGGCCGGACGCCGTGGCTCTGGGCCAGGTCGAGGGCGGACCGGGCAGTGATGGGCCGGCCGGCCGACCCGTCGAGCGGCCAGTCATAGCCGTAGGTGCCGGCGGCCAGCACCAGCTTGCGCCCGGGGATGCCGCGGCTCATCGCGTCCCTCAGGCAGTCCTGGGCCCAGGACAGCGGAGCCACCGGCCCTGGAGGGCCCTCCGGGCTATGGCGGTCCAGGGCCAGCAGCACCAGGTAGTCGGCCTGCCGGGCCAGGGGGGCATAGTCGTAGGCCCCATGGGCCTCAAGGGGGACGTCGACCTTCGGCGGCACGGAGACGGCCAGGATCCGCGGGGGTTCCAGCCCCCGGCGCAGCAGCGACACCAGCCGGGCCAGCCCCTGCCGCACCTGGGACGGGAGCCCCCCAGGGTCGAGGCTTACCCCATCGTAGCCGTCGCCAGCCGCCATCCGGGCCAGGGCGGCCGCTGCCCGCTCCACGGACGAGGGCTGCTTAAGCAGCGCCTCCATCGCCCCCGCGGTGCGGCCGGCCGCGCCCGCCAGCACCTTGAGGCCCTTCGACCGCGCCAGCCGGGCCGCCTCCGCGCCCCCCTCCACCTGTAACACCCCGCCGTCGGGCCCCAGGCTGAAGGCCGGCACCACCAGGGTGCTGAGCCGGCGGTGGTGCGATTTGAGCGACTGCAGGGCCTGGCCGATCCCCGGCGCGGGCCAGCCCGCGCTGGCGCCCCCGGCGGGCCTGGCTGCCGCGGCCTCCGGCGCCCCCGCCCCCACCACTGCAATCACGTCCAGGCGGGCAGGGGCGGCGGTGCGTACCATGAACGCCAGTATGCCCAGGAGCAGGGCGGCGAAGACGGCCAGCGCCGCCTGCCACCTCCGGTCCAGGGCCAGCCGGCGGAGCAGCCGATCCCAGCCTCGGGCGAGCGCCCGCCTCAGCCCGGCGGCGGCCGGAGCCCGGCGGCCCACGCCATCACCCCCTCCGCCCCTAGTGTTCCCACGCCCGGCGACAGAAGTCGGGGCCCCGGTGCCCCGAGGCGCGGCGCACGCCGGTGCTCGGGGCGCGTCGGGATACGTCGATGGCGTGCTCCCATCTTCCGCCACGGATCCTGGACGCTATCGTTGTATGATTAAACAGGGGGCGCAGAGTACAGCGTGACATGGCCGGGAGCCTGCCGCGGTCCGGTCAGCGGGGAGGACGGCGGTTCCCGGCCTGCCGCAGGAGGAGGGGAAGGAAAGTTGCGCAAGGGCCTTGCCCTGATCCTGGTCTCGGTCCTGGCAGTGGTGCTGTTCGCCGGGGTGGGCTGGGCGCAGGCGGCTCAGTCCAGCCGGGTCCTGATCGGGTTTTACGGCTCCCCTGACCCGGCGGCGGTGGAGGCTGCCGGTGGCCGGGTGATCCACGTCTACGGCATAGTACCCGCGGTCTGTGCCGAGGTCCCCAGTGGGGCGGTGGAGGCTCTCCGCAGCCACCCCGCCATCCGCTACGTCGAGCCCGACGGCGTCTGCCACGCCCTGGCCCAGACCCTGCCCTGGGGCGTAAACGACGTGGGCTCGCCCTACGTGTGCTGGCACGGGAACCTGGGCCAAGGCGTCAGGCTGGCCGTGCTCGACACCGGGGTCGACATGGACCACCCTGACCTCTCGGTGCTGGGCGGCTACGACTTCTACAACAACGACGAGGACCCCGACGACGACCACGGGCACGGCACCGCGGTGGCCGGGGTGGCCGCCGCCCTGGACAACGAGGTCGGCCCGGTAGGGGTGGCCCCCCAGGTCGACCTCTACGCGGTCAAGGTGCTGGGCGCCTCCGGCTCCGGTCCGATTGGCGCCCTGGTGGCCGGCCTCGACTGGTGCCGCAGCAGGGGCATCAACGTGGTCAACATGAGCCTGGGCACCACGGTAAACTACCAGACGCTCGAGGCCGCCTGCCAGAATGCCTGGAACGCCGGGATGGTGCTGGCGGCCGCCGCGGGCAACGGCGGCACCCCCGGGGGCGGGGAGGACACGGTGCTCTACCCGGCGCGCTACCCGTCGGTCATAGCGGTGGTGGCCACCGACTACTTCCACGCTCGGCCCTCCTGGTCCGCCACCGGGCCGTCGGTGGAACTGTCCGCGCCGGGGGTGGACATCTACACCACCGCCGGGGGAGGCGGCTGTACCGTCGCCAGCGGCACCTCGTTCTCCTGTCCCCATGTGGCGGCGGTGGCCTGCCTGGTGAAGTGCGCTCACCCGAGCTACCCCAACCTGGCGATACGCGAAGCCATGGACTCCACCGCCCATGACCTGGGTCAGCCCGGCTGGGACCCGCTGTATGGCTACGGGCTGGTCTGGGCCCCGGGTGCGGTGTCCTACGGCGCCACTCCCTCCGACGCGGTGAAGGCTTCGGGGCGGTAGGCGGCGCGGGCTTCGGCGGAAAGATGGAGACCGGGGCGGGGGGGCGGGCCCCCCCCCCGCCGCCGCAGCTGGTAAGTCACAGCCCGGGCTGCGGCCCGGCGGGGGCGGTCCCTCTCTCCAGCTCCAGGAGCTGGGACACGGTGACGAAACGGTATCCCTGGGACCCGAGCCGTTCCAGGATCTGCTCGACCGCCTTCACCACGGCCCCCGTCCCCGAACCGTCGTGCAGCAGAACGATGTCTCCGGGGCGGGCGTTCTGAACCACGCGGGACGAGATGGCCTCCGGCCGCGTCGCTCGCCAGTCCTGGGTGGCATAGGCGCTCCAGGTCCACAGAATCACGTCGTAGCCCCGCTGGTGAGCCAGGGCCAAGACCCTCTCGTCCCAGTCGCCGCCCGGGGGGCGGTACAGCACGGGCGTCCTGGCCGTGCAGACGCGGATCACTTCAGCCGAGGCCTCAAGCTCCCAAATCAGCTCGGAGTCGCTCAGGCGCCGGGGCAAGCGGTGGGTGAAGCTGTGGCTGGCGATCTCGTGGCCCCTCTGAGCGGCCAGCCGTACCAGGTCCGGGTAGCGCGCGGCCTGCCTGCCGATCACGAAGAAGGTGGCGCGGGCGCCGGGGCGCCCCCGCCCGGCCCCCCCCCGGGGGGTGCCCAGGGGGGGGGGGGGGGGGGGGAAGGTTCGAGCCAGGGCCGGTT
>JAIMBG010000199.1 GCA_023511555.1 Acetobacteraceae bacterium | reverse complement strand
ACTACCTCCCTGACCAAGCCGGACAAACCCCAGAGCGAGCCCAAACAGACGTTCCCCCCGAGGATCTTGACTCACAGCCCATCCACCCTCTCCTTGCCCTTCTGCCCCTCCTGTGATATCCTAGTCTACAAAAGGGCCGTGCCTCGCCGCCGTCACCCGCGGGCGCAGGCGCCCGCCTTCGCCGCCGCCTGCACCAGCCTGGGCCGCGCCCGCCGGGCTCTGAGCGCAAGCGCAACGGCCCTACGCGGGAGGGAGATGGGGTGAGGGGGAGAACCGCGGGGACGGGGCGTCCATCGTCCAACGGGCCGGATTACGCTGGTGAGCGGCCGCCGGGTGCCCGGTGTGCCCCCGGCTTCTCCAGCTCTGCGTCTTTACCCCCCGCCTCCCACCCCGTCGAGGAACGCTTCGGCCCCCTCGCGCTCACCTTTGACGACGTGCTCCTGGTCCCCGCCTACTCCCAGGTGCTGCCCAGCGAGGTGGACGTGAGCACCCGGGTCACCCGGCGGCTCCGCCTCAACGTCCCGATCCTGTCGGCTGCCATGGACACGGTCACCGAGGCCCGCATGGCCATCGCCATGGCCAGGGAGGGCGGCCTGGGTGTGATCCACCGCAACATGCCCATCGAGAAGCAGGCGGGCGAGGTGGACAAGGTGAAGCGGTCGGAGCACGGGGTCATCACCGACCCCTTCTACCTCACCCCCGGCCACACCATCCGTCAGGCCATGGAGCTCATGAGCCGGTACCGCATCTCCGGCGTCCCCATCGTCGAGGACGGCCGCCTGGTAGGCATCCTCACCAACCGCGACATCCGCTTCGAGGAGGACTTCGACCAGCCCATAGCCGGGGTGATGACCCGGGAGGGCCTGGTGACCGCCCCCATCGGCACCACCCTGGAGGAGGCCAAGCGCATCCTGGCCCGCCACAAGATAGAGAAGCTCCCCTTGGTGGACGAGAATTTCAGGCTGAGGGGCCTCATAACCATTAAGGACATAGAGAAGGCCATCCGCTACCCCAACTCGGCCAAGGACGCCCGGGGCCGGCTGCTGGTCGGAGCCGCAGTGGGCGTGGCCCGGGACGCGCTGGATCGGGCGGCGGCCCTGGCGGAGGCGGGGGTGGACGTGGTGGTGGTGGACTCGGCCCACGGGCACGCCCAGGCCGTCCTTGACCTGGTGAGGCGCATAAAGCAGCGCTTCCCCGACCTGGAGGTCATGGGCGGCAACGTGGCCACGGCCGAGGGGACCCGGGCCCTGATAGAGGCCGGGGCCGACTCCGTCAAGGTGGGGGTGGGTCCGGGCTCGATCTGCACCACGCGGGTGGTGGCGGGAATCGGGGTGCCCCAGGTGACGGCGATCTACGACAGCGCCTGCGAGGCCAGCCGGCACGGCGTCCCAGTCGTCGCCGACGGCGGGTTGCGGTTCTCCGGCGACATCACCAAGGCCCTGGCCGCCGGGGCCGACGCGGTCATGGCCGGGAGCCTGTTCGCCGGTACCGAGGAGAGTCCGGGGGAGCTGGAGATCTTCCAGGGCCGCAGCTTTAAGGTGTACCGGGGCATGGGCTCGCTGGGGGCCATGAAGGAGGGCGCGGCCGACCGCTACTTCCAGGAAGGCCGCGGCAAGCTGGTGCCCGAGGGGCTGGAGGGGCGCGTGCCCTACAGGGGTCCACTGGCGGAGACGGTGTTTCAGTTGGTTGGGGGCTTGAGGGCGGGGATGGGCTACTGCGGGGCGCGCAGCATCCAGGAGCTTAAGACCCGGGCCAGGTTCGTGCGCATCACCGACGCCGGCCTTCGCGAGAGCCACCCCCATGACGTCCAGATCACCAAGGAGGCCCCCAACTACAGCCTGGAGAGGTGACGGCGGCGTGGGGCGGGAGTTTGGGGGCAGCGGCGCACCGGAGGGCGCGGTGCCGGGCGGCCCCGGGGCAGCGGCGCCGGACGGCACGGCCCCTAACGGCGTGCCGGCTGAAGGTGCGGCTCTGGAAGGCGTGGTGCTGAGAAAGGCTGGGCCCGGCGACCTTCAAGGCATACTGGACCTGGCGGCGTGCTTCCCCAAGGACTACCTGCCCCGCGTCCTGGAGGAGTGGGTCAGGCAGTCGCCGGGCGGGGGGCTGCTGGCCGAGGGGGCCGTCCCGGCAGGAGGGCGCCGGGTGCTGGGGTTCACCAGCACCTCCTTCCCCCGGCCGGGGGAGGCGTGGTTCCAGGGCATACGCATCCGCCCCGACTGCCAGGGGCGTGGCCTGGGGCTGGCGCTGGCCCGATACCAGCTTGAGGACGCGGCCGCCCAGGGGGCAAGGGTGGCGCGGCTGGCCGTCATGGTGCACAACCTCCGGGCCCGCCGGCTGGTGGAGGAGAGGCTGGGCTTCACCCGCTGGGGCCGGTGGGTGGTGGTGGACTGGGAGCCGGGCCGCCTGAGGCAGGCCCACCGCGGTCCCCGACCTTCCTCCCTGGAGGAGGCCGAGGCGCGGCTGTGGCTGGAGTCCCGACTGGCCCGGGGCAGGAAGCGCGCCGTGCGACGCGGTCCTGGGCTCAAGCGCACCCCGCTGCTGATTCCCGCACCGGGCCAGCTCTGGACGCTGTGCGAGCTGGGGGGCCGCGACCTGACGCGGCTGCTCGGACCGCAGTCACTATGGTGGCGGCGCTCCGGCCGCCCGGCGAAGGGCAGCCCTCCCCTGGCGGCGGCTGCCCTGGAGCGGCTGGAGCGGCCCGACGGGCCCTGGGCGGGGGTGTGCTGGGCAGCGCTGCCCCCAGGTCCGCAGGGGGTGGCGCCGGCGTTCGGGTTGATACGGGCGGTAGCGGAGGCGGCCCGGGGGTGGGGGGCGAGGTACGCCTCCGCCAGCCTGCCAGGCCGGCGGGCAGGCCCGCTCGTCGCGGCGCTGAGCACCCTGGGTTGGAGGCCTAAAGACGAGGAGAAGGAGTGGTACCATGAGACGTACATCTACGAGTTCTTCTTCTGAGGCTTCCTGGGCTTCCCGGCCGGTGCGCCGCCCCCGGGCGCCGGCCCTGCTCCTGGCCCTGGGAATGATCGTGACGGTGCTGGCGCCTGGCTGCCGCCGGGCGCAGCCCCAGCCGCCTACGCCGCCGGCCCCGCCCCCGGCCGCCAAGGTCAAGGTGGTGGTGTACTTCGGCGACCAGCAGGCGATGTACCTTGAGCCCGAGGTGAGGGAGGTGCCCCGCGACGGGCGCTCCGACGCCGAGGTGGCCATGGCCGAGCTCCTCAAGGGGCCGGCCCAGGCGGGCCACGTCCGTACCATCCCTGAGGGCGTCAGGCTGCTGGGGGTGACCATCGAGGGCGACCTGGCCCGGGTCGACTTCTCCCGGGAGCTCACCGCCAGGCACGGTGGCGGCAGCGCCGGCGAGCTTTTCACCGTTTACTCCATCGTGAACACCCTCACCGAGCTCCCTGGGGTGAAGCGGGTGCAGATACTTCAGGAGGGCAAGCCGCTCGAGACCCTGGCGGGGCACATGGAGCTGCTGGAGCCGATCAGCAGAAGCGAGGAGCTGATTAGGAGGTAGGGGAAGGACTTGCGGCAAGCCGCGGTATCTGAACCTGCCCTCGGCTCCCTAGAAAACCGCCGGGCCGGCCCCGCCTGGCCGTGGACAACCCCTCCACGGGCTT
>JAIMBG010000198.1 GCA_023511555.1 Acetobacteraceae bacterium | reverse complement strand
AGGACTGTATTGGACAGAGCAAGGTCCTGGTCGCTGCCCGGCGATTGAGCAGGTTGAATTCCACCGTCTCTATCATCCCTTGGCAGGTCAGGGTGACCTCTCCCGACGATGTGGCCACATTGGTGCGCGGCAGCGACCTCTGTCTGATGTCTGCCGACCACCCCCCCGACATTTACGACTGGCTGGACGAAGCCTGCCAGGCTGTTGGCGTGCCTTACAGCGTCTGCGGCTACACCGAGTACATCGGAGTGGCGGGACCCCTTACGGTGCCAAAAGTTACGTCCTGCTTTATGTGCAGGAGACTGCAGCGATACCGCGACGACCTCGAGTCTCGTGGACAAGGAAGCGACAACGGCGATCGACGGCGCGTTTCAGGCGCCGTCGTTCGGCCCGCTCAACGCCCTCGTGGCTTCGGTTCAGGCCAACGAGTGCATCAAGTTCCTCACCGGGGTCGGAGAGCTGACAACGAAAGATGCCCGCCTGTCTGTGGATTGGTACGACATGACGTGGAGCCGCGAATCATACGCACGGGTCCCGGCTTCCCCGAGGTGCAGTCGTTCCGCCGAACCGGCCTAGCCGAGGGGACCCGCCCCTGCAGGTCAGCCCATGCACCCTGAATACGTATACGGCCTGCCGGAGGACACACGGGCCAACTGCGCCCTGGTAGTGGAACGGGAGATCTTCCTGGACGAGGTCGCGGCGGAACTGGATCACGGTCAGTTCGAACTGCACGACCTCGATAGCGGCATCCACCTGGGGACCTGCCGAGGCAAGCGGCTGGCTGTTGTGGCATCCAGTTCAGTTCACATATCGCCATCAAGCTGGAGCAGTTGAACCGCCATCTGGGGGTGGACCGGGTGGTCAGGGTTGCGACGTGCGGTTCTCTGCAGCCGAGGCTGAGCATGGGGTCGCTCATCGTCTGCACGGCAGCCGAGCGGGGCGAAGGCACCTCGCGTTGCTACGTAGACGAAGGGTTCCCCGCTGTCGCCGACTTCGGCCTGACTGCAAGCTGCATTGCCGCCCTAACGCGACGTGGCGTCAGCTTTCATGTCGGGCCGGTTTGGACGACCGACGGACGGTTCGTGGAGGACGACGCCAGGATCGGGAGGTACAGTCGGCTGGGCGTGCTCGGCGTTGACATGGAAACGGCTGCGTACTACTCCGCGTCGGCCACGGCATGGCGGCATCCTTCGGGGCTTTGCTGTATGCTGCAGGCTTCATGCTGGTCGCCCTGGCCTGCCGCAGGCCACTCAGGGGCGCACCGGCTGTCGGCCCAAAGGGGTGAGCGGCAGTGGGACCGCTGTTCCTGCTGGGGGGAGTCAGACAGGAGACGTTCGGCGACATCAGCCGAGAGTTTCTCGCTGCCTGCGGCAGGGCCCCCCGCATCGCCCTGCTGACGCAGGGAGGCAACGCTTGGCGCCAGTATGCGGCCATGTTTGAGGGCGTTTGGGCATCCCTTGGGGTGGGCGAGGTCGTGCCCGTCGCCCCGGAGACGCCGACCGAAGCGGCACGGCCCGAGACTCTGCGGCTTCTGGACGAGGTCGACGGCATCTTCATATCCGGCGGCGACACCCGGGAGTACCACCGCAAGTATGCTCAGCCGGGGGTCGCCGCCGTCATTCGCCGTGCCTCGTCTGCCGGCACGCCTGTGGCCGGTTGCTCAGCGGGGGCCCTCATACTGCCCGCCCGCTGCACGGTCTGGGGCGGCCGGGCCTCGTCCGGCCGCGGCCGAAGCCTGCTCACGTGTGAGCACACGGTCGACCAGGACGGGGACGGGGATGTCGAGCTGCTCCTGGCCGCTGGCATTGGGGTCGTGGACGGCCTGGTCACGGAAGTGGAGTGCACCGAGTGGGGGCGGCTGCCTCGGCTCTTTGAGGCTATGGCCCGGCACCGCTGCCCGCTGGGCGTGGGGATCGATGAAGGAGCCTGTCTGCGCCTGGTGGAGGGCCGGAGGGCAAAGGTACTCGGTGCAGGCACGGTCTTCGTCGTGCTCAGGTGTGACGAAGGCCAGGGTTTCCGGGTGCGTCCGTTGCTCTCAGGGGAAGAGGTGGACCTGCCGCTACCGGCTGCTCCGGGCCGGTGAGTGGAGGGCTTGCCCGCCCCCTTCCTGTTCCCTTCCTTGCAACAAGTAGCCTGATGACTCAGTGATCTCCGCCACGATGAAGTCTCCCACCGCAGCTTGACACCCGGGCAACAAGATTACGGGGTCCACCTCCGGAGCCTGTCCAGCGCTCCGGCCCACCCGGCCCGATTTTCTACCCTGGAGGCGCCCCTCCACCACGACCTCCAACCGGCGGCCCACCCAGCGCGCCTGAGCCCGCGCCGTGACCTCTGCCTGAATCCTGGCCAACCGTCTCGCCCTATCACGCTTGACAGACTCTGGCACCTGACCGGGCAGTACGGCGGCGGCCGTTCCCTCCTCGCGGGAGTATGTGAAGATACCGGCGTAATCGAAGGCGGCCTGCCGCGCCAGCCGGCAGAGTTCCTCGAAGTCGGCCTCGGTCTCGCCGGGGAACCCCACGAGAAAAGTGGTCCGAAGCGTGATGTCGGGCACCAGCTCGCGAGCCTTGCGGACGGCCGCCAGGACGGCCTCACGGCCCGAGCAGGAGCGGTCGGGTCGGCCGTCTTCCGCAGGGATTCTCCCCATCGCCTCCAGAACGCGGTCGCTGCCGTGCTGCACAGGCATGTCGAGGTAGGGCACGACCGCCGGCGTCTGGGCCATGGCCCCCAGCAGGGTGGCGTCGACTCTTTCCGGGTGGGCGTAGAGCAACCGAATCCAACGGATGCCCGGCACTGCAGCCAGCCGCGGCAGCAGCTCCGGCAACATGGAACGGCCGTCCAGGTCTCGGCCGTACCGGGTCAGGTCCTGGGCCACCAGGACCAGCTCCTTCACCCCCAGCCCGGCAAGCTGTCTGGCCTCCTCCACCAGCTCCTCCGTGGGGCGGCTGCGGTACGGCCCTCTCAACCGGGGTATGAGGCAGTACGTGCAGCAATTGGAGCAGCCCTCGGCCACCTTGAGATAGGCATAGTGGCGGGGGGTGGTGAGCAGACGGGCGGGCGGGCGTCCCGACGGAGCGGCAGCGACCTGACCCAGCCTGCAGGGACGCGCACCTCGAAGCGCGTCCTGGATCACCTCCCCGATGGCGTCGAGCCTGCCCGGTCCCACCAGGCCGTCGACTCCTGGGCCCAGCTCGAACAGCCTCTCCCCCAGCTCCTCGGCGAGGCAGCCCGCGGCTATCAGCGCCCGGCACCGGCGGGACTTGTGAAGCGCCATTTCCCGCAGGATCCGGAGCGACTCCCTCTTGGCCGGCCGAATGAAGCTGCAGGTGTTGACGATGAGGACCTCGGCGTGGGCCGCCGAGGGGGTGACGGCGTAGCCCGCCTGGCCCAGACGGCCCAGCGGAATTTGCGTCAGCAACGCTTCACGTTGCGCTTCGGGCAATTCGCGAGTCATATCGGTATCGATAAACCCTGGAGCCACCGAGTTGACCGTAATCGACCGCGAGCCGACTTCACGCGCCAGGGCGCGGCTGAAACCTTCCAGACCAGCTTTGGCTGCAGCGTAGTTGACCTGACCGGCATTGCCCATCGCACCGACCACGGAGCCGATGTTGATGATGCGGCCGAAACGAGCCTTGGTCATGCCACGCAGCACGGC
>JAIMBG010000197.1 GCA_023511555.1 Acetobacteraceae bacterium | reverse complement strand
GCGCTACCGCCTCGTCGGTCGTTAGCCTCCCCTTCCCCCTCACAGGTCAGGCCTCCTCCCCAGGGGCTCTATCCCCCTAGATTACACCCTGACCTGGTTGACCCTCCTTGGGGTCCAGTATAGGGGCACTCCCGGTACTTTTTCAAAGTCCAATACGGAGGCGAGGTCACCACCAAGTGTACGCTCGCGTCGTCGAGAAAGCCGAGGTCACGTGCATCTCCCTCTATTAGCCGATGCCGGGTTTGCCCCTTCATCGGTGGGCCACCCTCAAGGTCGACAGCAAGAGCCTCGCCGATTCGACAGACTCTTCCCGCTCCGACGCGAAGACTACGCCGTCGATGTCAGGGGAGCGCAGCCGGTTCGCCAGGTTCACGTGCTCCTCAACGAAAGCATAGTAGATTACCACCCCAAACCTTGCCCTGGGGAAGGCCGACTTCATGCGGCTGGCCTTGTTCACAACCTCATCACAGCGTTTGTGGATGTCCCGGCGTGCCTCAATCCGCTGGACATCCACTCCGACCCGTATCTCGCCCTCCGCCGGAGCGGCAGCGTCAAGCTCAAACCTCTCGCCCTCAACCTGGAAACCGCTCTTGCGAAAGCGAGCCTCCCCGAATCGGAGGTAACCGGCGATCACGTTGGCCTGGTCTTCGGTCAAGCGGGGAGCGTATGGGCTGAGATTCTTGATGCCAAGGTCCCGCTCGACAGCGCGAGGGGCAACGTTACAGCACGCCAGTATGGGCTTGAGCACGATCGGCCGGGCCAGGATTGCCCTTGCCAGGTCGAGCGCGCTCATGCTCGAGAAGGTTACGACCTCAACCTGGCGGGTCTCAATCAAGGGGGCAAAAACCTCCCGAAGGGCGAGTTCGACAGCCTCCCGGCGGGCGTCCGCGCCTGCTTTCACCCGCTCCAGGTAGTCTCGCTGACTCCCGTAGCCTCCGGTCACAGCGCTCGCCCCTCTCCCCAGGGGCTCTATCCCCCTAGATTACACCCTGACCTGGTTGACCCTCCTTGGGGTCCAGTATACCTGCCCCCACCTTCTTACTCCTTCTACGGCCGGCGTACTTCCCCTTCTGCTGGTGCGGCCCCATGCGCGCCCTTCACCCCTCCCCCGGCCCCACCCCGGGCGCCACATAAGGCAGCCGGCTCCCCGGCAGCCGGGGTACGGTCCCGGTCACCGCCCCGCAGCCAAACAGCCCCACCCCGCAGGCGTACATCACCAACCTCAGCCCCGCCGCCTCCACCGCCACCCCGACCAGGATGAGCGACAGCGAGCTAGCCGCATTCACAATGCCGTCGTAAAACCCGAACACCCGGCCCATCCACCCTGCGGGCACCGTCTCCTGGATGATGGTCGCCACCGACACGAAAGCCAGGCAGGACTCGACCCCGAGGATGAACGTGTACCCTGGCAGTATCCACCCGGCTGCCGGGCCGCACCCCGCCACCACCGGCAGAAGCCCGGTGAGCACCCCGTCGGCCAGCAGCGCCGCAGCCAGAAGCTCGAACCGCCCCAGGCGCCGCGCGATGGGAGGGGCCAGCGGCCCGCCCAGGACGTAGCCGGCGGCGATGGAGCCGGCCAGCACCCCGTAGAGGGCGTCCCCGGCGTGCGCCACCTCCTTGACCAGGAGCACCAGGAGCACGTGGATGGCCCCGCTGAGCAGCATGGCGCAGGTCATGACGGAGATCACGAACTTGAGGCGGGCGTCGCCGGCAAGATAGGTGAAGCCCTCCACGAACTGGCGGCGGAAGCCGGGTCCGGAGGCGCGGGGCTCCGCCTCGCCGGTCCGGGCCTCCAGCCGGGGGATGGCGGCAAGGCAGGCGGCGGAAAAGAGGGAGGTGCCCGCGCTCAGGACGAAGACCACCGAGGGGGGGAACGACACGATGAGCACCGCTCCCAGTACCGGGGCTACGGTGCGGGCCAGGCGGGTGCCCGAGGCGTGATAGGAATTGGCTGCCACCAGCCGCTCGGGCACGGAAAGCTGCGGCAGCAGCGCCTTTCGGCCGGAGGAAGAAAGCCGCTGCGCCAAGGTGCAGACGAACACGATGGCCATCATCCAGAAGAGCGAAGGGGCGGCCAGAAGCCCCAGGACCAGGAGGCCACGGACCAGCTCGGCCGCGATCACAGCGCGCCGCGGGGAAAACCTGTCCACCAGCGTCCCCGCCACCGGCCCGAACACCGCTGCCGGGGCGGTGTAGGCGAAAAGAAGCCCGCTCACGTCCAGCGCCGACCCGGTGAGCCGCAAGACCAGAAGGGTGAGCGCCGTCCGCTGTATGTGCTCGCCGAAGGAGCTCATCACGGTGCCGGCCAGGTAGAGCAGAAACCCCGGCCGGCGCAGGAGATCGAGCTGCACCCCCGCCTCCCCCCATGCCCCAAGCCCCCGGCGGCGCCCTAGCGCCTGAGCCCCACCCGCTCGCAGGCCGCGTCCAGGATGAGATTGACCAGCTCCTCGAAGCTGATGCCGGCGGCAAGCGCCGACCGGGGCAGGTCGCTGAACGCCGGCCTCAGGCCGGGCAGCGGATTGACCTCCAGGACATAGAGCCGCCCGCCTCTCCCCTGCCTCAGATCCACCCGGCCCACGTCGCGGCAGCCCAAGGCAGAAAAGGCCTTGAGCGCCATCTCCTCGATCCGCCGCTTGAGCTTCGGCCCCACCGGCGCCGGGCACCGGTAGTAGCGGTCGGCGTCCCACTCCTTCTTGAACTGCAGGCTGTAGATGGGGCCGTGCTCGGGGGGGCAGGCGGAAAACTCTATCTCCATGATGGGCAGCACGCGGAGCCGGCCCGGCGGCCCCACGATGCTCACCGTGAACTCGCGCCCCCCCACGAATTCCTCCACCAGGGCGGCCTGCCGGTAGAGCCGGTGCACCGACAGCACCTGCCGCGCCAGGTCCCCACTCGACCGCACCAGGGAGCGGGGAGAGATGCCCATGCTGGAGCCTTCGCGTGCAGGCTTGACGAACCACGGGGGCCGCGGGGTAGGGGGCCGGGCCGGCTGACCCGGCTCGATAACGGTGAAGGCAGGCGTGGCTACGCCGTGGTAGGCAAACAGCATCTTGGCCGTAGGCTTGTCCAGGGCCGCCGCCAGAGCCAGCACGCCGGCGCCGGTGTAGGGGATGCCCAGCATCTCGAGCACCGCAGGCAGGTGCGATTCGCGGCTTTCCCCCCGCAGCCCCTCGGCGAGGTTGAAGGCGATGTCAATGGGCTCCGACCTCAGCCGGTCAAGGGCGGCCGCATCGGCCTCGATGGGGATGACCCGGTGGCCCCCGGCCCGAAGCGCGCCGGCCACCGCGTCCACTGTGGCCTGGCTGTCGTACTCGGCCTGGGCGTCGGGGGGCACCTCCACGTCCGCCGCGGCGCCCTGGCGGGCGGGGCCCCGGAGGCCGCCGGAGGGCGAGCCCGCGTCGGCCTCCTCTCGCTTGAGGTTGTACAGCAGGGCGACGTTCAACAACCGCCCGTACCCCCCCGCGACAAAAAACGAACGGGAGCGGCCTGGGGCGCCTGCAGGGACGCCCGCCCGAAAACGCCCGCAGGTGCGCGGAGGCAGCCGGGGCCCTTCCCTGGGCTCTTCCCGCAGGCCTCCTGCCTCAGCCCGGCCGCCGTCTATCCCAGTGCCACTGTCATTATACCGCGGCGGTTCCCCGTGTCAAGGAGGGGGAGGGCAGGGTGTGAGTCAAGAGGTTCGTGGCGAACGACT
>JAIMBG010000012.1 GCA_023511555.1 Acetobacteraceae bacterium | reverse complement strand
GTCCACCGCCGGGGCGTGACCGGGCCGAGCTGTCAGCCTATTCTGGTGAAGGAGAAGCCCCGGTGGAGGAGAATATAGAGGCCAGGCGGAGGGGTGGGGGGGCGTGGGGTGGAGGTATACGCCCTGGTCGGGCCCAGCGGGTCGGGCAAGAGCCACCGGGCGTCGCTCATAGCGCACCAGTACGGCATCGACGTCATCATCGACGACGGGCTGCTGATAAAGGGCAGCAAGATTCTGGCCGGGCGCTCGGCCAAGCGGGAGCACTCGCGGGTGGCAGCCATCCGGCGGGCCATGTTCTTCGAACCCGCTCAGGCGGGTGAAGTGAGGCGGCGGCTCCAGGAGCTCGCCCCCCGCCGCGTGCTCGTCCTGGGCACGTCGCGGGCCATGGTCCACCGCATCCTGGAGGCCGTCGACCTCCCCCGCCCCACCCGCTACATCTCCATCCAGGACGTCGCCAGCCCCGAGGAGATCCGCCGGGCGCTGCGCATCCGCCGCGAAGAGGGCAAGCACGTCATACCGGCCCCCACCTTCGAGGTGAAGCGGACCTTCTCCGGGTACCTGGTCGATCCCCTGCGGCTGAGGCTGTTCCGGCGGGGGCGTGCCCCGCACGCCGAGATGGACGTGGAGAAGTCCGTGGTCCGTCCCACCTTCAGTTCGCTCGGCCGGTTCTATATAGCCGACACGGTGGTGTCGGCCATAGCCGGCCAGGCCTGCCGCGAGGTGGAGGGGGCCGCCCCCCTGGGGCGGGTGGCGGTGCAGGGCAGCGAGGAGGGCGTCTCTCTGTGGGTAGAGGTGGGGCTGAGGTACGGGCCGTACCTGCCGGGGGTCATGGCCAGGGTTCAGCGCCGGGTGAAAGAGGTGGTGGAGCACACCACCGCCTTGAACGTGCTCTCGGTGACGGTGGTGGCCAGGAGGGTCTATATTTGAAGCGCTAGAGCCGGGTGGTACGGCGGCATGACCGTGTACATGGCCTTCGGCCTGCTCGGTGGTCTGGGCATGTTCCTCTACGGCATGCGCCTGATGGGGGACGGCCTGCAGAAGGCGGCGGGCGACAGGATGCGCCGCCTGCTGGAGGTTTTGACCACCAACCCCTTGATGGGCGTGCTGGTGGGAACCGTGGTCACCGCCACCATCCAGTCGTCGAGCGCCACCACGGTCATGGTGGTGGGCTTCGTGAACGCCGGCCTCATGAGCCTCCGCCAGGCAGCGGGTGTGATCATGGGCGCCAACATCGGCACCACCGTAACCGCCCAGCTCATCGCCTTCCGGCTCGCGACCGCGTGTCTGCCCGCCATCGCCCTGGGCGTGGGCCTCATCATGTTCAGCCGCCGCCGGGTTAACCGGTACATCGGCCAGATCATCCTGGGCTTCGGGCTGCTGTTCCTGGGGATGGAGACCATGTCCCAGGCCATGCGCCCGCTCAAGGACTCGCCCGGGTTCACCCTGGCCATGACGCAGTTCGGCCGCCGCCCGCTCCTGGGGGTGCTGGTGGGCGTGGCCATGACCGGGATAGTGCAGTCGTCCAGCGCCACCATCGGCGTGCTGCAGGCGCTCGCAGCCCAGGGGCTGGTCGACATCAGGGCGGCGCTGCCCATCCTCTGCGGAGACAACATCGGCACCTGCGTCACCGCGCTTTTGGCCAGCATCGGCACCTCCGTCACCGCCCGAAGGGCCGCGGTGATCCACCTCGCCTTCAACGTGGTGGGGACGGTGCTCTACCTGGTGGCGCTCCCGGCGGTGCTCACCATGGTGCTCAAGACCTCGGTGGACCCGGTGCGGCAGATCGCCAACGCCCACACCATCTTCAACGTTAGCAACACCGTAATCCAGCTCCCGCTGATCCGCTTCCTGGTGCTGATCGCCTCCACCGTGGTCCCGGGAAGGGTGGAGGTGCTGGAGCGGGGGCCGAAGTATCTGGAGAAGCGGCTGCTCAACAGCCCCGCCATCGCCCTGGCCCAGGCCCGCCGGGAGCTTTACCGGATGGGGCAGCTCGCCCGTGAGACTTTGTCTGACGCCATAGGCGGGTTCTTCAAGAACGACGAGAAGCTGTTCCGCTCGGCCCACCAGAAGGAGGAGGTGGTCAACGAGCTGGAGCAGCAGGTCACCCACTACCTGGCGCAGCTCGGCCGCGGGTCGCTCACCGACCCTCAGGCGGCGGAGCTGAGCCTCCTGCTCAATGCGGTGAAGGACATCGAGCGGGTGGGGGACCACGCCGAGAACATCACCGAGCTGGCCGAGTACAAGGTGGAGCACGGCCTGCCCTTTTCGCCCCAGGCCCTTTCCGACCTGGAGTTCATGTGCAGCCGGGTGGACGAGGTGCTGGGCCAGGCCCTGGAGGCTCTGCGGACCAACGACCTGGAGCTGGCGGCGGAGATCATGCGCGCCGAGGACGCCATAGACCAGATAGAGAAGGACCTCCGCCGGGCCCACATCCGGCGGCTGAACGAGGGCAAGTGCTACCCCGGCTCTGGAATCGTGTTCCTGGACATCATCAGCAACCTGGAGCGCATAGGCGACCACGCCTCCGGCATCGCCCAGGGGGTCCTGGGCGAGACCGAGGGCTAGCCCGAGCCCTGGGGGGCGCCGGGCCGTCGGGGGAGGAGGGCGTGCGGTGAAGGCCGAGCTGGTTGGGGGGGCCCGCGGAACGCTGGAGGCGAGGCTGAGCCCCCGCGCTCTCCGGGCGCTCGCGCTGCTTCGGGCCCCAGCCCCAGAGCTGGCCCGCCTGATGGAGCGGGAGGTGGAGGAGAACCCTCTTCTGGAGCTGGAGCCGGAGGCGGGGGCGGACGCAGACGGCGAGCCCGCCCCTGAGGGCGGGTTGTCGGGGCTGGAGGAGCGGGGGCAGGAGTACTTTCCCGACTCGGCCGAGCCCGCCTACCCGGCCCCGGACTCGCCGCGGGCTCAGCCGGTGGCGCCTGCGCCCACCCTGGAGGAGTACCTGCGGCTGCAGATCGCGCTCCTCGACCTCCCCCCGGCCGTGGAACGGGCAGCCCGATTCCTGGCGGGCTGCCTGGACGGGCGCGGCTACCTCTCCTCCTCCCTGGAGGAGGTGGCAGAAGGCGCCGGCGTGGACCGGGAGGTGGCCACTAAGGCACTTGAGGCTGTCCAGGGCCTGGACCCGCCGGGGGTGGGGGCGCGGGACCTGAGGGAGTGCCTTCTGCTCCAGCTTGAGGGCTCAGACGCCCCGGAGGCCCAGCGGGCGCTCTGCCGCGCCATTGTACGGGAGCACCTTGACGACCTGGCCGGGGGGCGGCTGGGGGCGGTGGCCCGGGCCCTGGGCGAGACCCCGGCAGCGGTTCGCGCGGCGGTGCGGCTGATACGAGGCCTCGACCCCTGCCCGGGGGAGAGGTTCTCGGGCGACGCGCCCCGCTACGTGGTCCCCGACCTGGTGGTGGAGAGGATGGGCGAGGGGTGGGCGGTCTACCTCAACGACCGGGCCCTGCCCAGCGTGGGGATAAGCCCGTTCTACCGCCGGCTGCTGGCTGACGCCACCCTGGACCGGGCCGCCCGCCGGTTCGTGGAAAGGAGGCTCCGGTCGGCCCTCTGGTTCCTGGGCTGCCTGGAGCGGCGGCGGCTCACGCTCTGCCGCATCCTGGAGTTCACCGTCAAGCGGCAGGAGGAGTTTCTGTCCCGGGGCCTGGGGCATCTCAAGCCGCTCACCATGGCCGAGGCCGCCCGGGCGCTCGGGCTCCACGAGTCCACCGTCAGCCGGGCGGTGGAGGGAAAGTACGTCCAGACGCCGCACGGGGCCTTCCCCCTGCGGTTCTTCTTCGGGCCCGGCGTGCGTTGCGCGCCTGGGCCCCCGCTGGCAAAGTCCAGCGTAAAGCGCCTGATGCGCGACATACTGACCCGCGGAAGGGACGGGCGGCCGCTCACAGACCAGGGGGTGGCCCAGGAGCTGGCGCTTGCCGGCATCCACGTCTCCCGCCGCACCGTGGCCAAGTACCGGAGTGAGATGGGCATCCCAGCGGCGGGCGGCGGTCGCGGCCCCAGGTCCGGGGCCCGGCGGGGAGGCCGGGAGGCCCTGGGGCGCAGGCGCGCGCGGCTCTCCGGGGAAGGGACGGGGGCCGGCGCCGGCCCCCCGCGGGGGGGCGGCGGCCGGCGGGTCGATGGCGTGGGCGGGCGGACGTCTAGGCGGCCCGGCCGCCACGCATACTAGCCCAGCATTGGGCGGGACCAACGGCAGAGGGGGCTGGTGCAAGATGGCTGTAACTGTCGGGGTGAACGGGTTTGGCATCATCGGGCGGAGGTTCTTCCGGGCCAGCATGGGCAGGGCCGGCATCCGGGTGGTGGCGGTGAACGACGTCACCGACGCCGCCACGCTCGCGCACCTTCTGAAGTACGACTCCACCTACGGCGTGCTCGACGCCGAGGTGAAGGCCCAGGACGGGGCCATCGCGGTGGACGGGCGGAGCATAAAGGTGCTGTCGGAGAAGGATCCCTCGCGGCTTCCCTGGCGGGACCTGGGGGTGGAGGTGGTGGTGGAGGCCAGCGGGCTGTTCCGCAAGCGCCAGGCCGCCGGCCTGCACCTCGACCCCGGCGGGGCCAGGAAGGTGGTCATCACCGCCCCCGCCACCGGCGAGGACCTCACCGTGGTCATGGGGGTCAACCACGAGCGGTACGACCCTTCCCGCCACCACATCCTGTCCAACGGCTCCTGCACCACCAACTGCCTGGCCCCGGTGGCCAAGGTGCTCAACGACACGTTCGGGGTGGAGCTGGCCCTCATGAATACCGTGCATGCTTATACAAACGACCAGCGGCTGCTCGACCTCCGGCACGAGGACCTGCGGCGGGCGCGCGCCGCTGCGCTGAACATCATCCCCACCACCACCGGCGCGGCGGTGGCCGTGACCCGGACGCTCCCGGAGCTGGAAAACCGCATGAACGGCATGGCGCTGCGGGTTCCCGTGCCCACGGTGTCGGTGCTGGACCTGGTGGCCCTGCTGGCCAGGCCGGCCACCGCGGAGGAGGTCAACGGGGCGATGAGGGAGGCCGCGGCCGGGCCGCTCAAGGGCATCCTGGAGGTGAACGACCTGCCCCTGGTGTCTTCGGACTACAAGGGCAACCCCGCGTCGGCGGTGGTCGACGCGCTCTCCACCATGGTGGTCGGGGGGCGCCTGGTCCGGGTGCTGGCCTGGTACGACAACGAGTGGGCTTATTGCGTGAGGCTCGCCGACCTCATCGAGTACGTGGCCTCCCGGGGGCTGTAGCTGTGGAGGCCGGAGCCGCGGGGGGTGGCCGACTTGGACGGTGCTGGGGAAGCCAAGCGCTTTAAGGACGTGCGCGACTGGGAGGTCTCGGGGCGCAGGGTCCTGGTGAGGGTGGACTTCAACGTACCGCTCACCCCGGAGGGGGAGGTGGCCGACGACTCCCGCATCCGGGCGTCGCTGCCCACCGTCCGCTACCTCCTGGAGCGGGGGGCGCGGGTGATACTGGCCTCCCACCTGGGCCGGCCTCAGGGCAGGGTGGACGAGCGGTTCCGCATGGCCCCGGTGGCCCGCCGGCTGGAGGCGCTCCTGGGGAGGGCCGTGGCCCGGGCCCCGGACTGCGTGGGCCCGGAGGTAAGCGCCATGGCCCAGGCCCTGCCCGCCGGCGGGGTGCTGATGCTGGAAAACCTGCGCTTTCACCCCGAGGAGGAGAGGAACGACCCCGGGTTCGCCCGGGCCCTGGCGGACCTGGCCGAGGTGTACGTGAACGACGCGTTCGGCACCGCCCACCGGGCCCACGCGTCGACGGCCGGCGTGGCTGCGTTCCTGCCCGCGCTGGCGGGCCTGCTGCTGGAGAGGGAGCTTTCGGCCCTGGACGCCGTGGTCCGCCGGCCCCGGCGGCCGCTGGTGGCGGTGCTGGGCGGGGCCAAGGTCAGCGACAAGATCGGGCTGGTGCGCCACCTGCTGTCACTGGCCGACCGGGTGCTGGTGGGGGGGGCCATGGCCAACACCCTGCTGGCTGCCCGGGGTCTGGAGCTGGGGGACTCCCTGGTGGAAAGCGACCGGCTGGACGCGGCCCGGGGCCTCCTGGAGGAGGCCGGCCGGGCCGGGTCGCCCCTCGACCTCCCCGCTGACGCACTGATCGCCGCCGGGGTGAGGGAGGGCGCCCCTACCCGCGTGGTGGACCTGGGCTCGGTGCCTCCCGGGTGGTCCGTGGTCGACATCGGCCCCCGCACCGTCAACGCGTTCTCCGCGGCGGTGGCGGAGGCGGGCACCGTGCTGTGGAACGGCCCCCTGGGGGTCTGCGAGGTGCCGGATTTCTCCGCGGGCACGCGGGCGGTGGCGGAGGCGGCGGTGTCCGGGGGGGCGGTGACGGTGGCAGGTGGGGGCGACACCGCGGCCGCCCTGGAGAAGCTGGGGCTGGCGGGACGCATGACCCACGTGTCGACCGGCGGCGGGGCCGCCCTGGAGTACCTGGAGGGGCGGGAGCTGCCCGGGGTGGCCGCCCTGCTCCGGGCCTGAGGGGGTGGTGTCATGGCCGAGCGTCCGCTCGTAGCCGGCAACTGGAAGATGAACCTGCTCTCCGGCGAGGCCTCGGCCCTTGCCGGAGAGCTGAGGCGGGCCCTTGAGGCGGAGCCGGAAACGGCGGGGGCCGTCGAGGTGGTGGTGTGCCCCGCCTTCACCCTGCTGGCCGCGGTGGGCGCCGCACTTCGGGGCTCGGCGGTTCTGGCCCTGGGGGCTCAGGACGCCTGGCACCAGGACCGGGGCGCCTTTACCGGCGAGGTGTCGCCGCCCATGCTGCTCGACGCCGGGTGCCGCTACGTGGTACTGGGCCACTCCGAGCGCCGCCGCCACCAGGGCGAGTCGGACGGGCTCATCAACCTCAAGCTGCTCGCCGCGCTCCGCCACGGCCTGCGCCCCATCCTCTGCGTGGGGGAGACCCTGGAGGAGAGGGAGGCGGGAAGGGCGGAGGAGGTGGCGGCGACCCAGCTCCGTCGCTGTCTGGAGGGCGTAGACGGCGGGGCGGCCGACCAGGTGGCGGTGGCCTACGAGCCGGTCTGGGCCATAGGCACGGGCAGGGCGGCGTCGCCGGAGACCGCCGCGGCCATGCACGCCCTCCTCAGGGGCGAGCTCCGGCGGAGGTTCGGTCCCGCCGCGGACCAGGTCCGGGTGGTGTACGGGGGGAGCGTGACGCCGGACAACGCCGGCCAGTTCATGGCCCGCCCCGAGGTTGACGGCGCCCTGGTGGGCGGCGCCAGCCTCAGCGCCGGCGCGTTCATGGCCATCGTGAGGGCGGCGCGAGTGAAGCGCGGCTAGGCCCGGGGAGGGGACGGCGGTGCGGGGCAGGGCACGGCCGGTGGTGCTCATCGTGATCGACGGCCTGGGGATCAACCCGCGTCTCGAGGGCAACGCCGTTCGCGCGGCCAGGACGCCCTGCCTGGACGGGATCGCGGCCGAGTACCCCCACTCCGCCCTTCAGGCCCATGGCGAAGCGGTGGGCCTGCTCCCCGGCCAGATGGGCAACTCCAACGTGGGCCACCTCAACCTGGGTGCAGGCCGCATCGTATACCAGGACCTGGTGCGCATCAACCGCTCCATCCGCAGCGGGGAGTTCTTCTCCAACCCCGCCCTGGTGCGGGCGGCCGAGCAGGCGCGCGGGGGCCGGGCGCTCCACCTCATGGGCCTCCTCTCCGATGGGGGGGTTCACAGCCACCTCGACCACCTGCTGGCGCTGCTCGAGCTCGCCGCGCGCCGGGGCTGCACCGAGGTCTTCGTCCACTGCTTCCTCGACGGCCGCGACGTCCCGCCCGCCTGCGCCGCAAAGTATCTGGAGGCCCTGGAGGCCGGGATGGCCGCCCGGGGCGTGGGGCGGGTAGCGACGGTGATGGGGCGGTACTTCGCCATGGACCGCGACGGGAGGTGGGCCCGCACCGAGAGGGCCTACCGGGCCATGGTCCTGGGCGAGGGCGAGGCCGCCGCCGGGGCGCTGGAGGCGCTCAGGGCGGCGTACGCCCGCGATGAGACCGACGAGTTCGTGGCCCCCACGGTGATAATGGACGGCGGCCGGCCGGTGGGGCGGGTGAGCCCCGGCGACTCGGTGGTTTTCTTCAACTTCCGGGCGGACAGGGCCCGGCAGATAACGCGGGCCTTCACCGAGCCGGGGTTCGACGGCTTCGTCCGGCCGGGGGGGCTTCTGCCCCTCTACTTCGTGGGGCTCACCCAGTACGACGAGGAGCTGAGGATCCCTTACGCCTTCGCCCCCAACCTGCTCACCAACACCCTGGGGGAGGTGGTGAGCCGCGCGGGACTGAGGCAACTCCGCATCGCCGAGACGGAGAAGTACGCCCACGTCACCTATTTCTTCTCCGGGGGGCGGGAGGAGCCGTTTGAGGGCGAGGACCGCCGGCTCATCCCCTCCCCCCGGGTCGCCACCTACGACCTGAAGCCGGAGATGAGCGCGTTCGAGGTGACTGACGCGGTGCTGGCCGAGCTGAGGCGGGGGACCTACCACCTGGTGGTGCTGAACTACGCCAACCTGGACATGGTGGGCCACACCGGGGTGATGGAGGCGGCGGTGCGCGCCGTGGAGGCGGTGGACCGCTGCCTGGGGCGGGTGCTGAACGCCGTCCTGGCCCTGGGCGGGGCCGCCCTGGTCGTATCCGACCACGGCAACGCCGAGCAGATGCTGGACCTCGAGACCGGCCAGCCGCACACCGCCCACACCTCCAACCCCGTGCCCTGCGTGCTGGTGGACCCGGCCCGCCGTGCCGCGGCACTGCAGTCCGGCATCCTGGCCGGCGTGGCCCCGACCCTGTTGGAGCTCCTGGGGCTCAAGCCGCCCCCGGAGATGGAGGAGCGCTCGCTGATAGTCGATCTTTCGGCGGAGGAGAGGGGGGTCGTGCATTGACGGCCCGGGTGGTGGAGGTCGGTGCCCGCGAGATCCTGGACTCCCGGGGCAACCCGACGGTGGAGGTGGAGGTGAGGCTGGAGGGGGGCGCCGTGGGGGTGGCCCAGGTGCCCTCGGGGGCGTCGACCGGGGCTCACGAGGCGCTGGAGCTGAGGGACGGGGACCCCTCCCGCTACGCCGGCAGGGGCGTGAGGACGGCGGTCGAGAACGTCCGGGGGGTCATCGCCCGGGCGCTGCTGGGGCTTGACGCCTTTGACCAGGAGGCGGCCGACCGGCGGCTGTGTGAGCTGGACGGCACGCCCAACAAGTCCCGGCTGGGGGCCAACGCCGTCCTGGGGGCGTCCCTGGCCCTGGCTCGGGCAGCCGCCCGGGCCAGGGGGGTGCCGCTCTACCGCCACCTGGGGGGAGAAGGTGCCCGCGCGCTTCCCGTGCCGCTGCTGAACCTGCTCAACGGCGGCCGCCACGCCAGGAACGGCCTGGACATACAGGAGTTCATGGTGGTGCCCGCCGGGGCCCCCAGCTTCGCTGAAGGCCTGCGCTGGGCGGTGGAGGTGTACCACGCCCTGGGACGGCTGCTGGACGCGGCGGGGCTGGGCTCCGGGGTGGGGGACGAGGGCGGGTTTGCACCCCGCGTGGGTTCCAACCGGAACGCCCTGGAGCTGCTGCAGGACGCGGTGGTACTGGCGGGGTACCGGCCGGGGGAGCAGGTGTTCCTGGCCATCGACGCGGCGGCCAGCGAGTTCTACCGCGGCGGCCGCTACCGGCTCGCCGCCGACGGCCTCGACCTTGATGCCGCGGGCCTGGCGGAGCTGTACGGGGAGTGGGTCCGCCGCTACCCCATCGTCTCCATCGAGGACGGCATGGCCGAGGACGACTGGGAGGGCTGGAGGGCGCTCACCTCGGCCCTGGGGGACAGGGTGCAGCTCGTGGGCGACGACCTCTTCGTCACCAGTCTGTCCCGGCTGGAGCGGGGGATTCGGGAGGGCGCCGCCAACGCCGTGCTGGTGAAGATGAACCAGGTGGGCACGGTCACAGAGACCCTGGCCTGTCTCAGGCGGGCCCGGTCCGCCGGCTACGCCGCCGTGGTCTCCCACCGCTCCGGGGAGACGGAGGACACCTCCATAGCCGACCTCGCCGTGGCCTCGGGCTGCGGCCAGATCAAGGCCGGGGCCCCCTGCCGCGGCGAGAGGGTGGTCAAGTACAACCGGCTCCTGCGCATCGAGGAGGAGCTGCAGAGCCCCGAGTTTCCGGGGCTGAGGGCCTTCTCAGGCCGGGGCGGGTGAGAGGGCCCCCCGGAGCCGGGGGGGTGTGACGTGATGTGAGTAAAGTTTTTCGTGGGGGGGTTTGTCTTTTGCCGGCGGCTGTGCTAAAATGGAATCGCCCCCGGGGTCTGGACCCGCGGGGCGACGTAGAGGCGGACCGCGAGGCTTAAGGGGGGTGAAGGGTTGCTGGGGAACGTGCTGATCGCCCTGCTGCTTGTGGCTTCAGTCGGGCTCATATCGGTGGTGCTGCTTCAGTCGGGCAGGAGCGCGGGGCTGTCCGGCGCCATTGCCGGCGGCGCCGAGACCCTGTTCGGCAAAAAGAAGGGCCTGGATCCCTTGCTGGCCAAGCTCACCACCGGCTTCGCCATCGCCTTCATGATTTTCGCCCTTCTGGTCAGCGTGCTGGCCTGAGCCGCCCGGGGCCGCCGGGCCGCGGGTAGGGGGCCGGGTTCGGGGCGGGGTGGCGTCTGAGCGGCGGGCCTGACCCAGGCTGGGGAGCCGGGCCGGGCCTTTCTGCGTTTTCGGGCAGGAAAGGGGGAGCGGACGGATGGAGCACCTGGCCTACCTTGGGCCCGTGGCGGGGGTCTTAGCCATCGGGACCGCGATCTACTATGCGGTCCGGGTCCTAAGGCAGGACCCGGGAACCGAGGCGATGCAGCGCATATCCGCTGCCGTGCAGGAGGGGGCCATGGCCTTCCTCAAGAGGCAGTACAGCGTACTCATCTGGTTCGTGCTTGTCATGGCCTGTCTCATCCTGGGGGCCGGGCTTCTTGCGCCGGGCAGCACCCTCAGGCCGGAGACGGCTATCGCCTTCGTGGTGGGGGCCGCCTGCTCGCTCACTACCGGGTTCTTTGGCATGAGGGTGGCCACCAGGGCCAATGCCAGGACCGCCCAGGCCGCCCGTAAAGGGCGGGAGGCGGCCCTTTCCGTGGCGTTCTCCGGCGGGGCGGTCATGGGGCTCGCCGTGGCAGGCCTGGGGCTTTTGGGCCTGGGGGTCATCTACTACATCTTCGGTGACCCCCGCGACCCCGGCAGCTTCAATGTGGTGAACGGGTTTGCGCTCGGGGCCAGCTCGGTGGCGCTCTTTGCCCGCGTGGGGGGCGGGATTTACACCAAGGCGGCGGACGTAGGGGCCGACCTGGTGGGCAAGGTGGAGATCGGCATCCCCGAGGACGACCCGCGCAACCCCGCCGTCATCGCCGACAACGTGGGCGACAACGTGGGCGACGTGGCCGGCATGGGGGCCGACCTGTTCGAGTCCTACGTGGGCTCGGTCGTGGCGGGCATGGCCTTGGGGGCGGTGGCCTTCGGGCTCAAGGGAATCGTCCTCCCCATCCTGCTGGCCGCTGCAGGGGTCGTGGCGTCGGTCATCGGCACGTTCTGCGTACGCTCTCGGGGCGGCCTGGGCCCGGCGGCGGCGCTGCGCCTGGGGACGTTTGCCAGCGCGGGCCTGGTGGCAGTGATGACGTTCTTCCTCTCCCGCTGGTTCAGCGGCCGGCTGGACGTGTTCTGGGCCACCCTGGCCGGGCTGGTGGCCGGCATCGCCATCGGCTTGCTCACGGAGTACTACACCTCGGCCGATCGGGCCCCGGTGAAGGGCATCGCGCTGTCGTCCCAGACCGGCGCGGCCACCAACATCATCACCGGCCTGGCAGTGGGCATGCGCAGCACGGCGCTGCCGGTGCTGATCATCGCCGGCGGCATCGTCGCTGCCTATTACTCCGCCGGCCTTTACGGCATCGCGCTGGCGGCCTTGGGCATGCTGTCGACGGTGGGGATGACCGTGTCCGTGGACGCATACGGACCCATCGCCGACAACGCCGGGGGCATCGCGGAGATGGCCGCCCTGGGCAAGGACGTGCGCCGCATCACCGACCATCTCGACGCGGTGGGCAACACCACCGCCGCCATCGCCAAGGGGTTCGCCATCGGCTCCGCGGCGCTTACGGCGCTGGCGCTGTTTTCGGCCTACACCGCCGCGACGGGCCTCAAGCTCCTCAACCTCCTGGTACCGCAGGTCATCGCCGGGCTCTTCATCGGGGGCATGTTGCCCTACCTCTTCTCCTCCATGGCCATGCAGGCCGTGGGGAAGGCCGCCTTCGGGGTGGTGGGCGAGGTCCGGCGGCAGTTCAAGGAGATCGAGGGGCTGATGGAGGGCAGGGCGCGGGCCGACTACGCCCGCTGCGTGGACCTGGTGGCGTCGGCGGCCCTGCGCCAGATGATCCTGCCGGGGCTGCTCGCGGTGGTCAGCCCCCTGGCGGTGGGGCTCATCCTGGGCAAGGAGGCGTTGGGCGGGATGCTGGCCGGCGCCCTGGTCACGGGCATGATGGTGGCGGTTCAGATGGCCAACTCCGGCGGCGCCTGGGACAACGCCAAGAAGTACATCGAGGCCGGCAACCTGGGGGGCAAGGGGTCGGACCCGCACAAGGCCGCGGTGGTCGGCGACACGGTGGGCGATCCGTTCAAGGACACGGCCGGCCCCTCGCTGAACATCCTCATCAAGCTCATGACCATCATCTCCCTGGTGTTCGCCCCTCTGTTCCGGTAGCGGCAGGGGGCGGTCCGGGGGCGCCGGGCCCGGGAGGCGGAGCGGGCCGCCCGGGCAGGCGCCGGGCCCGGCGGCGTACAGCCGGGCGCGCCCCCGGCCGTGGGGCGCCCGGCTCCCTGCCCATCTTCTCTAGGGGAGGCGGATGGCGTGACCCGGGAAGAAGCCCTGGCGGCGGTGAAGAGGAACCTCAAGAACCCCAACCTGCTCAAACACACCCTGGCCGTGGAGGCGGTGATGCGCCGCCTGGCCGGGCGGCTGGGCCAGGACCCGGAGCGGTGGGGCCTGGCCGGGCTGCTTCACGACATCGACTACTCGCTCACCTTCGAGGACCCCGAAAGGCACAGCCAGGTGGGGGCCGACATGCTGGCCGAGATGGGGCTGGACGCGGAGCTGGTAGAGGCGGTGCGGGCCCACAACGACCGCCACGGCCTGCCCCGGACCACCGACATGGCCAGGGCGCTCTACGCCGCCGACCCGCTTACCGGGCTGATAGTGGCGGCTGCCCTGATACACCCCCAGAAGAGGCTGGCGCCCCTCGACCCGGCGTTCGTGCTCAACCGCTTCAAGGAGAAGTCCTTCGCCCGGGGGGCAAGGCGGGACGCCATCGAGTCCTGCTCTGAGCTGGGGCTGGGGCTCGAGGAGTTCGTCGCCCTGGGATTGGAGGCCATGCAGGGGGTGGCGGCGGAGCTGGGGCTCTGAGGCGGTAAGCGCCGCGCTCGGGGCCCCGGCCGCAAGTCGCGAAGGGCTTGGGGAACGCAGGAAGAGTAGAAGGGCTTGCGGAAAGCAGGGAGGGCGGACCCCGGCGGGTCCGCCCTCTGCCTTCCAGTCGGTTCAGTGCTTGGTGACGTAAGCGTTCTTGAAGTCGATGGACGGCCCGAAGCTGTACTTCACCATGCCCGCGACGTAGGGCTGGACCATGTAGGGGTCGGTGTAGAAGTAGATGGGCGCGATGGGCATCTCGTCCATCAGCAGCTTCTCAAGCTTGTGCATGGTCTCGAACCGGACCTTCTGGTCGCCCGTCGCCTTCGCGCTGGCGACCATGGCCTCGAAGTCGGGGTGCCACCAGCCCGTGTTGTTGTTGCCGTTGTCCTTGGTCCACATGTCGAGGAAGGTCATGGGGTCCAGGTAGTCTGCGCCCCAGCCCGCGCGGGCGATCTGGAAGTTCCGCGCGTCGCGGGTCGCCAGATACACGCCCCACTCCTGGTTGGTGAGCGTCAGGTTGGTGATCCCCAGGTTCTTCTTCCACATCTCCTGGATGGCCTCGGCTATGGTCTTGTGGCCCTGGCTGGTGTTGTACAGAACCTCGATGGGAGGCATGTTCTGCCCGCCGGGGAAGCCGGCCTCGGCCAGGAGCGTCTGCGCCGTGGCGACGTCGTTGTCCTTGAAGTAGTTCCCGCCCTCCTCGCGGAAGTCCTTCTTAGTTACGGGGTTGGGTATGCCGTACGGAGTGATGGCCATGGCCGGGGTCTGGCCGGCCTTGGTGACGTTGGTCACCAGGGACTGGCGGTCGATGGCGAAGGTCAGCGCCTTGCGCACCCGGACGTCGTTCAGGGGCGCCCTCTCCACGTTGAACAGGTAGTAGTAGACGGCCAGGTCGGGCCCGATGATGACCTTGTTCTCGGCCTTCAGCCGGTCGAGGTCGGCCAGGGGAGGGTTGTCGCCGACCTCCAGCTCGCCCGTCTCAAACATGGTCAGCTCGGTGCTCGACTCCTCCACGGTGAAGAACTTGAGCTCCTGGAGCTTGACCTTCGCCCTGTCCCAGTAGTGCTCGTTGGGCGCCATCTCCAGCACGCTGTGGTGCTCCCACTTTGTCAGCTTGAACGGCCCGTTCGACACCATGGTGGCCGCCTCCGCCGCCCAGTTGGCGTTGGCCTCCACCGTGGCCTTGTGCACCGGGAAGTAGGTGGGGAACGCCATCAGCGACAGGAAGTAGGGGCAGGGGGCCTCCAGCGTGACCTCCAGAGTGCTGGGGTCCTTGACCTTGATGCCCACTTCCTCAGCGGGGCCTTTGCCCTCGTTGTACGCCTGACCGCCCTTTATGTAGTAGAGCTGGTAGGCGTAGTCCGCCGCCGTCTCGGGGTTCAGCACCCGCATCCAGGCGTAGGCGAAGTCGTTGGCCGTCACTGGGTCGCCGTTGGACCACTTTATGCCTTTGCGGAGGTGGAAGGTGTAGGTCTTGCCGTCGGGGCTGACCTCCCATGACGAGGCCATGGCGGGCTGGCACAGGTACTGGGCGTCCAGCCTCACCAGGCCCTCGAACAGGGCGTTGATCACGGTGAACTCGGGCTGCCCGGTGGCCTTGGCGGAGTCCAGGGTCTCGGGCTCGGTGCCCAGGTTGTACCGCAGGAGCTGGACCTCCGCCACGTTGGCCGGCTTCTTGGCGCAGCCCACGGCCAGGCTGGCCAGCAGGCAGATCGCCGCGCCGACCGCCACCACAACCACGGCCCACCTGTTGCGGTGTGACATACGGCCTCATCCCTCCTCAGCGTATTGACGTAGCTTGGCGGGCTCCCGGTCCTTCCCTCCTCACCCCCCGGAGCCCCCAAGTCGGGGATATTCTCCCTGCCCTGCCCCTCTTCCTGCTTGAAATGGCGGTTCCCGTGCCCTGGCGCTCTGCACCGGCCCGCCCCTGAACCCTGCCGGGGCCTGGTGCCAGTGGATTCCTGGCTGTCCAGCCGTTGACAAGCGGGAAGGGTTGGGGTATAATGTTTCAGGAGGCCGTGGATGGCGGCTTTCTCTTCTCGCCAGGAAGGGGTTCGGCAGAGGCCTGCCGAGCCCTATGGGCATCTGGGGGAAAATCGGGCATTCGGAGGCGGGCCAGGTGATAGAGGTACGGGAGGTGACCCGGACCTTCCGGGCCCAGGGGCGGCAGGTGACCGCCCTGGATGGGGTCAGCCTGCGCGTGGAGCCCGGGGAGGTCCTGGGCGTGCTGGGGCCCGCCGGGTCGGGCAAGACCTGCCTGGTCCACGTGATGCTGGGCCTGGTTGCCCCCCACAGCGGCACGGTCACGATCGACGGCCTGGACGTGGCGCGTCACCCCGCCCAGGCGCTCCGCCGGGTGGGGGCCGTGCTGGAGGGCGGCCAGGGACTCTCGGGGAGGCTCACCGTCCAGGAGAACCTGACCTGCTCCGGCTACCTCAAGGGCCTCAGCGGGCCTCAGCTCTCGGCCCGCATCTCGTCGCTGCTCGATCTTCTCGCCCTGGCCGAGCACCGGCACCGGCCCGCTGCCTCCCTCAGCCGCGGGGCGCACCGGCGCCTGGCCCTGGCCGCCGCGCTCGTGGGCGATCCCCAAGTGCTGCTGCTCGACGACCCCACCCGCGGGCTCGACCCCCAGGAGGCCCTGGACCTCCGCCGCATCCTGGGCGAGCTTTCCCGCGACGGAGGGCGCTCTATCCTGATTTGCACCCGCCACATGGGCACGGCCGCCGAACTGTGCCGGAAGGTGTCGGTGATGAGCCGGGGCCGCCTCCTCTGCTGTGAAGACGCGTCGGCCCTGTTCCGGGGTTTCGGCTGCCTGCCCTACCGCCTGGTGATACGCACCCCCTCGCCCCGAGTTATGAGCCGGCTGGCTGGGGGCCTGGAGACGTTCTACCCCGGCGCCCGGCTCAACCCCGACGGCCAGACGGCCACGGTGATCGTCGAGGCCTCATCCCCGGGCCTGGTCTACTCTGTCCTGGCCTTCCTGGGCGAGAACGACTGCCAGCTCCTGGAGGTGTCGAGCGACGGCGAGGACCTGGAGGAGCGCTACCTGGAGCTGGCCAGGGGGGTGAGCGGTCATAGGTACACTGACCGCCTTGTGGGCTGAGGTCTATCGGGAGCTCTTGGAGAGCAGGCGCTCGGGCCTGAGCCTGGGCCTGGTCATGGTCGCGCAGGCCGTGGCCCTTTTGGCGTGCTGGCAGGCGTTCCTGGCCCTCAGCCCCCTGGGCGCCCCGCCCCCGGCCCAGGCGGAGCGGGCGAAGTCGCTGCTGCTTGTCGGGTTCCTGGCCTGGACCCTGGCCGCATTCGCGATACTAGGCCTGGCGAGGGGGACCTCGGCCGACGTCTCCCTGCGGAGGCTCCAGCACCGTCTAGCCTCGGGCACCTCTCCGGTCGTGGTGGCGGCCGGGCGCGCCCTGGGCCAGCTCCTGGTGAGCCTCATGTACTCCGGCACCCTGCTGTGCCTGCTTATGACGGTGAGCCGCGTCCGCCTCTCCCTCCCGCTTTCCGCCGTCGCAGTCCTCCTGGCGGCGCTGGTGGGGGTCTATGGGCTGGGGGCCATCCTGGCCGGTGCGGCACTGGTGGCAAGGAACGTCACCGCCCTTGGCTACGTCCTGCTGGCCCTGATGCTCTGCCTGGGGGTGCTCGGCGACCCGGTACGGCTGGGCCGCCCGCTTTCGGTCCTGGCCGAGCTGCTCCCGCTGACCGCCGGGGTGCGGGCGCTGAGAGGGCTGATGGTGGACCAGGTGGGGCTGGGTGCGCTCTGGGGCGACGGCACGCTGCCTCTCCTGCTGCTGAACTCGGCGTTCTACGCCCTGGCCGGGCTGGCGGCGCTGCAGCTCTGCCACCGGCTTGCCCGGCAACGGGGGACTCTGGGAGGGGCGTAGGGCGCGATGTCCCTGGGAGCGTTCGGGGCGGGGCGGCTGCCGGGGGGAGGCGAAGGGGCAGGGAGGGCTTCGCGCCGGGGTAGCCTTGACACCGCCTTCCTCCACTCCGTATAGTATAATCGTAGCACAGGAGCCCTGAGCGGCCTGCCCCTCGGGCCGCCAGGCGGCGGGAGGTGGCGGGGGTGGCCGGCAAGGGGAAGCCCGCCGGCGAAGCCGGGCTCAAGGTGGTGGGCGTGAACCGGCGGGCCCGCCACGACTACCACATCGAGGAGGCCTGCGAGGCCGGCCTGGTGCTCACCGGCACCGAGGTGAAGTCGCTGAGGCTGGGCAGGGTGAGCCTTCAGGATGCCTATGCCGAGGTCAACGGCGGCGAAGTCTACCTGGTCAACTGCCACATCGCCCCCTACGCCCAGGCCCACCGGTTCAACCACCCGCCGCGACGGCGCCGCAAGCTCCTGCTCAACCGCGGTGAGATCGCGCGGCTCGCCGGGAGGGTCCGGGAGCGGGGGTACACCTTGGTGCCGCTGAGGGTGTACTTCAAAGGGTCCTGGGCCAAGGTGGAGCTCGGCCTGGGCCGCGGCAAGAAGGTGTACGACCGCAGGAGGGACATCGCGGAGCGCGAGGCGAGGCGGCAGGTGGAGCGGGCGCTCAAGGGGCGCGGGCGGGGGGAGGAGGCGGCTGGCGGAGACCGCAGCGGATGCAGGGGGCGGGCCCGAGGACGGGGCGCGCGATGGTGCGGGTGAGAGGCCGGCGGCGGGCCCGCGGCCGAAGGTGGTGGAAGGGGCCGGAATCGCAGCCTTCCCGCCCCTTGCGGCCGGGGCCGCCTCGGGGTATAATGAGTGTGGGGAAGGGCTCAAGATGACGCCGACCGAAAGGAGTGGGGGCGAAACAGCATCGACGTGGATCGGCGCTGGCCGGAGCAGCGGGCCGAGGTCCCGTGCCTCGTAAAACAGCGGGAACGGCAAAACTGCCAACGAGAGCTACGCTCTAGCCGCTTAGACGGCTACGTCCCTCCCGCCCCCGCCTGCGGGGCGGGGCAGGGGCGTCACAAAGCAGGCTACCGTCGCCTGAACCGCCTCGCAGGGCGGCGGGAAACGCAGGGGCTGAGCCGGAGCGGATCCTGCCCCCGGGAGCCGCCTCGGGCAAGAACAAAACAGGGGCTACGCCCGTAGATACTCCCGCCGGTGGGTTCGCGGACGAGGGGTGCGATTCCCCTCCGCCTCCACCATGGTTTGAGGGTGTCCCAGGGCTCCGGGGCCCGGTTCGTCCGGGCCCCGGGCCTTTGAGGGAGGCGCGGGGCGAGGACGGCCGGGGGCGCGGCGGGGCCGGCCCCCCGCCGGCGCGGTCGGGGGAAGGAACACCGGCCGCCGGCGCCGAAAGCCTTCCCTCGGCCATGGGGTTTCAAAGGGGGTGCCGCGGGTGTCCGTGGTGGGGCTGAGGATAATCGACTTCCACGCCCACTTCGTCGAGGGCTGGAAGGGCGAAGCGCCGGCCGGTCCGGTGGGTGAGTACGTGCGCCAGCGGTGGCAGAGGATGCGGGAGGAGTGGAACCTGCCGGAGCCGGTCTGGGGCCTGGACCGCCGGGAGCTGGCCCGGCTGTGGGCGGAGGAGGTAGCAAGGCACGGGCTGGAGCGGGTGGTGTTCGTGACCGGCGCGTCGAACCATGCCCTCTCCGAGGTGGTGGCCGCATGCCCCGACAGGTTCTCCGGCCTGGCCCACCACGACCTCAACGGCCCCGACCCCGCCGGGGAGCTGAGGCGGGCGGTGGATGAACTGGGGCTTTCCGGCCTCAAGGTCCTCGCCCCCCGGCTGCAGAGGCCCTTCGAGGACCCGTCGCTGGAGCCGGTGTGGGAGTTTCTGAGCGCCCGCCGGCTGCCGGTGGTGATTCACTTCGGCCTCCTCGGCCACGGCGGGGGCCTCCCCCACCCCCTGACCAGCCCGCTCACCCTGGCCGCGACGGCCCTGCGCTATCCCGACATCCCCTTCGTGGTGCCCCACTTCGGCTGCGGCTACTGGGGCGAGCTGCTCCAGCTCTGCTGGAACTGTCCCAACGTCTACGTTGATACTTCCGGCTCCAACCAGTGGGTGCGGTGGATGCCCTATGAGCTGGACCTCGAGGCCCTCTTCCGCAAAGCATACCAGACCGTGGGCCCGGCCCGCATCATCTTCGGCACCGATTCGAGCTGGTTCCCCCGGGGCTTTGCGGTCCGCTACCTGGAGGAGCAGTTGCGGGTCTGCCGCTGGTTGGGGATAAAGGGGCCGGACCTGGAGGCGATCTTTTACGGCAACGCGGCCCGGCTGCTAGGGCTGAAGGTATAGCCCGGAACCCGTGGGGCTGCAGGCCCTGGGCCCCGCCCCCACACCCTAGCCTTAATTTGGCAGCCGGCCCAGGCCGAGCAGGGGCAGGAAAGGGGGAGCGGGGCGGCGAACCAAAGGCATCCAAATGGCCGGATGCGCCGGCTCTGAAACGGATGGGGGAGAGGGTGAGGACGGCGCACAGGCTGCGGCTCGCGGCTGCCCTTTTGCTCTCGCTGGCTCTTGCGGTTGACGGGCTGGGCCTTTCCAGCCTGCCCTGCCCCTCCGGCCTGCCCGCGCTTTCTGGGGGCAGGGGCCGCGCCGAGGCGGCGCCTGCGGTCCCGCCCATCCGGCTGGTGGTCAACGGCAGGGAGCTTTCCCCCGATACCCCGCCGCTGCTGGTGGAAGGCAGGGTGCTGGTACCGGTGCGGCTGATCTCCGAGGCGCTCGGCGCCCAGGTGGCCTGGGTGGCCGCGGAGGGCCGCGTGGAGCTCAGCCTCGGCGATCGCAGCGTTCTGCTGACCGTGGGCCGGGACCGGGCGATGGTGAACGGGGTGGAGGTGCCCCTCGACGTGCCTGCCCGGGTGGTGGGCGGCCGGACGCTCGTGCCCCTGCGGTTTCTGGGGGAGTCGCTGGGGGCTCAGGTCCGCTGGGAGGCCGAGACCCGCACGGTGAGGGTTGACTGCTTCCGGGTCACCGCCATCCGCTGGGAGAGGGCCGTGGGGAGGGGGCGTCTGGTAGTGGAGGTGGGCGGCCCGGCCACCTTCCGGGTGGCGGCGGTGGGACCGCCCGAGGGGACCTGGCCTCGTCTGGTGCTGGACCTCGACGCCTCGCTGTCCCTCGCCCAGACCGTGATCCCCATCCAGGACGGCGACGTGATGCAGGTGCGCGCCGGCCTCATGAGCACTGCGCCCGACCTGACCCGGGTCATCGTGGACCTGCAGGAGCCGGTGCGGTACTGGGCCTCGCGCTCCCCCGACGGCCGCGAGGTGTGGCTGGAGATAGGCTATAAGGTCACCCGGGTGGCCTGGGAACCCCGCCCGGGCGGGCAGGCCCTGGTCATCTACACCACCGGGCCGCTGGAGTGGCAGGCTGCAGAGCTGCTGGATCCGCCGCGGCTGGCCATCGACCTGGAAGGCGCCACCCTGGCCCAGGGGGTGCCCGCATCCAGCAAGCCCGCGGCGGAGGCCGCCGACGTGCTGCTGGGGGTGCGCACCGGCCAGTTCCGTACCGACCCCGACGCGGTGCGGGTGGTGCTGGACCTGCGCCGCCCCACGGGCTACCGGGTGCTGGCCTGGAGCGGCGGGCTGGAGGTGTTCCTGAGCGCAGAGGTGGCCGGGGTGAGCTGGGAGGCCCGGCCCGACAGGGTCCGGGTGGTGGTGGCAGCCCCCAGGCCACTGGTGTGCTCCACCCTGCTCCTGGAGGATCCGCTCCGATTGGTCATTGACATACCGCATGCCACCGTGGAGGGGGGGCCGCTCACCTGGGAGGTCAACCGGGGCCCCCTGAAGAAGGTGGTCATGGCCCAGTTCCAGCGCAACCCCGACGTGGTCAGGGTGGTGCTGCACCTCGCCTACCACGCCGGGGCCATACCGGTCGAGGTGCCGTCGGGCCTGGCCTTTGACCTGCCCGTGTCTTTCCTGTACGGGCGCAGGGTGGTCATCGACCCGGGCCATGGGGGCCAGGACCCCGGGGCCATCGGGCCCGCGGGCACGCGGGAGAAGGAGGTCAACCTGGCGGTCTGCCTCATCCTACGCGAGCTGCTTTCCTCCCAGGGAGCGGAGGTGATCATGACCCGGGAGGACGACTCGGCCGTAGAGCTCGCCGACCGCCCCGCCCTGGCCAACCGGGTGGGGGCGGATGCCATGCTATCGGTCCACGCCAACGCGTTCTGGATCGATTCGCGGCAGGGGTTCGAGGTGTACTACTACGCCTCCCACGGCAGCAGCCGCCGGCTGGCGCAGGCGATCCACGCGGAGATGGCGGCGCTGGGGCTCAACGACCGGGGGGTGCGTACGGAAAGGTTCGTGGTCTTGAGGGAGGCCCGGGTCCCGGCCGCCCTGGTGGAGGCGGCGTTCCTGTCCAACCCTGACGAGGAGCGGCTGCTGCTGGACCCCGCCTTCCACCGGCGGCTGGCGGAGGCCCTGGCCCGTGGCCTGGCCCGGTTCTTTGCCCCCTGACCCGAACCCCGGGCCGGGGCGGCTGGCCGACGGGGGCCTCGGGCAAGGAGGTGGGGGGAAAGATGCCGGCCTGGGGCGGCTACCTGGTGGTGTTCGGGGCGAGGGTCATAGACGTCTCGCTGTCCACGGTGCGCACCCTCATGCTGGTTCGCGGGAGGAAGTTCGAGGCTGCGGCCATCGGGTTCTTTGAGGTGTCGGTGTACATAGTGGCCCTGGGGCTGGTGGTGAGCGACCTCCAGGACCCGCTGAAGCTCGTGGTCTACGCCCTGGGCTTTGCCACCGGCAACCTGGTGGGGAGCCTGGTGGAGGAAAGGCTGGCTTTGGGCTACCTCACCGTGGAGGCGATTGTGAAGGAGCCCGAGGGTTTCACCCTGGCCGAGGCGCTGAGGGACGGGGGTTTTGGGGTCACCACCGTTGTCGGCCGGGGGCGCGAGGGCCCCAGCCACGTGCTGTTCGTCTCGGTGAGAAGGCGGTCGCTCCGGCGGCTGCTGTCTCTGCTCAAGAAGCACAGCCCCCAGGCCTTCGTCACCGTGCTCGAAACCCGCGGCGTCCGGGGCGGGGTGTTCGACTTTCGGCAGAGGAAGTAGGGCGGGCCGCACCCGCCCGGTTCCTGGGGAGCTTTGGGCCAGGGCGGAGGCCGTTGCGGTGCGGGGGGAGTCGGCGCATACTACCAGGCGGGGGCCGGGGTCCAGGCCGGCGCTTGGGCGGCCGGTGCGCCCGGGCCCAGCGGCGCGGGTGGCCGGGCGTCCGCCGGGGAGCCTGCGGCACCGGGCCGGAGGCCTCCGCGGCGGCGCCGGGAAGGGGAGGGGGCTGGGGGGTAAAGGTCGGGGGCGGGGGGTGTGAAGGTGGGCAGGCTGGATGGAAGAAAGGCGGCCGAGTTGCGCCCGCTCAAGATCACCCGGGGGTACCTGAAGTTTGCCGAGGGCTCGGCGCTGGTGGAGCTGGGGGACACCTGGGTGGTCTGCAGCGCCTCCGTGGAGGACAAGGTGCCCCCCTTCCTCCGGGGCACGGGGAAGGGCTGGGTCACAGCCGAGTATGGAATGCTGCCCCGCGCCACTCCCACCCGCAACCCCCGCGACCCGGGGGGCCGGGGGGCGGGCCGCAGTTTCGAGATTCAGAGGCTTATAGGGCGGTCTCTCCGGGCCGTCACCCTGCTCGAGGCCCTGGGTGAGCGCACGGTGTGGGTGGACTGCGACGTCATCCAGGCCGACGGCGGGACGCGGACGGCTGCCGTGACCGGCGGGTTCGTGGCCCTGGTGGAGGCGCTGGAGACCCTGCGCCGGAGGGAGTGCTGGCCGGTCCTGCCCGTGTCAGACTTTCTGGCCGCCGTCAGCGTGGGTCTGCTGGACGCCTCGGCGGTGCTGGACCTCACCTTCGACGAAGACTGCCGGGCCCGGGTGGACATGAACGTGGTCATGAGCGGGCGGGGCGGCCTGGTCGAGGTCCAGGGCACGGGGGAGCAGGGCACGTTCACCGCGCAGGAGATGGAGGATCTCCTGGAGCTGGCCCGGCACGGCATCGCCCTGGTCGTGCAGCGCCAGCGCGAAGCCCTGGGCCCCCTGGCCGACCAGGTGGGCAGGGGCTGCACCGCCAGGGATCGGGTGGTGTGGGCCCAAGACGAGCCGGGGGTTGGGGAATGCTGATGGAAACGCAGATGCCAAAGCTGCTGGTGGCGACGGCGAACCCCGGCAAGCGCCGGGAGATAGCCGCGATTCTGGGCGGGTTCGGGGTGGAGCTGGTCTGGCCCGAGCAGGCGGGCGGGCTCCCGGTGGTGCCCGAGGAGGGAGACGGCTACCAGGAGAACGCGCTGGCCAAGGCGAGGGCCGCCGCCTCTGCGTCTGGGCTGCCCGCCCTGGCCGAGGACTCAGGGCTGGAGGTGGAGGCCCTGGGAGGGAGGCCGGGCCCCCGCTCCGCTCGGCTGGCCGGTCCTAAGGCCGATGACCAGGCCAACAACCGCAAGCTGCTCAAGATGCTGGAGGGGGTGCCGTGGGAGGCCCGCGCCTGCCGCTACGTGTGTGTGGCGGCGATAGCCCTGCCCGACGGCCGCGTGGAGGTTGCCCAGGGCGAGTGCCGGGGGCGGGTGGGGTTCGAACCCCGAGGCTCGGGCGGCTTCGGCTATGACCCGCTGTTCGTGTTGGAGGACCGGGGTTGCACCATGGCCCAACTGCCCGCCGCGGAGAAGGACCGCATCAGCCACCGGGGGCGGGCGCTGGCGCGGCTTCTGCCGCGGATGCTTGCGCTCTTAGGCGTGCGACCGGGAGGTGAGGGCGCATCCGCATCGGGGTGATGAGCGACACCCACGGGGACAGGGCGCTGGCCCAGAGGGCGCTCGAGGCCATGGGGCCGGTCGATCTGGTGGTGCACGCCGGGGACGGCTACGCCGACGCCCAGGCGCTCCGCGCCCCGGCCGGGACGCGGGTGGTGGCGGTGGCGGGGAACTGCGACCGCGGCGTTCCAGGGGCCCTGGAGGAGGTCATCGAGGTTGAAGGGGTGCGCATCCTGGTGGCGCACGGCCACACCTACGGGGTCCACCGCGGCCTGGGGCTGCTGCTGAGGCGGGCGGCCGAGGTTCAGGCGCACGTGGTGCTGTTCGGCCACACCCACCTGGCCGGCTCACGCCGCCTGAAGGGTGTGCTGGCGCTCAACCCCGGCAGCGTGAGGTTCAATCCCCTGGGCTCGAGCTTCGCCGTGCTCCACCTGGAGGGCGGCCGGGCCCGGCCGGAGATAAGGCGGCTGTAGGGGGTGGGGGCCTGACGCGGCCCGTGGCGGCGTTGACTTTGAGGCCCACTTGTAATATACTCAATCTGCGGGGGCCATCTGCCGCGGGGCGTAGTGCAGCTTGGTAGCACACTTGCTTTGGGAGCAAGAGGTCCCCGGTTCGAATCCGGGCGCCCCGACCAGGTTTGGGTTCGGCTTGCAGGCTTGGCGTGCGGCGGTTGTTGGCGGAGCGGCCAGCGTGCGGGTGTAGCCTAGTGGTAGGGCAGGGGCCTTCCAAGCCCCTTGGGTGGGTTCGATTCCCATCACCCGCTCCAGTTGGAGTCGACCCGCCCCGGGGCGAGGCCGTCCGGGCTTTCGGGCGGCTCGCCGGGGCGGGTGGTGCGGCGCCCGTAGCTCAGAGGACAGAGCGTCGGACTTCTAATCCGATTGCCGCAGGTTCGAGTCCTGCCGGGCGCGCCAGGTTCGGCACCCCGGCCGGGGGCGCAGGCGCGGCGCAGCGGCGCCGGGGGCGCGGGGTTTTTGGAGGTTTGAGGGTGAATGTAGCTCAGATGGGTAGAGCGCCAGGCTGTGGACCTGGAGGTCGCGGGTTCGAAGCCCGTCATTCACCCCAGGCTTGAGCCGGGCGGGCGGCGGACCGGGGGGCCGGGCCGGCCGCCCGCAGTGGTCTGGGGCGTCGCCAAGCGGTAAGGCAGCGGCCTTTGGAGCCGCCATCGTAGGTTCGAATCCTACCGCCCCAGCCAGGGTTGGGCCATTAGCTCAGTGGTAGAGCACCCGCCTTTTAAGCGGGGTGTCGATGGTTCGATCCCATCATGGCCCACCACTCTGAGCATTGCGGCCGGGCGGGCGCCCGGCCGAAACGCATAGGGGACAGGGGCGGGCGTGGCGGAAAGGCAGACGCGCCAGACTTAGGATCTGGTGGGGAAACCCATGGGAGTTCGAGTCTCCCCGCCCGCACCAGCAGGAATGACGGGGCTTTCACACCCTGTCGTCTTGTGGCTTTCCGCCCTGATCAGGGGGGCACGCCGGGGGGCCCGCCCTCATGCTCTCCGGCGGCCCATCGCCGGCGCCCTCTGTCAGCCCGTCACCTGAGCCGCCGGCCTCCCCGCCGCTTCACTTCTCAAACCGCGGGAGCGCCCCCAGCGAGAAAACGGTGATGATCAGGTTGAATCCGTACCAGGTGAGGTGCAGGAGCAGGGGGAGCCAGCTCAGGATGTCCAGCGCCGCGGCCGAGCCTGCGGCGATGCTGGGCAGGTAGCGCACGAGGCTTACCACCCACAGCACCCACAGGACGCCGGCCAGCGCCAGGCCGGCTGGGCTTTTGGGCCCCACGGCGGCAAGCTCGTGCCTGGCCGCCGCCAGGCGCGCCCGCGCTCCCCGCATCCTCAGCATAAGCCGCGGCAGCCCGGCCCGGTACTCGCGGTACTCGTCCCCGAACCGCCGCTCCAGCTCCGGCTCCTCAACGCGCGTGAGGAAAACATGCACCAGCCCCAGCCACAGGGGCACGAAGATGAAGACCGCCCATGAGCGCAGCAGGAAGCCGAGCCCCACCGGGAACGCCACTGTGTAGCCGTGCATCATGGGGTTACGGCAGAACGCGTACGGCCCCCCGCGCATCAGGTGCACCGTAGGCCTTATCCCCTTCCCCGCCGCCTCCGCCGGTCCCCCTTGTCCGGCGGCGTGTATGTAGTAGATGGACCAGCTCATCCACACGGCGCCCCAGGCGGAGGCGAGGGCAAAGGCGACGCCGTTCCAGGGCGGCGGAAACGCCGGCCCCATCCCCAGTAAACCCTCCAGGCCCCGGATGGCCAGGATCATCAGGTACGGCATGACGAACAGGACCACTGGAATCTGAGCAAAGGAGAGAAGAATGAACCTGGCACGCGGTCGCACGGCGATGCCCCCCTTGGCGCCGCGCAGGCCCCAGGGAGCTCTGCCCTCCTTCGGGGCGAGGCGGCCATGACCTGGCAAGCCCGTGAGATGCCTGTTCGACGGCGCGGCTGCCGCTTCCTGCAGCGCAGGCCTTGAGAGCCGGCCGAGCGGAACGCGGTGCCACATCAAGGAACGAGAGGCCCCGAGAGGCCTGTCGCGCCGCCTCGCGAGGGCCGCGCCTTAGACACCGCTGCTGTCTGAACCGAACCCGCACCAGCCTCAACCTCCGCACAATCTGAGCCGCACCGCGGCCATGGCGATGCGGCGGCAAAGGGCGGCGGTCTGAGGGGCCGCGCAGCAGGCAAGCCTCGCAGGCGTGCTCGGCGCCCGCGAGGCCTCTTTCCCCCGGGGCCCGTGGATCCCTGCCCCGCTTGGGCTCGTAACGCCGCCCCGGTGTCAACGGACAGTGAAAATGTCACCCCCCCGGGGCGAAGATCGGACTGAGAAAATGTCACCCTCCCGGGGAGGGGGTAAGGGCGGCCCGGCGGCGGAGGTAGGCCTGGTAGGAGGCTTGTTTCCAGGGATGTTTCATAGG
>JAIMBG010000196.1 GCA_023511555.1 Acetobacteraceae bacterium | reverse complement strand
TCTACGCAGAGATCCTGGGGTATGGGCTCACCGCCGACGCGTACCACGTGAGCGCCCCGGCGCCCAACGGCGAGGGAGGGGCCCGGGCCATGGCCATGGCCCTGGCCGATGCGGGGCTTTCGCCGCAGGACGTGCAGTACATCAACGCCCACGGCACCTCGACCCCGCTCAACGACAGGCTGGAGACCGCGGCCATAAAGCGGGTGTTCGGGGACTGCGCCCGCCGGCTGGCAATAAGCTCCACCAAGTCGATGATCGGGCACCTCTTGGGCGCGTCAGGGGCGGTGGAGCTCATCGCCACCATCCTGTGCATGGACCGTGGGGTGGTGCACCCCACCATAAACTACGAGAACCCCGACCCCGACTGCGACCTGGACTACGTGCCCAACCGCAGCCGGCCGATGTCCATATCCAACGCGCTGAGCAACTCGTTCGGGTTTGGGGGTCAGAACGCCTCGCTCGCGGTGGGGAAGCGGCAGTGGTGAAGCCGGAGGAGGGGGCCCGCCTGCTCGCCGGGAGGCTGGCGCGGATCTGCCGGCTCAGGCCCCGGCGTCTGGACCTCCTGGCCCAGGCGCTAACCCACAGTTCCCTTTCCCCCGGCCCCGGCCAGCCTGGCCCGGTGAGCAACGAGCGCTTGGAGTTTCTGGGCGACGCCGCCCTGGGGCTGGCCGTGGCCCTTCACCTCTTTGAGCGGGAGCCCGCGATGTCCGAGGGCTCTCTCACCCGCGCCCGATCGTCGGTGGTGTGCCAGGCTGCCCTCTCCCAGGGGGCTTTGAGGTTGGGGCTGGGCGACTGCCTGGCCCTGGGCAAGGGGGAGGAGGGCAGCGGGGGCCGCACCCGGCCCTCGGTGCTTTCCGGGGCCTTGGAGGCCGTGGCTGGGGCGCTGCTGCTGGAGGGCGGGATGGCCTGGGTGCGCCGCCTGGCGGCCGCCGCGCTCGGCCCGGAGCTGGAGTCGGCGGCCCACGGAGGGGTAGCCCCCGACTACAAGACGGAGCTTCAGGCACTGGTCCAGCAGGGCGGCCAGGGCCCCCCGGCCTACGTCCTGGAATCGGAGGAGGGGCCCGATCACCAGAAGCAGTTCCAGGTGGCCGTCCTGGTGGGAGACACGGTCTTGGGCAGGGGCGGGGGAAGGAGCAAGCGGGAGGCTGAGCAGGAGGCCGCCCGGGAGGCGTTGGCGCGCCTCGGGCGGCCTGCGGAGCCCGAAGCCTGAGCGTTCCGGTTTCGGGGCCGACCGGACTTCCCTTCAGAGGCTGCGGATGAGCTGGAGCACCTTGCCAATGATCTTGGGCTGGGCGTGCGGCTTTTCCTCCGCCAGGTTGCGGCCGTGGATGGGGTGGACGAAGAAGGTACGGTCGGGGGCGGCGTAGTACCGGCGGAGCAGCACCTCGGACGGAGGCAGCCACAGCAGCACCAGATCGCCGTTGGCCGGCGTCTCGGCAGGGTCGGTCAGCACCAGGTCCCGGGGGATGAGAAGCGGCGCATACTCCTCCGTCCTCAGCCGATAGGCGAAGGACCCCTGGCTGAGGGTCTTGACCTGGCGGCTGAGCGTCCGCCCTTCGGCGAACTGCGGCTCTCCTGAGCTGGTGAACCTGGTGACCAGCGGCACCTCGGTGGTGGGGTACAGCAGGAAAGTGTCCGGCTCCTTGATGCCCTCTTCGGGGGCAGTTGCCGCTGCCTCCTGGGGCCGATACTCGCCGGTCAGCACGGCCTTCTTGAATTCCTTGATGCCGTAGTACTTTGACTTCTCCAGCCAGTAGTAGATCGACTTCTCCTCAGAGTATCCGAGCCTGGTCGCTATCTCCTGCACCGTTATGGAGGGGTTCTCCCGGATCAACTGCGCCACTCGATCCAGAACGTTCACTGTCATCTCCCCCTCGCCCTCTGAAAGCCGGCCCCATAGAGGGACGGTTGGTTCAGGATGCTAAACTATAGCGGTATAAGTTAGAATTTGCTTAACACCAGGCAAAACCTCTACCCATTCTATGTATAGCTTGTTCCCGAAAAGTGGTATTAGAAGGGACGGGGATCCGCCAATCGCAAGGGGTTGGAGAACCGGACGAAGGGCGGACGCTGACCGGCCCGGGTGGAGGCGGAAGCGCCCTGCAACGGCTGGGAGGCGGCCGGGGGAAAAGGGCGGCGGCCGGCTCCGGGGAGGGTCCGCCCCGTTTTAGGGGCCGGGGCAGGGGGCTTCAAAGAGCCCTTACTAACTGCACCACCCTCCCCAGGAGGCGGGGAGGCTCGCCCGGCGGGGGCTGGTTTCCGTCGACGGGGTGGATGAGAAGCTGGTGCCCCGGCGTGCCCAGGTAGCGGAAGATGCGGGGCCCGACCTTGGGCACCAGGGCTAGCACCAGCTCCCCGTTGCGGGGGGTGCCCGAGGGGTCGACCAGGACCATGTCCCTGGCCAGGAGCAGGGGGCAGTACTCCTGGGTGGGCAGGCGGTAGGCGAAGGCGCCCTTGGCCACGGGCCGGAGATGGGCGCGAATTGAGCGCCCCTCGGCGTAGATCGGGTTTCCCGCGGAGTCGAACTGAACCACCAGGGGGACCTCGGTGGCGGGGAAGAGTAGGAACGCCTCGGGGAGGCTGGGCTCGGCCTCCTGAGGTTGCGCGGCGCGGAACTGCCCGGTAAGCACTGCCCGCTTGAAGTCCTTGAGCCCATAGAACCGGGCTTTCTCGAGCCAGTAGTACACCGACTTCCCCTCGGAGTAGCCCAGGCGGGTAGCCAGCTCGCGCACCGTGATGGAGGGATTGTCCCTTATCATCCGGGCCATTTTCTCCAGGATATCCACTTGAGCCCCCTCCTTGGTCGGCTCGGGGAGGCTCGCCCCCGGTGCCGGGCGGCAGCATTGCCATTAGCTTTGGCCGACGATCCGGCCTAACCTCTACCCATTTGGGGTAGACTTATTACCTCAATAGTGTAGTATGTCGTAAAACCGGACCAGAGCCGGTCACCGGCGCTTAGAAGGAGCCAGCCGAAGGAGGAATTTTTAGACAAGGGGCGAATACTGACCGTATCAGGACGTGCATATCGCACCCTGAACGGATAAGGAGGTTCGGGGCATGGAGGTTCTAAAAGTGTCAGCACAGTCAAAGCCCAAATCCGTGGCTGGTGCCCTAGCCGCAGTTCTTCGGGAGAAGGGGTCGGCCGAGGTTCAGGCGGTGGGTGCGGGGGCGGTCAATCAGGCGGTCAAGGCCATCGCTATAACCCGTGGGTTTGTGGCTCCCAACGGCATAGACTTGGTTACCGTCCCAGCTTTTGCTGAGATCGTAATTGATGGGGAGGAGAGGACGGCCATCAAGTTCATCGTAGGACCGCGGTAGGGGCCGCACCGCTAGGTGCGGCGCTCAGCCCCTTCGGCCTGCATGGAAGCGGGCCTTTGAGCAGGGAGGACGGGCGGGGCCCCTTGGTCCCGCCTGTTTCGCTGTCCAGCGTCGGCCCCTCGGGGGAGCGGCCGGACGGGGCAGATTAACCATCGGGGCCGGGGGGCCTTGCCGGGGCCGGACCGGCCACGGGGGGGTGGGCGCATGGGCGACGGCGGGGTGCTGGAGAGGTTCCGGCGCGGCTTGGACAAGACGCGGCAGGGCCTGGCCGCGGCGCTGCGGCGTCTGGTCCCGGCCGGCGCCGGCCGGGGCCCGGGCGTCTACCAGGGGGGGGAGGCGGCGCAGCTGGCGGCCCGAGTCGGGGCCGGGGCGCCCCCCGCGCGGCTGTGGCTTTTA
>JAIMBG010000195.1 GCA_023511555.1 Acetobacteraceae bacterium | reverse complement strand
CACCCTGCCTGAGCGTAAATGGGGAAAGGCGCCCAAGAGGGCGCCCTCCGTCACAGCCGGGCTTTTCTGTTTGACCGCCGGGTTTTCAGAACGGCGGCGGTCCGTCCGGTTCCCCGAGGCTGAACACATGGGAGCGCACATACGCCCCCGGCGGCACCGTCTGGAGGTCGCCCAGGAGGCGGCGGACGGCGTTGCGGAGCACAACGAGGCTGGCGGTGTCATCAAAGCAGAGGCGAACCGAGCCGTAGGCGGCGTTCAGGTCGATCCGGGCCCGGGTGTGGCGGCCGTGGGGTTCGCGGCGGGTGGCCGTAACCACGACGGTGAAGGGGTGGCGGCGGCCAAGGTCAAGGCGGGTCATCGCGGGCACCTCCTCGTCAATCGTCCAATTCGGTAATGGCGCGGCGCATGTTAGCCTCCTCGACCAGGGGCGAGCCGGTGAGGCCGGCGTTGAGCAGGGCGTGGGTGGCCAGGAGGCCGACGCGGCGGAGCAGGCCGCGGGAGTGGGTGTGCAGCAGCGTGACCGCAGCCTCGGTGAAGAGCGGGCGCTCGACGCCGGCCAGGGCCAGGGCGTGCTTGAGGTAGGCGGCCATCTCGGCCGGGGACAGGCCGGCGAGGTGGCAGCGCACGGTGACGCGCTGGGCGATGGCTTCGAAGGCTTTGAGCCGGAGCATGGCGCGCAGCTCCGGCTGGCCGCAGAGGACGAGGGCGAAAGGGCTCTCGGCATCGCAGTAGACGTTCTGGACGTAGCGCAGTTCCTGGATCATGTCGGCGGACAGTTCATGGCCCTCGTCGATGATCAGCAGAGGCACCTTCTGTTGCGCCCCGGCCAGGTCGGCCAGCAGGGCCTGGAACTGGAGGCGGGCGCGGCTCTGGGTGTAGCCGGGGCTGACGCCGAAGCGTTCGAGCACGCGGCGGTAGAACTCCCGGGGCGACAGCGCGCTGTCGGCCAGGTAGATGGCCGGGTGGCGGGTGGCGTCGAGTTGGTGGCAGAACATGCGCAGGGCGGTGGACTTGCCGGCGCCGACCTCGCCGGTGAGGAGGGCGAAGCCGCGGGCGGCCAGGCCGAAGCGCAGGCGGGCCAGCACCTCGTCCACGGCCGGCCAGCGGAAGAGGTGTTCCGGCGCCAACGCCTTGGGGAACGGGAAGGCGGTCAACCCCAGCCTGGCCAGCGGTTCGGGCAGCACAGGATCGGCCAGGGGCCCGGGCGGCGTCTGGTCCGGCATTAGCCCTCACCCCCGTTCGCCGGGCTGTCGGGCGTGGCAAACCGCGTCCGGCCCGCTTCCGCGAAGCGCCGCAACTCGTCCTGGGCGAGGACCATGTCCAGGAACGGGGTGCGTTCGGCCGGCACCTGTTCCGCGGCCTCGGACTGACCGGCGGCGGGTGGCCGCACGTGCCGGCTGTACTCCCGCGCCAGTTCCAGCGGGGTCGCCCGGCCGTAGTCCCGGCCGTCCCATGCCACGTGGATGGTGCGGAGATCGTAGGGGTCGAAGCGGATGGTCACCTTGCGGCGGGCCAGAGCGGGATCGACCTGGTAGTCGTTGCCCTCCACGGAGATGGTGGCGACGGCGCTGACCACGCGCGTCTGGGTCCACAGGAAGGCATGGGCCAGGGCCTGGGGATCGACCCAAACGGTGGGGTGGTCGGGATGGACGCGGGCCAGCCGGTCGTTGGGCGCCTCATGAGTGGAGGAATGGACGCGGGCGTTGTACTCGCTGTGCAGCCAGGCGGCGAAGAACTCCTGGACCTGCTCCAACGTGGTGATCCGCCCGTGGTCGATCAACGCCTGGGCTTCCCGGTTGAAGCGGGTATCCGCCGTCCGGAACCACCTTTCGATCTTGCCCCTACCGGCAGGTCGATATGGACGGGAGTGGCGCAACTCGATGCCCAGTTGGGCACAGGCGTTGGCCAGCAGGTTGCTGCGGTAGTTGGCACCGTTGTCGGCGTAGAGGATCTCCGGCTTCCCTCGGGCGATGATCGCCCGTTTCAGGAGGTCGGCCAGGCAGGGCCGGTCATCCGCCGGGTAGAAGCGCGCCACCACGTGGCGGCTGTAATCGTCCAGGCAGGCGACCAGGTACAGGGTGCGCCGGCGGCCGTCGGAACCGGGCAGGTACAGGGCGTGCTGGGTGTCGATCTGCCACAGGGCGTTGGGATAGGGCGCCTCGCGCAGCTTGAACGTCTCCTTGGCGCGGGTCACCTCGGCCCGGCTGACCCCGGCCCGGCACAGGGCGTGGGACAGGGTCGTCCGCTTCACCTGGCCCGGCTGCGCCAGCCCCTCCAGCTCCAGGATGCGAATGATGGTCCGCACCGACCGGGACGGGTCCTCCTGCCTGAGCGCGATGGCCCGGGCCAGTACCTGCTCGGGCAGGCGGCGGTGGGCGCCCCGGTCGACCCGCACCTCCGGCAGCAACCCGGCGTACCCCTGGGCCCGGTAGCGGGCCACCCAGCGGGCGATCGTCCGCCCGTGGACGCGGATCGTCCGCCCGTCCGGCGTCTTCCATAGCCGGTTGGCCAAGTCGCGCAGGATGTGGGCACGCTCCCGCGCACCCAACTCGCGCACGACCAGCGGGGCGATGACCTGAAACCGGAAGGTGGCGGTGCTCTGGCGGCTTTCCTCACTGCTCATCGGTGGCATTCCCCCTCGTTGGGTAGTGCCACCACCTTATCGCCGCCTGGACAAGGCCGCCATCCACCAACCTCTGTGGTCGCACCTGGATGGGCCGCCATCAGGCCCAGACAGGCAGAGGGCTCGGCCCCGGCGGGCGGAGCACCCTCGGCAGGCTCAATCGGGGCATCTCTTCCCGCCCCGTGCCGGCCCCGGCGAGCAGCACGGTCAGCGCGTCAGCCACCCGGAACATGGCCCGCGGGGCACCCCGGCCGGCAACCCCGTCACCTGCCGGAATGCTGGCCGGGGTTTGCGTAACCAACCGTTGCAGGATCGCCAGGATCCCCGTCACGATCTCCGGCGCCCGCCTGTTCACCTCGGCCACCCAGCGCCGCACCGTTGCCGGCGAATAGCCCGCCTCCTCGCTCAGCTTGGCCCAACTCCGGCCATCCTCCACCCGGCCACGAACCACGGCCTCCCGCCGGGCAGCCGGCACGGTCTTGTATGGAACCACAAAGCAGGGGTAGTGGGTCACGGTGACCACCGGACAGGCTTCGTTGGCGCAACGACCTCGATAAATCGGCAGAGGGTTGACCCGCACACTTTGGCTTTCACCCAGCCCTCGCCAATACCGGCCGTGGTGGTCAAGTCGGCCACCACACCCCGGACATGGCTCCAGCGGCGGCGGCCGGTCCGTGTACCGCTCACGGTACTCCGCCTCGGTCAACGGCTCGCTCATCGCCACCCACGACAGCTTTTGCGCCGCAGGTTCACCCGCCGGCCTGCACCGGCCGAGCACCACGTCGATCTTTCCGGATTCCGGCCGTGGCTGCCTTCCTGACGACAGGTGTTCACTCAACTCGTGCTTGCAGGCGGGACACCAGCCCGGTAGAACACCGTTGACTTCATGCTGTGCTGGGTCTACGCTAAGCATGGAGGCTGCTCCTTCGCATCCACCCGGTCTGGCCACTAACCGTTACGGGAGGATGTTGGGGGAGTGGACGACAAAGGACCTGGTGTACTTCGTCGTCACCAGGTCCTTCTCTTGCTCAGCACATTGTCACCGGTCAAATTACCCGAAATCTTGACATGAAAAGCGGTCAGCTACAGCGGCCAAGAAGCAGCCGAAGCGACGGTTCCACGCCCTGTACGACAAGGTCTACCGCACGGACATCGTATGGGAAGCCTGGCACAGGGTGGCGGCCAACCGGGGAGCCGCGGGAGTGGATGGCAAGAC
>JAIMBG010000194.1 GCA_023511555.1 Acetobacteraceae bacterium | reverse complement strand
CCCCTATTAGTTTGACCCGGCCCGGGGGGCGTATACCCCGGGGCCCAGGCCGGGCGGGCGCCGCCAGGCGCCCGACCCGGGAGAGCTCTCGCCGCCAGACTCCCAACGCAACCCTTTCCTCTAGCCCGTCACCCTCCAGTCGTTGGCCACCTTCATCTGCATCCGCAGCCTGTCCGCCACCATGGCTATGAACTCCGAGTTGGTGGGCTTGCCGCGCTCCTGGCTCACGGTGTGGCCGAACAGGCTGTTTATCATGTCCACGTTGCCCCGGCTCCACGCCACCTCGATGGCATGCCGGATGGCCCGCTCCACCCGGCTGGGGGTGGTGCGGTACTTCTGGGCGATGGCGGGGTAAAGCTCCTTGGTCACCCCGCCCAGTAGCTCGACCCTGTGGGTCACCATGAGTATGGCCTCGCGCAGGTAGAGGTAGCCTTTGATGTGGGCGGGAATGCCGATCTCGTGGATGATATTGGTAACCTCCAGGTCCAGGCTTCGACCCCTCGCCGAGGTACGCCGGGCCTGGGGCCCGTTGTGGCTGGCGAGCTGGCGGACGCGGTGGACCAGGACGTTGAGGTTGAAGGGCTTGAGTATGTAATAATCGGCGCCCAGCTCCACCACCCTCTGGGTGATCTTCTCCTGCCCGAAGGCGGTAAGCATCACCACCTTAGGCTTCTTCTCCAGGTCCATCTGGTTGAGCTTCTCCAGGACGCCGATCCCATCCAGGTGGGGCATGATGATGTCCAGGATGATTACGTCGGGCACGGCCTGGCTGAGCTTGTCCAGGACCTCAAGGCCATTGTGGGCCACCCCCGTCAGCTCGAAGTCCTCCTGGCCCTCAATGCACTCCTTGAGGAGCTGACAGAAATCCCGGTTATCGTCAGCGATGAGAACCTTGATCCTTTCCGAATCCTGGGCCATCGCTCATCCCTCCCACTGGTGGTCCCCTGACCTATGTTCGACGGGTTAATACCATTATCCTCCTGCCCTGGTAAAAAAGTCTAAACCGCTACGACGCAAAAGCCACATGCCCCGGCATCAAGCTCAGCTCGCCTTCGGTCCCCGCCCCGCAAAGGCCGCAGGCCTCCGCCATCCACTCCCCGAAAACGGCGTAGCCCCGGGTAGGATCATTGACGAAAACGTGGGTCAGGGCCCCCACCAGCCTGCCGTCCTGGATCAGAGGGCTCCCGCTCATGCCCTGGACGATCCCCCCCGTGCGCAGCAGCAGCCGGGGGTCGGTGATCTTCACTACCATGCCGTGCGAGTCCGCCCAGGGCTGGGCCAGCACCTTGAGGATGCGCGCCGAGAACGCCTCCACCCGCTGCCCCTCCACCACGGTGAGCAGGACCGCGGGGCCGGGCCGCACCTCGCTCAGCCCCGCCACGGTCACCGGCTGCGAGAAGAGGGGGTTCCGGAGCTCCTCCTTGAGCCTTCCCACGATGCCGAACGCGGTGTTCCTCTCGATAGTGCCCAGCGCCGGGGCCCCCTCCAGGAAGACCCCCACCTTCTCCCCCGGGATGCCGCGCCGCGCATGGTGGACCGCCGACACCACCGCATTCACGATGCGGCCCTCTTTGAGGTCCAGCGGGCGGCCGGTCTGCTCGTCGGCTATCACGTGGCCCAGGGCCGCGTAGCGCCCCGTCGACGGCTCGAAGAAGCTCAGCGTGCCCACGCCCGCCGCCCCGTCCCGCACATACACCCCCAGCCGGTGCCGCCCCGTCTGCGGACAGTATTGCGGCCGGACCCACACCTGGAACCGGCTGGAGCCCCGCTTCACCAGCAGCAGGAGGGGCCTGTTCGCCCGGCCGGCCGCCTGGGCTGCCTGGGTGAGCTGCTCTTCGCCCTCCAGGCGCTGTCCGTCAGCCTCCAGGATCACGTCTCCGCGCTCCAGCCCCGCCTGCCGCGCCGGGCAGGACGCCCCCAGCCCCACCAGCCCCCCGCCGGAGACGGCCTCAAACCCCACCACCAGCAGCCCCTCGGAGCGCAGCAGGATGCCGATGGAGTGCCCGCCGGGCACCACCTTCACCGGCGGCAGCACATCCACTGCCACCCGGTGTATGGGCAGCACCCCCAGCAGCCGGAACTCCAGCTCCACGCGGCCCGGGGCGAGCGGCTCCAGGGTCACGGCAGGGCCACGCACCACCGCCCCCGCCCTGCCCAGCACCTGGCCGTTGAGGCTCAGCACCCCCTCGTGGCTGGGCCGGACGTGGAGGCGGAAGGGCACGGGAACGGACAGCGGTGCGCCCCTCGCCTGCGACAGGTGCAGCGAGGCGGGCATGGCAGCCAGCCCCCGAAACTGGGGGCTGAGCCACACCAGCAGGACGGACAGCGCCAGGGCCAGGCCCGCCCTCGACCTGGGAACCGACCGGCGCAAACTCAAACGCCTCCGAGGCCTGGGCACAAGTCAGGGAGTGGGCGCTGCCCACCCGCCTGAGCCCAGGCCACCGGGTAGGGTGTCCCCGCTTCCCACCGGCTTATGCGGGCCTGCCCGCCGGCGGGACGGCACCCGCGCGCCCCGGCCGCGCGGGCCGTTCCGGCCCGGGTACTACGGACCGGCGGCCCTGGAGGGCCGGCCCCGCCGCTGGCGGCCCCGCTCCAGGAGCTCGCGGGCGTGCTCCAGCGTCACCCCGGTGAGGTCGGCCCCCCCCAGCATCCGAGCCAGCTCGTCGACGCGCTCCGCCTCCTTAAGCCGCCGAGCCAGGGCGCGGGTGCGGCCGTCAGACACTTCCTTGAACACGGCGAAGTGGGCGTCGGCCAGGCACGCGATCTGAGGGAGGTGGGTCACGCAGAGGACCTGGCGGCGACGTCCCACCTGGTGGAGCCGGTCGGCGACCGCCTGCACCGTGCGGCCCCCGATCCCTGCGTCGACCTCGTCGAATATCATGGTGGGAATGGCGTCAGCCTCAGCCAGGACCGCCTTGATCCCCAGCATGGCCCGGGCCATCTCGCCGCCGGAGGCAATGCGGGCCAGAGGACGCAGCGGTTCGCCGGGGTTGGCGGTGAACAGGAACTCCACCCGGTCAAGCCCCGAGGCGGTCATCGCCAGCCTTCTCCCCTCCACCTCCACCCCGGCGGGATCCTCCTCCTGGGCCACGCTCACTTTGAAGCGCGCCGCTTCCATGCCCAGGCTGGCTATCTCCCGCTGGACCCGGGAGCCCAGTTGATCGGCCGCCGCCAGCCTCCGCCTGGACAGCTCGGCCGCGGCCCGGCCCAGCCTGTCCAGCACCGCAGCCATCCTTTCGTCCAGTTCGGCGGCCAGCTCGTCCGACCGCTCCAGCCGCTCCATCTCAGCCGCGGCCTGGGCGCGGTAGGCCAGGATCTCGGCCAGGGTGTCGCCGTACTTGCGCTTCAGCCCATGGAGCAGGTCGAGCCGCTGGTCCACCTGTGCCCTGAGCGCGGGGTCGAAGGGCACCGTCTCCCGATAGCGGGCCAGGGCGCGGGCCACCTCCTCCACCCCGAAGCCCGCCTCCTCCAGCGCCTGCGCCCAGGGCTGGAGCGAGGGGTCGATCCGGGCCGCCTCGGCCAGGGAGGAGGCGGCCGAGCGGATAATGTCCAGGGCCGCGGGCCGGTGCCCTTCCCCCTCGTACAGGCCGGTGAACGCTGAGGACGCCACGGAAAACAGCTTCTCGGCGTTCTCCAGAACCCGCCTCCTCTGCTCCAGCTCTTCCTCCTCACCCTCCCGGAGCTGCGCGGCGTCGATCTCACCCACCTGAAAGCGCAGCAGGTCCAGCCGGCGCGCCCGGTCGCGCTGGTCGCCCAAGAGCCCGGCGCGCTCCCGGGTGAGCTGCTTCCACTCGCTGTATAGCGCCGACACCTCGGCTCTCAAGGCCAGGGACTCTGCCCCGGCAAAGCGGTCCAGCACCTCGAGGTGGTTCTGGGGATCCAGCAGGGAC
>JAIMBG010000193.1 GCA_023511555.1 Acetobacteraceae bacterium | reverse complement strand
GCACCCTCCTGACCGGCCCGGAAAACCCCCAGGAACGAGCCCGAAGGGACGCTCCCCACGAACTTGTTGACACACACCCTGTCGCCTCCCGGCTTGCCCGCCCCCGCCCTGGATGCTATTATATTGGTGACTCTACAGCAATCTGCTCCGGCGCCTGGCGGGGCGTCCGGGGGTGGAGCTTGACGGCCGGGGGGCGAGGGCGACGTGACTCCTGTGGAAGCGGGGCCGACGGGCGGGCTGGAGAGGTTCCGGAACTTCTGCATCATCGCCCACATCGACCACGGCAAGTCGACCCTGGCCGACCGTCTGCTGGAGGCCACCCACGCCATCCCCCCGCGGCGCATGGAGGAGCAGGTCCTGGATCAGATGGAGCTGGAGCGCGAGCGGGGCATAACCATCAAGGCCAAAGCCGTCCGCCTGTACTACCCCGGCCCCGGCCGGCCCCGGCCGCCCCGGCCGGCGGGGGGCCCTCCGGGGGCCGAGCCCCGGGACGGGTACATCCTGAACCTGGTCGACACCCCGGGCCACGTCGACTTCAGCTACGAGGTGTCCCGGGTGCTTTCCGCCTGCGAGGGCGCGCTGCTCGTGGTCGACGCCACCCAGGGGGTCGCCGCCCAGACCCTGGCCAACTTCTACCTGGCGCTGGACCAGGGGCTGGCCATCTTGCCGGTGGTGAACAAGATCGACTTGGCCACCGCCGACCCCGGCCGGGTGATAAGGCAGCTCGAGGAGCTGGGGCTCGATCCCGCGGACGTGCTGCTGGTCTCGGCCAAAACCGGGGAGGGCATAGACGCCGTCCTTGAGGCCATCGTGGAGCGCGTGCCGCCCCCCCGGGGCGATCCCTCGGCCCCCTTGAGAGCCCTGGCGTTTGACTCCCACTACGACCACTATAAGGGCGTCATCGTCTACCTCCGGGTGGTGGAGGGGGAGCTCAGGCCCGGCGACAGGGTCATGTTCATGTCCTCGGGCCGCGTCTACGAGGCCGCCGAGGTGGGGGTGTTCCGGCCCGAGCTCTGCCCCGTGGAACGGCTGAGTGCGGGCGAGGTGGGGTTTCTGGCGGCGGGCATCAAGGTGGCCCGGGAGTGCCGGGTGGGAGACACGGTCACCCTGGCCCGGTGCCCTGCAGACAAACCGCTTCCTGGATATCGGCCCGCCAAGCCCATGGTGTTCTGCGGGCTCTATCCGGTGGAGAGCCAGGACTACCAGGCTCTGCGAGACGCCCTGGAGAAGCTCCAGCTCAACGACGCGGCGCTCCACTTTGAGCCCGAGACCTCCGCCGCGCTGGGCATGGGCTTCCGCTGCGGGTTTCTGGGGCTGCTCCACCTCGACATCGTGCGGGAGCGCCTGGAAAGGGAGTACGGGCTGGAGCTGATCACCACCGCCCCCAACGTGGCCTACCGGGTGGTCCTGGGGGACGGCAGGGAGGTGGAGGTGGACAACCCCGCCCTCTTCCCGTCCGAGGCCAGGGTCGCCCGGGTGCTGGAGCCGTATGTGCGGGCCACCGTCGTCACCCCGCCGGCGGGCGTGGGGCCCGTCCTGGAGCTCTGCCAGGAGCGGAGGGGCCGCTACGTGAACATGGAGTACCTGGAGGAGACCCGGGTGCTCATCACCTACGACCTGCCCCTGGCCGAGATCATGTACGACTTCCACGACCAGCTCAAGTCCCGCACCCGCGGCCACGGCTCCCTGGACTACCAGCCGGCGGGGTTTGTGCCTGGAGACCTGGTCAAGCTGGACATACTGGTGAACGAGGAACCTGTGGACGCTCTGTCCTGCGTCGTCCACCGGGACCGCGCCGAGCACCAGGGCCGCCGTCTGGTGGAGAAACTCCGCCGCCTCATCCCCCGCCAGCTCTTCGAGGTGCCGGTGCAAGCGGCGGTGGGGGGTCGGGTCATCGCCCGGGAGAACATTCGAGCACTGCGCAAGGACGTGCTTGCCAAGTGCTACGGCGGCGACGTCACCCGGAAGAAGAAGCTCCTGGAGAAGCAGAAGGCGGGCAAGCGCCGCATGAAGCAGGTGGGGTCGGTCGAGATACCCCAGGAGGCTTTCCTGGCGCTGCTCAAGGTGGACTGAGGCGCCCGGGGACGGGGGAGAAGGGGTCGATGGAGCCAAAGCTGGGGCTGTACGTCCACGTGCCTCTGTGCCGGGGAGGAAAGTGCCGGTACTGCGACTTCTACTCGCTGCCGTTCACCGCCCCGCGGGCCCGCCGTTACATCAGTGCCCTGGCCCGCGAGGCGGAGCTGAGGGCCCGGGACCCCCGCATCCGGGGCCGCCGCTTCCACACCCTCTACCTGGGGGGCGGCACCCCCACCAGCCTGGGCGCCGGGGCGCTCGCCGGGCTGCTGGAGATGCTATCCCGGACCTTCCCTCTCGAGCCTGGGGCCGAGGTGACGGTGGAGGCCAACCCCGGCACGGTGGACCGCGAGGGACTGGCGAGGCTCAGGGCGGCGGGCGCCTCCCGCCTCAGCCTTGGGGTGCAGGCGTTTCAGGACCGCCTGCTCTCCAGCCTGGGGCGCCGCCACCGCGCCCGGGACGCCGGGCCGGCCGTCCTCTGGGCCAGGGAGGCAGGGTTTTGCAGCGTGGGGGTGGACCTCATGTTCGGGCTCCCCGGCCAGACCCTGGCTGACTGGAGGGAGAGCCTGGACCGCGCCCTGGAGCTCGGGCCCGACCACCTCTCCACCTACTCGCTGCTGCTCGAGCCGGGTACCCGGCTCGAAGCCGACGTCCGCTCCGGCCGGGCCCGTCTCCCCGACCCTGACCTGGAGGCCGACATGTTTGAGGCCGCGATGGACCTGCTGCCCGCGGCGGGCTTCGAGCACTACGAGGTGTCGAACTTCGCCCGGCCCGGCTACCGCTGCCGGCACAACCTGCTGTACTGGGAGGGCGGCGAGTACCTGGGGCTGGGCCCCGGGGCCCACTCCTTCCTCGGCGGGGAGAGGAGCTTCAACCTCCCCGACCTGGAGGGCTACGCCCGGGAGGTGGAGCGCGGGCGCCTCCCCACCGGGGGGAGCCTCAGGCCGGAACCGGAGGAGCTGATGGGCGAGGCCATGTTTCTGGGCCTGCGGCTCGTTCAGGGGGTGTCGCTTGCCGGCTTTTCTGCCCGCTTCGGCGTCGCGGTGGCCCAGGCCTTCCCGGGCAGCCTGGAGAAGCTGCAGCGGCTGGGGCTGCTGGTGCTCGACGGCGACAGGGTCCGTCTGAGCCGGCGGGGGCTCATGCTGGGGAACGCGGCCTTCGGTGAGTTCCTGAGAGCCCCGGACCACGCTGCGGCGGGCGCCTCGCGGCCTTGACAAGGCTCAATCTCTGGTGCTATTTTAGGGATGGGGCGTTAGCACTCCGGGGTGCTGAGTGCTAAGGAGGGTCGGAGTGTGCTGTCGGAGAGGAAGAGGCAGGTGCTGAGGGCGGTGGTGGACGACTACGTGGCCACCGCCGCGCCGGTCGGCTCGCGCACCCTGGCCCGAAAGTACCGCCTGGGCGTGAGCCCCGCCACCATCCGCAACGAGATGGCCGACCTGGAGGAGATGGGCTACCTGGACCAGCCCCACGCTTCGGCGGGCCGGGTGCCCTCCGACCTGGGGTACCGCTTCTACGTGGACTGGCTCATGGGCATACGGGAGCTGGCCGAGGCCGAGATCCAGCGCATCACCGAGCTTTTCGCCCGGCGACGGGGTCAGGTTGAGGAGCTGATCCAGCACGCTGCCCAGGTGCTTTCCGAGAGCACCAGCCACCTGGCCCTGGTTCTGGGCCCGCCGACGGACCGGCTGGCGTTCAAGTGGGTACATCTTCTGCCCCTCGACCCGGGGCACGCGGTGCTGCTGCTGGCGGCGTCGGGCGGGCTCGTGCAGCATCGGCTGGTGGAGATCCCTGCCCACCTCGAGGCTGGCGAGCTGCAGGCGGTGTTCTCCGCGCTCAAC
>JAIMBG010000192.1 GCA_023511555.1 Acetobacteraceae bacterium | reverse complement strand
GCGGGGGAGGAGGCCGGGGATGCACGCAGAAAGGGTGGGCGAGGCCCCGCAGGGGCCGGCCTACCACCTTATAACCTTTGGCTGCCAGATGAACCAGCATGACTCCGAGGTAATGGGAGGGATGCTGGAGGCCATGGGCTACCGGCCGGTCGACACCCCGGAGCAGGCTGACCTGGTGCTCATCAACACCTGCTGCGTCCGGGGCAGCGCCGAAGAGCGGGCCTATGGCCGGATCGGGCAGTTAAAGGCGCTAAAGGAGAAGCGCCCGGGCCTGGTGCTGGCCGTGGCCGGCTGCATGGTTCAGCAGGACGGCGCAGCCCGGGCTCTACTGGACCGCCATCCCCACGTGGACCTGGTGCTCGGCACCTTCGACCTCCCCAGGCTGCCGGAGCTCGTCGCCCGCGCCGCCGCAGGGGAACGGGTGGAGGCGGTCTCGCCCGGCCCCGTGAGCGTGGAGGCCCGGGAGGGTTTGCCCGCGGCCCGGGCCCCCGGCGTGCGGGCGTGGGTGAACATCACCTACGGATGCGACAACCTTTGCTCCTACTGCGTGGTGCCGTTGGTGCGGGGCCCCCAGCGCAGCCGCCGCCTGGGCGACATAGTCTGTGAGGTCGAAGGGCTGGTCGAGCGGGGCTTCAAGGAGGTGACCCTGCTCGGCCAAAACGTCAACGCTTACGGCCGTGACCTGCCTGGATCGCCCGGCCTCGCCGACCTGCTGACCCGGCTGAACCGGGTGCCGGGGCTGCTCCGCATCCGCTTCACCACCTCCCACCCCCGCGACTTCACTCCCAAGCTGGTGGAAGCCATCGCCGGCCTGGACAAGGTGTGCGAGCACTTTCACCTCCCCGCCCAGGCCGGCAGCAACAGGGTGCTGGCCCTGATGAACCGGGGCTACGACCGGGAGCACTACCTCTCACTGGTGGCGCACATCCGCCGCGTCATGCCTCTGGCCGGGGTCACCACCGACCTGATGGTGGGGTTCCCGGGCGAAGGGGAGGAGGATTTTCAGGACACCCTGGACCTGGTGCGGCGGGCCGAGTTCGACGCCGCCTTCACCTTCATATACTCGCCCCGGCCGCGGACCCCGGCGGCGGGGCTGGAGGGTCAGGTTCCACACGAAGTCAAGCAGGAACGCCTGGAACGGCTCATGGCGGTGCAGTACCCCATCAGCCTGGCCCGCAACCAGGCTCTGGTGGGCTCGGAGGTTGAGGTTTTGGTCGAGGGCCCGAGCGCCTAAGATCCGCTCTGGCTTACCGGCCGCACCCGCTCTCACAAGCTGGTGCACTTCCCCGGTGACCCCGCCCTTGCCGGCCGCCTGGAGAGGCTGCGGGTGACCCAGGCCCGCACCTTTACGCTGTTCGCAAAGCCGCCGCCGGGCGGGGCGCTGCCGCAGTGAATCTTCCGGCGCATGGGGGTGAAGGCCGGTGGAGCAGGTCACGTCCATGGCCCAGCAGTACCGGCGGCTCAAAAGCCAGCACCCGGACAAAATACTGTTCTTCCGTCTGGGGGACTTCTATGAGATGTTCTACGAAGACGCCCAGGTGGCTGCCCGGGAGCTGGAGATAACGCTCACCTCCAGGGAGACCTCGCGGGGGGTCAGGGTGCCCATGGCGGGCATCCCCCACCACGCCGCCGAGGGCTACGTGGCCCGGCTGCTGGAACGGGGTCACAAGGTGGCCATCTGCGAGCAGATGGAGGACCCGCGGACCGCCCGCGGCCTGGTGCGGCGCGAGGTGGTGCGGGTGGTCACCCCGGGCACCTTTACTGAGCCTCGCCTGCTGGAAGATAAGACCAACTGCTACCTGGCGGCCCTGGCCGAGGCAGACGGCGCGGTGGGCTTCTCCGCCGCCGACCTCTCCACGGGCGAGTTCCTGACCGCCCAGTTCGCCGGCCCCGCTGCCTTGGAGGAAGCGCTGGAGGAGCTGCTCCGGCTGGAGCCCAAGGAGTGCCTGGTGCCGCCTGCCCTGCAGGAGGAGCCGCGGCTCACGCGGGCACTCCAGGAACGGCTGCGGGGGTGCATGGTCACCCCCCGGCAGCAGTGGGACTTCGACCCCGACACCGCCTACCGCGCGTTGACGGAGCACTTCGGCACGCTCTCGCTTCGGGCCTACGGCTGCGAGGAGCTTACGGCGGCGATCAGTGCCTCGGGGGGGCTGTTGGCCTACGTACGGGAGACCCAGAGGTCGGGCCTGGGGCACCTGAGCCGACTGGTCACCGTCCACGGTGGCGAGTACATGTACCTGGACGCCACCACCCGCCGCAACCTGGAGCTCTGCCGCCGGCTGAGCGACGGATCCCGCGAGGGCACGCTGCTCTGGTTGCTGGACCACACCGTGACCAGCATGGGCGGCCGGATGCTGCGGCAGTGGGTGGAGCAGCCCCTGCTCAGCCTGCAGCGCATCCGGGAGAGGCACGACGCGGTGGGGGAGCTGGTGGAGAAGGCCTCGCTCCGCTCCGATCTCCGCCAGGCCCTGGCCGGCGTCCGGGACGTGGAGAGGCTGGTGGGCAGGATCAGCCTGGGCACCGCCACCGCCCGGGACCTGCTGGCCCTGCGGCAGTCGCTGGAGGTCCTGCCGCGGTTACGCGAGGTCCTGGCTCCCGCGGCCAGCTCCAGGCTGGCGGACCTGCTGTCACAGGTAGAGCTGGAGCCGTTGGGCGAGCTGGCCGCGCACCTGGCCCAAGCCCTGGTGGACGACCCCCCGCCGACCGTCAACGAGGGAGGGATGATCCGCCCCGGGTACTCGCCTGAGCTCGACGAGCTGAAGCGGGCCGCCCAGGCGGGGAAGGACTGGATAGCGGCTCTGGAGGCCAGGGAGCGGGAGCGCACCGGCATCAAGTCCCTCAAGGTCGGGTTCAATCGCGTCTTCGGCTACTACCTCGAGGTCACCCACCCCAACCGCCGCCTCATCCCCCCGGATTATACCCGCAAGCAGACCCTGGCCAACTGCGAACGCTTCGTGACCCCCGAGCTCAAAGAAAAAGAACAGGCCGTGCTCGGTGCGGAGGAGAGGGCGGTGGCCTTAGAGTACGACCTGTTCTGCCAGCTCCGCCAGCGGGCGGTCTCCCGCACCGCAGAGATACAGGCCGCTGCCCGGGCGGTGGCCGAACTCGACGCGCTGGCGTCCCTGGCCGAGTGCGCACTCCGGCGCGGGTACACCCGGCCTCAGCTCGACGAGGGCACAGAGATCGAGCTGGAGCAGGGGAGGCACCCGGTGGTGGAGGCCACCCTGCCGCCGGCGGCATTCGTCCCCAACGACTGCCGCCTCAACCAGGATGACCACCGCGTCCTCATCATCACCGGGGCCGGCGAGAAGGCCTTCGTGGCCGGGGCCGACATCTCGGAGATGAACCAGATGAAAGACAGCGAGTTTCAGGAATACGTAGACCTTGCACACAAGGTTTATCACCTCATAGAGAACGACCCAAGCCCTTGCATCGCCGCAATTAACGGATATGCGCTTGGGGGCGGATGTGAGCTTGCCCTTTCCTGTGATATCAGAATCGCCTCCGATAGGGCCAAGCTGGGATTTCCAGAGGTGAAGTTAGGTATATTTCCGGGATGGGGCGGTACTCAAAGGGTGACTAGGATTTTGGGACTAGGCAAAACCAAGGAACTGGTTTTCACCGGTGAGATGATAGACGCCGAGGAGGCACTGAGAATTGGCCTCGTGGAGAAAGTCGTACCTCACGACAGGGTAATGGAAGAGGCCAGGAATCTTGCCCTTATTATTTCCAAAAGAGGGCCGAGAGCAGTCAGAATGGCCAAGACAGCCATAAATGCCGGTTCGGAGATGGACTTACAGAAAGCCTTACTCCTCGAAAAGACCCTGGTTTCTCTATGTTTTGACTCTGAGGACAGAGTGGAGGGCATGAGCGCCTTCCTTCAAAAACGAGAACCCTCTTTTAGCGGCAGATAAA
>JAIMBG010000191.1 GCA_023511555.1 Acetobacteraceae bacterium | reverse complement strand
CGGGTGGACAGCATGAAGAAGAACTCCTCGAACCCGAAGCTGCGCCACAGGTAGAGGGTGAAGTCGAGGCAGCTCCGTATCTCCGACTCTATCTGGTCCGGCCGACAGAAGATGTGGGCGTCGTCCTGGGTGAACCCCCTCACCCGCAGCAGCCCGTGCAGCACCCCGGAGCGCTCGTAGCGATAGACCGTCCCCAGCTCGGCGAACCGCAGGGGGAGGTCGCGGTAGCTGCGCTGGCGCTCCTTGTAAATCATGATGTGGAAGGGGCAGTTCATGGGCTTGATGAAGTACTCCTGGCCTTCGATCATCATCGGGGCGTACATGTTCTCCCGGTAGAACCCCAGGTGACCGCTGGTCTCCCAGAGCTGGGCCTTGCCCAGGTGGGGGCTGTAGACCAGCTCGTAGCCGTGGGCGCGGTGCTGCCGCCGCCAGAAGTCCTCGGCCAGGGACCGCACCGCCCCTCCCCGGGGGTGCCAGTGCACCAGCCCCGGCCCTACCTCGTTGTGGACGCTGAACAGGTCGAGCTCCCGGCCCAGTCGGCGGTGGTCGCGGCGGGCCGCCTCCTCCACCCGGGCCAGGTGCTGCTCGAGATCCTCCTGGCTCTCGAACGCCGTCCCGTAGATGCGCTGCAGCATAGGGCGGTGCTCGTCCCCGCGCCAGTACGCGCCCGCTGCGGACAGCAGCTTGAACGCCCTTATCCGCCCCGCAGACGGAAGGTGCGGCCCGGCGCAGAGGTCGATGAAGTCGCCCTGACGGTAGCAGGTGATGGGCTGGTCGGGGGCCAGCTCACCTATCAGCTCCAGCTTGTAGGGCTCGCCGCGGGAGCGGAACAGCTCCAGCGCCTCCTCCCTGGACACCACCAAGCGCTCGAACGCCGGGCTCTCGCCGATGATGTTCCGCATCTCAGCCTCGATGCGGATCAGGTCCTCGGGCTGAAACGGCTGGGGTACGTCGAAGTCGTAGTAGAACCCGTCCACGATGGCGGGGCCGATCCCCAGCCTGGCCTCGGGGTGGAGTCGCTTCACCGCCTGGGCCAGGACGTGCGCCGCGCTGTGACGCATCACCGCCCGGCCGGCCTCGTCCTCGAAGGTGAGGAAGCGCAGCGTCGGCGCCCAGGCCCCGGCGCCCGGCCCCCCGCCGGCCGGCGCGCCCTCCGGCGCTGCGGCCCCCGCTGCCTCGGCCACGACCTCCCCCAGGGTGCGGCCAAGGTCGACCGCCCGCCCCTCCACCTCCGCCGCCAGCGCCAGGCGGGAAAGCAGCCGGCTGAGCTTCGCCGCCACCTGGGCCAGGGTGAGGTCAGCCTCGAACTCCTCCTCCGACCCGTCGGGAAGCCTCACCCTCACCGCTCCCATGCCATCACCCCCGCGCTCTCTTGCCTGGGTTCCCCGATCGGCCCGCCCCCTGAGCCCCACCAAAAAACCGGCCTCCCGCCCCTCCGGGGCGGGAGGCTCCCGGGGCGCAAGCCCCGGACCATCTCTGGGCTCCCGCGGTCCCACCCGGCTTGCCGGCCCCCAGGGCTCCCGGCGCCAACACGGGAGCGGGCGGCCGGCCGCTCCAAAGCGCGCTAACGGGCGCACCCGGCCCGGCCTACTCCCGGCCCTCCGGTTGGGGACGGTTTCGACCGGCGGCTCCGGGGGGGTCCTCGCCCGGGCCTGCCCTGGGGCGCTTCCACCCTCGGCACCCCTTCTCTGAAGACCCGGACCCGGGCTGGCTATCCCCTTCCTCGCCTTTGGCCCGGTTTGAGACTTTGCCACATTATACTGCGCCCGCCCCGCCGTGTCAAGACCCGGCCACCCGCTGAAAACTCTGCACCGCCGCGGCCCCGGCCGTCAGTCGGGAATCCTGTGCACCGAAAACCCTATGCGGCGCCTCTCCTCGCCGTTCACCAGGATGTGAAACGCGTAGTCCCCGGGGCGGTCGAACTTGACTCCGTTGATCTGGAATATCTGGTTGAACTTGAGCGTCTGCCCGGGGGCGTCCTCGGGCACAGCAAGGCAGGCGCCGACGCTCCCCAGCTCCCTCCCGTCAGCGTCGAGGAGCTTGACCTCCAGCGACTTGGTCTGGCCCCGCTCCGCGGGGCTGGCCTCCATGGCCACGACCACGTGCATCTGCGGGTGGATGAGGGGAAAGCCCTGGCCGTGAATGGCGTCGAACACCCCCATCACGTTCAGCTTGCCCTCCTGCGACACGTTGGCGCAGTCGGCAAGCACGCCGAATACGACCTCCACAAGTCCCTCCCCCATTCCCTCGGGCTCGCCCGACCCGCGGGCCGCCCCATCCGCCGGGGTCCAGGCGCCCCGACGGCTACCCGAACACCGCCCGCCTCACCTCCGCCATGGTCTCCCCGGCGGCGCGGGAGGCCTCGGCCCTCCCCGCGGCCAGCACCTCCTCCACCACCCCAGGCCGCGCCAGCAGCTCCTCCCGCCTCCGCCTGATGGGCGCGAGCGCCTCGGCCAAAACCTCCGCCAGCCTGCCCTTGCAGGCCACGCACCCCAGGGTCCCACCGCGGCAGTCCGCCTCCAGCGCCACAAGGTCCTGGCCGAAGGCGCGGTGCGTGGCATAGACGGTGCAGACCTCGGGGCGGCCGGGGTCGCCGCGCCTTACCTTCTGCGGATCGGTGACCATGACCGCCACCTTGGCCTTGATCGACTCAGGGTCCTCGGTGAGGCCGATGTAGTTCCCCAGGCTCTTGCTCATCCGGCGTCCGTCGGTCCCGGGAAGGCGGGCAGCGGGGTTGAGCAGGGTCTGGGGCTCGGGGAAGACCGGGCCGAAAAGCGAGTTAAACCGCCGGGCGATCTCCCGGGTGATCTCCAGGTGGGGCGCCTGGTCCTCCCCTACCGGTACCACGTTGGCCTTGTACAGCAGGATGTCGGCGGCCTGCAGCACCGGGTAGCCCACCAGCCCGTAGGTGACGGTGCCGCTCAGCCTGAGGTCGCGCACCATCTCCTTGACCGTAGGGTTCCGGGTGAGCCGCCCGAGCGGCATGAGCATGGACAGGTAGAGATGAAGCTCGGCGTGCTCGGGGACCTGCGACTGCACGAACAGGGTGGACCGGTCGGGGTCCAGTCCCGCCGCCAGCCACTCCAGGACCATCTCCCGGGTGCTGTCCTTTACTTCGCGGCTGCGGTCGTAGGCCGTGGTGAGGGCATGCAGGTCCGCCACCATGAAGTAGCAGCGGTGGCTGTCCTGCAGCCCGATCCAGTTGACCAGCACTCCCGCGTAGTTGCCCAGGTGCAGGCGACCCGTGGGCCGCATCCCGCTGAGGATGCGGGGCCGCCCGTCGGTGGTCATGCCGCCGTGCCCCGCGCTCATCCGCCTCCCCCCTGTGCCAGAGCAGAGCATAGGGAACCGTTGGCGTACAGGTAGTCATTCGCTTCGGCGGCCCAAACTCCTGCCCTGGCGAGGGCGGGGGCGGAGAAGGGCGTGGAGGCGGAGGCAGGGGCGGTCACGGCGGCCTGGAGCAGATGCGGGCGGGAGGCCCTCAGGGCAGGAGGTGGGCTAAGACCCCGGGGCCAGCCGAGACCGGAAGGGGCCTCGCGCCGGAAGGGGGGCGATCAGCCGGGCCCGCCCTGGGGCGGCTGGGGGGAGGACCCGGCCTGCGGGGGTGCGGGCAGTCCACCTAGACGCCGCTCCGGACCGCGCCCGGGCCGCCTCTTCGGCGCCGATCCGGCCCTGCCACGGCCCCTGATGCTTTCGGACACCCGCGGCCCCTCAGCGCCGGGCGCGCGGGAGCGGCGGGCCGGCCGGCGGCACGGGAGCGCGGCAGCACGGCCCTGGCAGGGGCTGACCCTCAAGCCGGCACCGGACGGCAGGCGGGATGGGCCGCCCCGCCCCGCCGCCCCCGGCCAAGCCAGCACCGCCGCCGGACCGGCGGGTGCGGCGCGGCCGGCGCCGAAAGCACCGCCGCTGCGGGGG
>JAIMBG010000190.1 GCA_023511555.1 Acetobacteraceae bacterium | reverse complement strand
CGGTTAGTCTCTCCCCCGCCCGGCCCCTCTATGCGCAAACCTTACCAGTTCCCGGCCATCACTCCCACTCGGGCCCCCCCTAGCTTCCAGCCCCCCGCCCTGGCTCCTCTCCCCGGTAGAGGCCGTTCTTGATGATATAGTTCTCCACCGCCCCCGGTACCAGGTACCTGATGGGCTCCCCTCGAGCGACCCGCCGCCGGATGTCACTGGACGAGATGGCCAGGGCTGGGACCTCGAGAGGCTCGACCCGGCACCCGGAACCTTGGTTCAGCGTCCGGATAAGGGACATCAGAGCCTCGAGCGGGTAGCCCGGCCTGGTGGCCGCTATGAATCGGCACATCCCCAGCAGCTCTTTGGGTTCCCTCCAGGTGAGGATTTCCATTATGGCATCGGCGCCGGTTATGAAGAAGAGTTCCGTCTGCGGCCTTACCGCCCGGCGGAACTCGCGCACAGTGTCCACCGTGTAAGAGTTCCCCGGCCGCTCCACCTCCACCCTGGACACGCGGAACGCCGGGTTGTCGATGGTGGCCAGCACCGTCATGAGGTAGCGGTGCTCCGGATCCGTCACCTTTTGCCCTTCCTTGTGCGGCGGCCGCCTGCTGGGCACGAACACCACCTGCTCCAGGCCGAACGCGTGGCGCGCCACCTCGGCCGTCACCAGGTGGCCGTAATGGATAGGATCGAAAGTGCCGCCCATGATGCCCAGCGCCGACCCGGCGGGGTGCATGGCATCATCCTTCCGGGGCCAACCATCGGTTACTCCCTCTTATTCTTCCTCAATCCCCTTTTTCCTGCCCACAGCCCTCCATCGCCCTAGCGGCCTCCACCATCTCGGCCACGGCCTGCACCAGCTCCCCCAGCCCCTGCCCCTTCAGCGCCGAGACACCGTGCACCGCGTAGCCCCGCCGGGCAAGCTCCGGTGCCAGGCGGGCCAGGGAGGCCTCCGCGCCCGGCAGGTCCAGCTTGTTCAGCGCCACCACCTGAGGAGCCCGGCTCAGCCCCGGCCGGTAGAGCTCCAGCTCGCGGTTGACCGTCTCGAAGGCCGCGAGAGGGTCGGAGCCGTCCGCCGGGACCAGGTCCACCACGTGGACCAGCACCCGGCTGCGCTCCACGTGGCGGAGGAACTCGTGGCCCAGCCCCGCCCCCCGGTGCGCCCCCTCTATGAGGCCTGGGATGTCCGCCAGGACGAAGCTTCTGCCCTTCCCGGCATCGACCACGCCCAGGCAGGGCTCTAGGGTGGTGAAGGGGTAGGGTGCCACCCGGGGCCGGGCGGCGCTCACCCTTCTCAGGAGGCTGGACTTGCCCGAGTTGGGCAGGCCTACCAGGCCGGCGTCGGCCATGAGCTTCAGCTCCAGCCACAGCCATCGCCCTTCCCCCGGCGCCCCCGGCTCGGCGTGGCGCGGGGCCTGCCGAGTGGGGGTGGCGAAGCGGGCGTTGCCCCGCCCGCCGCGGCCGCCCTTGGCCACCACCGCCCTCTGCCCCGGCCGGACCAGGTCGAAAAGGCCCTGGTTGGTGGCGGCGTCGATCACGACCGTCCCGGGCGGCACCCGTAGCACCAGGCTCTCCCCCGACCGCCCGTGTCGCCTGGAGCCCTGCCCATGCTGCCCCGAGGGCGCGAGGAAGTGGCTTCGGTACTTGAAGTCCAAGAGCGTCCCCAGGCCGGGGTCAACCTCCAGGATGACGCTCCCCCCGTCCCCACCGTCGCCGCCGTCCGGCCCGCCCCGCGGGACGTGCTTTTCCCTCCGGAAGGACACGCAGCCCCGGCCGCCGTCCCCCCCGCGGACGAAGATGCGGGCCCGGTCCACGAAGGCCTGGGACATGCGGGCTCAGGCCGCGCGCCAGGGGAGGCGCACCCGGAAGGTGACGCCGCCCTGGGGGCCACACTCCAGCGTCCAGGACCCGCCCAGGGCCCGGGTGCGGGCCCTGAGCCGCCCCGGGTCCACGCCTTCGTGGGGCCGCCGCCAGAACCCCTCCAGGTCCTCGGGAGAGAGCGACGAGCCCGGGCTCAGCACCGAGAGCCCGCACCAGCCCTCACCCGCCTCCAGCACCACCAGCAGGTGGTCGCCCGGCGAGCGCTCCGGGCCGGCCTGCACCAGAAAGTCAATCACCGCCCCGGTCAGGGGGAGCAGCCAGGGGTAGTCCTCACGGGCGCGGTCGAACTCCGGGGCCACCTCGAACCTGAGGCTGGTCCCCTGGGCCTCGGCCATCCCCGACCGCGCCAGCAGGAAGGCCACCAGCTCGGGGCCGCCGGCCGAGTACAGCCGGCGCTGCTCCTCCATTTCCACCCTTAGCTTCTCCACGTAGGCCTGTGCTCGCTCCGGCCGCCCCAACTGCAGCCACCCCGAAAGCACCTGGAGGTGGTTCATGAAGCTGTGCCGCTGGTTCTTGGTGAGCTGGATGAACTCCAGGTCGCGGGCGCGCAGCGCCTTGCTCAGCCGCCTGAGCCTCGCCGGGGACGCGGGGCCCGACAGCACCGCCGCCACGCCTCCCACCTCCAGGGCGCCGGCAACCCAAAGACAAAGGGCCAGAGGCCGGGGGAGTCCCAGCCTCGGGCCCATACCCGCCGCAACGAAAACCAGGAGCGCGACGCACAGCGCCACAGCGCATCCGCCGATGGTAAGCCACTCGGGCTTGGTCATCGCTCCGCCTGCTCCCTCTCCCCCGGATAGCCCCTCACGCGACATCCCCCACCCGGCCGAAGGGCAGCTCGGGCCTCCGACCCTCGCGGCGGCCCAAGACACCGCCAGGAAGAGGGGCGAGCCCCGGAGCCTGATCGCTAGGCCCCAAGCTCAAGGCGCGGGCGGACGCTTACCCGCTTCCCGTCCCTGCCCTCGCGCTCAAACGAGACCACGCCATCGGCCAGCGCGAACAGAGTGCGGTCGCGGCCGCAGCCCACGTTAACGCCGGGGTGGATGTGGGTCCCGCGCTGCCTCACGATGATGCTGCCCGCGCGGACGAACTGACCGTCGTGGCTCTTGACCCCCAGCCGCTTGGCCCTGGAGTCGCGGCCGTTGCGGGAGCTGCCCACGCCCTTCTTGTGCGCGAAAAGCTGTAGATCCATGGCCTGCATCCCTTTCACCCCCTCCGGCTCCCGGCCCCAGCCGCCAGTCTCCGCCGGGCCGGGGCCCGCAACCTTCACCACCGTTACATGGCGCGGATGCTGGCGCCTCACGGCCTCCAGGCCCTCAATCACAGCCTCGAGCAGAAACTGGACGCGTCCCTCCGCCTCCAGGTCAGGGCCCAGGACGATCTCCAGGCCCCCCGGGGCCCGGGTACACCGCGCCCCGCCGCCCGCCCGCTGGACCGCCAGGGCCGCCGTCTGGACCAGGGCGGAGACGGCCGCACACACGATGTCGCGGCCTCGGGGCGCATACCCCGCGTGGCCCTCCACCCTGAGCCCGGCTACGCCGCCTCCCGGCCCGCGCCTCACCTCAACCCGTATCATGTCCCGGCGCCGGTGACGATGTCCTCGATGAGCAGCCGGGTGTAAGGCTGGCGGTGCCCCGCCTTGCGGCGGTAGTTCACCTTGGACTTGTACTTGAAGACGACTATCTTGGGGGCCCGGCCGTGCTCCACCACCCGCGCGCGGGCCCGGGCGCCCGAGACCAGGGGGTTCCCTACCTGAAGCGCGCCGTCGTCGACCGCCACCGCCAGCACCCGCTCCAGCTCTACCTCCTGGCCCACCTCTGCCTGGAGGCGCTCCACGGTGATGACCTGGCCCTTCTCCACCCGGTACTGCTTGCCCCCCGTTTCCACTATGGCGTACACCGCGCTCACCCCTGTTCACCATCCCCGACCGGCGGCCGGGGCCTAAGGGCGCCTACAACCAATCATTTTAGCACACGGGTGCCCCATTGTCAAGGAAAGGCGGGCAGATAATGTGATCGGTCTGTGATATTGTCACCCTGGAATCGGTCTGAGAAAATGTCACCATGAGAGGGGATGTTTTCTTGAGC
>JAIMBG010000189.1 GCA_023511555.1 Acetobacteraceae bacterium | reverse complement strand
AGTGGGGACCGCAGTCCTCCCGCGCCGCCGCGCTCGCAGAGTACCTCCGGGCGGAGGCGTGGTGGCTCGACGACTACACGTTGTTTCGCGCCCTGCGCGAGCGCCACGGGGAACGGCCGTGGTGGGAGTGGCCGCCAGATCTGGCGCGGCGCGATCCCGAGGCCCTGGCCGCCGCCGAGCTGGCGGCGGATCGGGCCCGGGGCGCGACCTAAGGCGCCGCAGCCCCCGCCCCGGCGCGGCAGGATTTTCCGCCCCGGGGCGCGAATCCGGCCAGTGTCCGGGCTCAGGCCCGGACTCTCCTGCAGAATCCCGTGATCCCTTAAGGAGGGTGACTCGCACATGGACAGGGTCAGGAGAGCGATGGAAGGGGCGGGAATCCCGAGCGGGGACAGCTACGACCTGCCCACCTCCGGCGCCACCTTCCCCGACGGGGCGCACTACCGCATCGAGATCTCCGGGATAGAGCGGCTCACCACCCTGGAGGCCGCCCTGGATGAGATGCACAAGCAGGGCACGCCGGTCCACCGGCTGATCTCCACCGTGCTGGGGGCCACCCTGCTGACCACGGAGGAGCTCAGGGCGTTCGCCCGCACCGCCGCCCAGGCCAGGGTGGAGATCATCATCACCCCGGGGCCCCGGCCCCAGTGGGACCTGGGCAAGCAGATCGCCACCCCCGAGGGGGCGGTGTCCGGCCTCCGCATTAGGGGCTGCGACAACCTGCGCTACCTGCTCTGCGACATCTACCGCTGCCTCGACCTGGGCTTCAGGGGGTTCCTGGTCTGGGACGAGGGGGTGCTGTCCCTGTTGAGCGAGCTCAGGGATAAGGGGGAGATACCGAAGGAGACGGTGTTCAAGGTCTCCATCTTCGCCGGCCACGCCAACCCCGCGGGCGCCAGGGTGCTCGAGCGGCTGGGCGCCAACACCTTCAACCCCGTGGTGGACCTCACCCTCCCCATGCTGGCGGCGGTCCGGAAGGTAGTCAGGCTCCCCATGGACCTGCACGTCTACCTGTTCGAGTCGTTCGGCGGCCAGAACCGCATGTGGGAGACGCCGGAGCTCGCCCGGGTGGCCTCGCCCTGCTACTTCAAAATCGAGCCCGGGGCGTCGGTGGGGGCGCTGTACAAGCCCTGGGTGGACCAGGGGGCGCTGGCGGCCATGGCCAGGGAGAAGGTGAGGCAGGCCAAAATCATCAACGAGATCGTGTCCCAGGTGCACCCCGAGCTCCACTGCTCGGCCCTCGGCCCGGCCGACCTGGCGATACCCCGCGCCTGAGGCCGGCGCTTTAGGACGCCGCCCCTTCGGAGGGGCGGCGTCTTTCGCTACTCCCGGCCGCCGCTTTGGGCGCCCTGCCCGACGCAGGGGACCCAGGCGTCAGGCTACCCCGCTCTCCTCCACCACCAGCTCGCCGCGGGCGGCGTCCATGCGGGCCATGGCCCCCACCGGCAGCGTGGCCTTGTCCTTGGCCACGCCCACGTCCACCTCGGCCAGGATGGGGAAGCCGCACTCCCCGCACAGCTCCAGGATGATGGTGGCCAGGTCCGGCCCGGCGGGGTGGGAGCGCTCCGGCCAGCCGACGGTGCGGCCCACCACCATCCCCGCGATGCGGTCAAAGACGCCCGCCAGCTTGAGGTGGGTCAGGTGGTCGTCGATCTGGTACACGTCGCAGCCTGCCGCCTCCCAGAACAGTATGGCGCCCTCCCAGTCGGGCTCGTAGGGCGTGCCGATAAGGGAGGCAAGCGCCCGCAGGCAGCCGCCGAGAAGCCGGCCTCTGGCTCTGCCGGGGACAAGGCAGGGGCGGGGAGAGCGGGACGTCACCCGGCCCACGGGGCGGCGGCTCAGCAGGGCCCGGAACAGGTACTCCTTGGTGTAGGGCGAGAGGTGCCAACTGAAGTCCCACTCCACCGCCGGGCCGTGGAAGGTGATCAGCCCGGTGCGGGCATGAATCGCGTTGAGCAGCGCCGTCGGCCCGTTCATGCCCATGAATACCTTGGGGCTGCGGCGGATGAGCTCGTAGTCCAACAGCGGCGCCAGCCGACCCCCCCAGGGGCCGGCGGAGGTGCAGAAGATGGCCCGGACTTCGGGGTCCCCGAACATGACGTTGATCTCCTCCGCCCGCTCCCTGTCGGTGCCGGCCAGGTAGCTGAAAGGCCGCGTCACGCTGGGGCCGGCCCGGACCCTGAAACCTAAGCCCTCCAGGCACCTCACCCCTTCCTCCAGCAGGGGCGGGAACATGACGGGCTGAGCCGGGCACACCACGCCGATGACGTCCCCCGCCTTCAGGGCCGGAGGCTTTATGGGCACCGCTACCCCCCCTTCCTGGCTACGGCGGCCCGCCCGCTCTGCCGCCGCGTCAGGCGCCCCGGCCGCGCGCACGTCCTGCGTCACAGCCCTGGAACAAGGGACAGATCCGGCCGTAAGAGGCCCCGACGCTGGACACAGGCCCGGGGCGGGGGAAGGCCACCCGCGCGAGCAGTGGGAATTGAGGGAGACGAAGCAGAGCGAGGGCTTTTCGGTTGCCAGGGCTTATTTGATATCGTATATACGGCACAAAGGGCCAAAATCCTGCCTATATGGTATGATAGGGCTCAATGGCAGGGAACTGGAAACTGTCCTTCCGCAGCCTACCAGCGGTTGATCCGCTCCGTGGCCTCCCGGTACTCGGGATGGAGCACGAACCTCCCCTGAAGCAACACCTCGGCGTCCCAGGGCTGGACCACCAGGGCGTCGGTCTCCAGGCCGTACCAGTGAGGCTTCCAGGTCCCGGGTCGGACATACAGCGCAGCGCTCTTCACGCGGCGCGCCCCCTTCTTGGCGGCCTCCTTCATGGCCAGCCTCAGGGTCTCGCCCGTGGCGCTCATCTCATCCACGATCAGGACGGTCTTGCCGCTCACGTCGTCGGTCATCGGCACCAGAACCTGGGGCCGCGAGCGCACCAGCCGGTCCCGCCACCGCCTCGACAGCCGGATGGGATAGAACTCCTTGCGCAGCATGCAGGAGATTATGGCCGCGGGGATGACGCCGGCGCGGGCGATGCCGACGATGATCTCAGGGTCGTACTCCCGGTCGATGGCCAGCGCCAGCCGCTTGCAGATGTCCATCACGTCCTGCCAGCTCAGCCACAGCACCGGCCCGGACTCCGGCGGGTTGAGTTCGGCCACGCCCCGCACCCCCTCAGGTCGAATTGGCCTTGACCCAGGACTTCCGCGCCCGCCCCCGCTTTTCCTGCCCGGCAGGAGGAGGGCTTGCCGGGATAGAAGCAGATTCTGTGCCGGGACCCGGCTGGTTGGCCGACCGGGCCCGCAAGGGGGGAGCGATGGCACGTATCCCGGCCGGCTCGAGGGCCGGCCCCTGGCGCCGGAAGGGGTAAAGAGGGCCGGCCCCACCTGGGGCGGAAGGGGCGTGAGACGGTGACAGACCCGCAACGGGACGGGGGAAGCCCCGCCCGGGACGCCGAGGGGACGCCGGCAGACGCCGGGCCCGGAATGGATTCGACGGATGCCCCGGGTCGGGAGGGGACGGGTGCCGCGGCCGGCCCCTGCGACGCGGCGAGCGAGCTCCTGGACCTGGCACGCGCCTGGGGGGCCGACCTGGCCGGCCAGGCCCGGATGGGCCGGGTCCTTGCCCTCTCGCTGGGGGTGGGGCTGAGCCGGGTGGTGATCGACGGCGTCCGGCGGGCCAAACGCCCCACCCTGGCCTACGCCCAGCACTACCAGGCGGTCAATGCGCTCCTGGACCAGATCGCCCTGCGGCTCTCACGGGCGGCGGAGGCCCGCGGCCTTGACGCCCAGCCGGTGCCCGCCTCCCAGTACCAGGACAGGGAGAGGCTCCTGGGCGCTTTCCCCCACAAGACCGCGGCCGTCTGCGCCGGGCTGGGCTGGATAGGGCGGAGCGGACTCCTGCTGGTCCCCGGCCTGGGACCCAGGGTGCGACTGGCCACGGTGCTGGTCATCCTGCCCCGCCGGGCGGGGGCCGGGGGGG
>JAIMBG010000188.1 GCA_023511555.1 Acetobacteraceae bacterium | reverse complement strand
GGTTGCTCCACTGTTGCAGCGGGGTGAGAGCGGAGTCGGTGATGAGCACCGTGGCGGCCCCGATCTGGCGGGCGTACTTCATGGCCGCGAGCGTGTCGCGGGAGTAGCGGGGGACGTCAATGGCCAGCAGCAGGTCGCCGGCCGCCATGGGGGTGAGCCGCGCCGTAAGCGTGTAGCCGCCGGCCGTAATCTCCACCACGCTCTTGCCGCAGCGGCGCAGCCTGTAGTCCAGGAAGTGGACCACGGACGCCGACACCCCCAGGCCCATGAGGAAGATCTGCGGGGCCCGGTCGACCGCCTCCACCACCCTGGCAAGGGTGTTGAGGTCGAGCTCGGCAAACGTCCGCCTGAGGTTGTGCACGTCGAGCTGGTACAGCGCGCGCACGTAGTCGCGGCCGCGCCCCAGCTCCCGGGAGGCGGTCTGGAGCTTCTCCCCCGGGGTGATCTTCTGACGCAGGAGCTCCTGCAGGTCCTTCTTGAGCGCAGTGTAGCCGGAGTAGCCCAGGGCCCGCGCCAGGCGCACCACGGTGGTGTCGCTGACGCCCGCCGCCAGTCCCAGCTCCACCGAGGACAGGAAGGCGGCGCGCTGGTAGTGATCCACTATGTACTGGGCCACCGCCCGCTCCCCTTCAGTGAGGTGCGGGATGGCCTCGTTGATACGGTTGTAAAGGGCGGACCCTATCACCGTTCCCACCCCCAAGGCACGGTTGGAAAGGCCGGGGCGGCCTCCGGTGAATCATCTTCTTCTTTGGTGGGCCATTCATGAAGAAATCTCTTTAGGGCCATTGTTCGCTGCCGGTGGGGAAAATCCTGCTGAAAGATAGAAATTATTCATACCGGCCGGGGATTCTGGAGGGGGCGATGGGGGGGTGCCCGGTGAGGGAGGCTGGGGGGCGGCGCCCGCCCCCCTAGGTGCCCTGTGGGCCGGCCAGCTTCCTCAGCTCCAGGCGGTTGGCGGCCTGGCGGCAGGTGGTCACGCAGAGGCCGCACCCGTAGCACTTCTCCGGGTAGAAGCGCACCTCGCCGTCCGGCCCCTGCTCCCGGGCCCCGAACTGGCAGCGCCCTGCGCACACGCCGCAGTGGTCGCAGAGCGCGTCGTCCCGCAGGGCCACGTAGTCGGCCCGGGCCATAAGATCGGCCCGGCCCAGCTTCTTGAGGAACTGCATCTGGTAGCAGCAGCAGGGGCAGCAACTGCACACCGCCCAGACGTACTGCTCAGGGTTGTAGACCGCCAGGTGCACCAGGCCGTGGCGGTCGGCCAGCCTGAGCACCTCCTCCGCCTGGGCGAGGGAGATGGCCCGGGAGTCCCCCGCCTTGATGCCGGCCTCGGCCACATCGTTAGTCACCAGGCAGGTCTCGAGCGGCTGGCGGCAGCGGCGGTAGTGGCTGCGGCAGGCGCAGGGCCGGAGCGCAAAGCACCGGGAGTTTCTCAGGATCTCCAGGGCCTGCTGCGTGGGCAGCACCCACTGCTGGGGCCGGAACGCCTCCCCCACCGGCACTACCTGGGAGCCGAAGGGGACCTTGCCCTCCCTCATCCACGCATCATACTTGGCCAGCTTCTCCAGCAGAAACCGGTCGCCTTCCACGGTCCTGGCCTCCTTTTGGCGAGAGGGTGCATGAGCTGCGGCGGGGGCGGGCTTCGGCGGGGCTCCCGGGCGCCTCCCCAGCCTGCGGCGGGGCGGCGCGCCCCCGCCCCCCGGTGCTGACCTTTCATTCCACGCCTGCCCTCCCCTTTCCTACCTGCTCTCGCAGGGGTCCAGGCCGAGCCCATCGGGGCAGCCCCGGTTAAAGCGCAGCAGAGCCGTTCCGGCCAGCCATGTTTGCCGGCGGCGCCGGGTAACCTGGAGGGGGAAGGACTCGGCGGCGCCGAAGGGCAACCCTGGGAGGGGGAGGGGCTGAAGGGGAGTGGCATGGGAGTGAGACGGATGGCTGAGGTGGAAATGAAGCGGATGGGCCCGGAACTCGTTGCCAGCCTGCCGGTGGTAGGAACCTACCGGGAGTTCAGCATGCACCTTGACCGGCTGGCGGCCTGGCTCAGGGAGCGGGGCGTGGAGCCCGCAGGGCCGGCGGTGGGGGTGTTCTGGTCCGCGCCCGGCGGGGACGGCGAAGGTCCGGGCCGGGCCCGTTATGAGGTGCAGATGCCGGTCCAGGCGGAGCTGGCCGGGAGCCAGGGGGTGGAGGTCAAAGTCGTACCCATGCGCGACTACGCCACCCTGCTCTACCCGGGGCCGGTGACGCCCCACGAGACCGCCCGGGCCTACCAGCGCATCCTGGAGTGGGCGGCCCGGCGGGGCCTGGAGCCCTCGGGGCCGCCGAGGGAGGTGTACCTGGGGCGGCCGGAGGACCTCAGGCGAGGGGAGCTGGCCGCCGAGCTGCAGGTTCCCGTCCGGCCGGCGGAGGCGAGACGGGGCCGGGCCAGGCTGCAAGAAGAGCTGGCCCCGGAGTCCTCCGTCCTGGGGCGGGTCGGCGGAGGCGCGGGCTGACCGGGGCCTGGGGGAGAAGGCGCCCGACCCTGCCGTCGCCGACCTGGAGGGTGGGCAGGCCTCACCAGCAGTCGGGGGGCCCCGGCTCCACGGGGGCCGGGGCCCCTGGTCGGGCGGGGGGCGCCCTGAGGCCCCCCCTTACTCAGGGCCTCAGGACGGTCAGGTGCCGGGAACGATGTCGGACCTGGGCAGCGGCCAGTTGTCCAGAACGAAGTCAGCCCCCACTGTCGCCTTCGCTCCGAGGGCCACCCACCCGTTGAACTGCACTGTGTCGTCGGGCAGCAGCACGTGGATCGGAGGCACGATGTCCATGACTACCCAGTGGTTGTCACCCGGGTTGAGGTATACGGGGCTGGTGAGCTCCAGCTCCAGCTTGGGGCGGGTGAAGCCGGGCGGCCATATCAGCAGGTGGCGCCAGTAGGTGTAGTTGCCGGCCACCTGGACCGAGGACACGTCCAAGACGGCGCGGGCGTACTGGTCGGCCAGGGCCACCTCAGTGCCGTATGCGATCTGCAGATCCACGCGCGAATAGACAGGGCTGGCAGGATCGGCCCGGGCCGAGCCCAGGACGGTGTAGTCTACTGTGGCGGCCAGGGCGGCGGCGGAGGCCGCCATGGTGAGGGCTGCGGCCAGCAGCAGGACGCCTATCCTCCTGGTCATCGCCTACCCTCCTTTCCCCGTGGGGTCAACCCCGGCGCGCCCCGCCGCCCCCTGCGCGCTGTCAGCGGGCGCACGGTCGCCCCGGGAGGCGGGGACCTCTCAGCCTTCCCGCTGGCTCAGGCGGGGTTCGGGGCCTTGTCTGACGCGGTCGCCGGGGCGGAAAGGGTGGAGGAACGGGCGGGTGGGGGGAAGGCCCCCACCCGCGGGGGCCGCTCAGACGGCCCTCCGTTCCCCGTCCGCTGCGCGGTGGACTACGGCAGAATGGGCGCGACCGGGAAGGTCACCCCGTACTTGGGGTCGTTGACCAGATACCACTTCCCGGAGAACTCCACCTTGTAGCCGGGCAGGATGGGTTTCTGAGGCACGAAGAAGTCCACCGCGGCGCCGTCAGTGTCCCCGACTGCCAGCGTCATGGTAGACTCCTTGAAGAACCTTTCCACTACGACACCCTGGGGATCCCGGACCACGACCTCCCTCTGGTAGTAGTAAGTGCCTTCCCTATCAAGGCTGAAGATGCTCAGCCAGGGACGGATGATCTGCTGCTCGAGGGGGACGTCGTAGACGACCTGAAGGTCGACCCGGGCGCGTGGAATCCAGGGGTGTATCGAGGGTACGACGGGCACCACGTAGTTGAACTCGGCGGCCATGGCCACGGCGGACAGCACGAGAACGGCCGCCAGGGCCAGCGAAACGATGCGGACGCGCTTTAACACGGCGGCTATCCCCTTTCCATAGGATGCCGGCCGGTTCGGGCCATCGCCGCCCCGCGTCCGCCCCTTTCGCCCTGGATCGATGTGCCAGCGCCGGCTGGTCTGGGTTCTGGACCCATTGTACCATATTATGGAAGAGAGTGCAAG
>JAIMBG010000187.1 GCA_023511555.1 Acetobacteraceae bacterium | reverse complement strand
GGCGTCGATGGCGAAGGCAGCGTCCCTGCCCTGGGCAAGCGCCGACACTACCGTGGCGGGCCCGGACACCACGTCCCCCGCGGCGAAAACCCCGTCGACTCCGGTACGGTAGCTCTGGTCGACTGGCAGGGTGCGGGGGGCGCCGCCCTGGGCCGCCGCGGCCGCAACGGGACCGAGCGGCGCAAGATCGGCGCTTTGGCCTATGGCTACCACTGCGGTGTCCACTTCCAGGGTGAACTCGGACCCGGGGATGGGCCTCACCCGCCGCCTTCCGGTGCTATCCAGCTCAGGGAGGAGCTCCATTCTGACGAACTCCACCCCCGCGAGCTGCGAGCCGCGGCTGAGGAACCGCACGGGGTTCGCCAGGGTGATGAGTGACACCCCTTCCTCCTGGGCGGCCCTGACCTCAGCCGGCGACGCCGGCATCTCCGCGGTGCTTCGCCGGTACACTATGGTGACGCTGTCCGCCCCCAGCCGGCGCGCCACCCGCGCCGCGTCGACGGCGGCATTGCCTCCGCCGATCACCGCCACCCGCCGGCCGACCTGGACGGGAGCGCCCTGGCTCACCTGCTTGAGGAAGGCGATGGCGGGGCGGACCCCCTCCAGATCCTCTCCCGGAACCCCCAGCGTCGACTCGCGCCCCGCGCCGACGGCCAGCAGCACCGCAGCGAAGCCCTGACGCTTGAGGTCGTCCAGGGTGAGGTCGGTACCAAGGGCGGTGTTGGCCCGGAACTCGACGCCCATGCGCCGCAGCCGGTCAATCTCGGAGTCGAGGATCTCGGGGGGGAGCCTGAAGGCCGGGATTCCATACCTGAGGAGCCCGCCCGGCTTCGGCTCCTTTTCCAGAACGGTAACGCTGTGGCCCCGCGCCGCCAGATAGTAGGCCGCCGAGAGGCCCGCCGGGCCCGATCCCACCACGGCCACCTTTCGTCCCGGGGACCCAGGCGGCCTGAAGTGGGGCCGGACGCGCTCAGGAAGGTAGTCGCGCTCGCTGTCTTTCGGCCCCGGAGAGGCCACGTCAGCCAGGAAACGCTTGATGGCCCTGATCGCCACCGGCGCATCCAACAACCCCCGCCGGCACTGGCTCTCGCAGGGGCTGGGGCAGACGCGCCCGCAGATGGCGGGGAAAGGCATGTCCCGGGTAATCAGGGCCCAGGCCTCCCGGTACTTCCCGACTCGCGTCAGCGCTATGTACCCTTGAACGTTCACGCCGGCCGGGCAGGCAGAGCGGCAGGGAGCCACGCCCTTCTTCTCGATCTGGTAGGTGTTGGGTACGGCCTGAGGGAAGTGCCTGAAGATCGCCTTCCGCTTGCTCATGCCCTGGTCGAAGGGATTGGGCACCTCGACCGGGCACACCTTCTCACAGTCCCCGCACGCCGTGCACTTGCCGGGGTCGACGTAGCGCGGCCTCTTGCGTATCGTGACCTTGAAATCCCCCAGGAAGCCGGAGACATCCTCGACCTCGCTCCAGGTGAACAGGCGGATGTTCGGGTGCGACCCCGCCTCCGCCATCTTCGGAGTGAGGATGCATGCCGCGCAGTCCATGGTGGGGAAGGTCTTGTCGAACTGCGCCATCACCCCTCCGATGGAGGGTTCACGCTCCACCAGGGCCACCTTGAAGCCGGCGTGGGCAATGCGGAGCGCCGCCTCGATGCCCGTGATCCCTCCGCCCAGGACCAGGGCCGCGGGGTACACCGGCGTCGAGCGGTCCTCGAGGGGCTCCTGGAGCCGGACCCGAGCCACCGCCCCGGCCACCAGGGCCTTCGCTTTGGCGGTGGCCTCGGTGCGGTCCACCGTGACCCAACTGCACTGCTCCCGGATGTTGGCCATGTCGAACAGGTAGGGGTTGAGGCCCCCCGCCGCCAGACACCTGCGGAAGGTGGGCTCGTGCATGCGCGGAGAGCAGGAGGCCACCACCACGCGGTCCAGGCCGAGCTCCGCGATGTCGTTTCTTATGAGCTCTTGCCCCGCGTCGGAGCACACGTACTTGTAATCCCTGGCCACCACCACGCCGGGGATGGTTGCCGCCCACGCGGCGATGCTCTCCACGTCCACCCTGTCGGCGATGTTTGCGCCGCAGTGGCAGATGTAAACCCCTACTCTGGCTTCCTGCGCGGCCGGTCCCTTCTTCATATCGCCACCCCCAGTCGATCACGGAGGAGCTTCGCCGGGGACACCATAGTCCGTCGAAGCCCCAGCCGGCCCGCCGGGATGCCCAGGGCGATGCCGGCCAGTTGGGTGAAGTACAGCACGGGCAGGCGGTAGGAGGCTTCGGAGCCGCGGCGGAGTTCTTCCTGGTAGGCGTCAAGGTTGAGCTGGCACATGGGGCAGAGGACCACCATGGCGTCGGCATGCCTCTCCCTGGCCTCGTCGAGAAGCTCCCTGATCAACCGGAGGGCCACGGGCTTCTTGGTGCTGATCAGCGCGGCCCCGCAGCAGCGGGTCTTGTTGTCGTACCGGAGGACCTCGGCGCCAACAGCCGCCATGAGTTCGTCCATGGCGGTAGGCAGTTCAGGCGGGGCGAAATCGTTGCGCGGCCGGGCTATCTGGCAGCCGTAGTAGCAGACTACGCGCAGGTCCGAGAGCGGCCGGCTGGTACTGGACCTGAGTTTTTCGAGCCCCACGTCCGCCACCAGGATCTCCAGGATGTGTCTCATCCGGACGTGGCTCCGGGGCGACCTCCCGATGGAGTTCAGCGCCGCCGCCATCTTCTCCGAGACGTCGTCACCCGCCTCGAGCGCCTCCTGCGCCCGGCGCAGGGCGACCAGGCAGCCGCTGCAGGCCACTGCAAGCCCTCTCACTCCGGCTTCCTCACCCACCAGGGCGAGATTGCGGGCTGCGATCACGCGTGAGGTAAGGGGGTGCGTGGAAGGCAGGGCGGTTGCCCCGCAGCAGTTCCAATCCGCCAGCTCTGTGAGTCCCACGCCCAGCCTGGTGAAGACGGCTTCGATCGACTCCCTGTATTCCCGGGCAACCGTGTCCAGTGAACACCCTGGGTAAAAGGCGTAATCCATGGCTTTCCGGCCGCCGGCATGGTTCAGCGCCGGGCTAGCGTCCGATATGGCGCTTCTCATTCCGCTCCCTCCAGTCCCTGCGCTACACGGTGGAGTTTCCGGATCTCCGCCCGCGACGACATGCCGGGTGGAAGGATCTTCAGCTTGCCCCTCAGCCACAGCCTCACCGCGAAGGGGAGGAGGGGCAAGAGAGACAGCAGGTTGGTGCGGAGGGCCGTTTTGAGCATCAGGCCTCCCTCATACAGGCGGCCGAAGCTCAACACCATGTCCGAAAAGCTCCTGTAAAAGGCGACGCTGGTGCCCCTGGCGCGACGCTCCATGGCCATGGACCGCAGCAGGTACATGAGATCGGTGAGGTTTATGCCTCGGGGGCAGCGCACCGAGCAGGAGTAGCAGGAGGCACAGTACCAGATGGTGTCGCTTGCCAGAACCTCGTCCTCCATCCCGGCCCGGACCATTTCGATGAGCCTTCGGGGGGTGTGCTGCATCTTCCAGCTTACCGGACACGAGCCCGTGCAGGTCCCGCACTGTATGCAAGCAGCCAGCTTCTCGCCGCCCGGCATTGACGCCACCCTGGCCAGAAAGCGCGTGTCACCCTGTGACCAGCCTGGAGCCAGCCCCTCGGGCACAGCGGGCCCTCGCTTTCCAAGGCCTGCCTTCACTGTGCCTCCCTCCTCGCCAGACTGTCCGCCCGCCCCTGCCGGCCCGTCCGATTCCGCCGGTGCTGTCGATGGCCGGAGGCCGCACCTTTCCTGCAGAAAGCCGTCGGTCAGGCCGGCTTTGTGAAAAGCTTCATTAATGGTTTTTGAAGAGCCGAACGCCTCGCCTCCTTCTCCGCACCTTATTTTATCACGAGCTCTGGGATAGCGCCAGTACCGGCGTTATTGTTGAAAAATTAACTTAATTATACGGCTGGCCTCCCCACGTTCCCCTCCGGGGTCTGGGGGCGAACGCGTGTCCCCGGTCGGCCGCGGGGGGTCGGGGGCATGTGTCTGGCAATCCCGGGCCGGGTGGTCAGGGCCGCGGGCGAGTACGCAGAGGTCTGCGGCGGGGAGGGGGTATAGC
>JAIMBG010000011.1 GCA_023511555.1 Acetobacteraceae bacterium | reverse complement strand
CAACATCAGGGGCGAAAGCTACCGCCTGAGAGAAAAGAAACGCGCCGGGCTGTTCGGCGCCATCCAGCCCCAGCCGGAGGTGGTCACCCAGACGGATCAGACCTCTCTACCGTAGCCCGAGGCAGGGGGGTGGGTCAACTCCCAACCGGCGCCAGTGGATCAATTCTGTCCCGGCGTTGACACACCAGTGCCTCGACCACATCCACCAGTTGCAGGAGTATCCCAGCCACGCGTCGTACCCTATCCACGGAGACCTCACCTCCCTTGTGGTGGGGATGGGTGCTCTACGTGGCACTTCGTGAGGTCTCTACTTCTGTCCCCCGACCTCAGTCCCCTACTGAAACTTTACACTGCCCCCAGTTGGGTGTGAGTCAAGAGGGTCCTGGAGAACGACTCTTTGGGCTCGCGTGGGGTGTTGGGGCCGATCAGGGTGGGCAGGCCGCCGGCTGGCGGACGAGATGAAGGATATCGATGTCCTTAAATGGAACTGAATAAGTAGCAACGCGATAGTTGCCAACGGAACATCAAGGCGACTTATGAGGGGAGGGATCCGCCTTAAGAGGTTCGTGGGGAGAGGGGCAGGGGCAGGGATGGATTCGGATGGCGTCCGCGGAAGGCGCGCGGGCTGCATCGTGTCGGGGAAGTCGTGCGCCGCGGGCCGTTCGGGCGCCCGAGCGCGTGAACTGCGGGCGAGACTCTGTTAAGGGGGTAGAGGCATTGCCTAGTTGTCTCGTGCGTTCTCCTCATGTGCAGGTGATCCCCAGCCGCCAGGGCTACACTTGCTACCACTCCCTGTTTGGGAACCTCCGCGCCCTCGACAGGGAAGCGGTAGGAATCCTTGACCTCTTCGCTGTGCCGCGGCCGCCCGAGGACGTGCTCCCTCACCATGGGCCTGAAGCGTGGCAGACGCTGCAGGAGTTGCGGCGGCTGTCATATCTGGTCGAGGAGTCCTGCAACGAACGGGAGAGGGTGCACGAGTGGCTGAGGCGCAGGGCGGAGCTGGTGCCCACCGGCTACTACCTCTGCGAGGTCGAGCTGAGCGTATCGGACATCTGTGACTTTGACTGCCCGTACTGCTTTGCGGACAACGCCGACCGCCGTTCCCAGACCCGCCGTGAAATGGCGGGGCGCGGCGACCGGATGATGAGCCCGGACCGAGCCCAGCACATACTGGAGCGCCTCGTCGAGCTGCAGAAGGTAAACGGCCGCAACCGCCTTCTGGTGAAATTCATCGGCAAGGAGCCGCTGCTCAACCCCCAGACCGTGGCTTTCATTCTTGACCACTTTCAGAACGGGGAGCCGTACGGGGTCGACATCGTCTACCACATGACTACCAACTGCACCAGAGTCCCCGACGAATTGGCCGGGAAGATGGCCCAGCGCCGAATGGTCGTCAATGCAAGCATCGACATGCCGGGGGAGGCGGGCGAACTCACCCGCCGCAAGAAGGGCGGCGGAAGGGTGTTCGACATCGTCGACGGATCCATCCGTACTATGCGTCGCCACGGCGTCGAGGTCCGGCTGAACTCGGTGCTGGGCCGCCAGAACTACCAGGATCACGGGCTCTCGCTGGTCGACTACGCGAAGAGCCACGGGATAACCACCATTGCTCTGTTCTTGGTGGTATGCGACGAGGAACTCGCCGCCCATCGGGCCCTCTCCACTGACGAGATCGCCGACTACCTGTTCCGGCTGTGGAGTTACGGCCGGGAGCAGGGGGTGCGGCTGCGCGGCTACTGGTACAACCCGGTGGCCAAGCTGGTGGCGACCCGGAACATCGAGTTCGAGGACCAGCTTTTCTACAAGAACTCCTGCGCCGGCTGCGGCAACCAGGTCAACATTGAGCCGTCGGGGGAGATTTACAGTTGCCGCATGTCTGCACCCCTGCTGGGCCACATCGATGAGCTGGACAAGTTGCTCCACAGCGACCTTTACCGCCACTACGTCATGCGGATCTACGCGGACGACTGCCGCGGTTGCCCGCTGGAAGGCCCTTGCGGGGGGCTATGTGCCGGGCACCTGGAGGCCAAGACGGGCGACATCTATCGCATGGACCCCGTCCACTGCGACATATACCGCAAGGTCTGCCGAAAGATCTTGGAAGTTCTATGAGGGGCACGCATGAACCACGGGTCTGAGGTAGCGAGACTCAAGCTTCTCTTGCGGGAACCGCCCGAGAGGACGGCCTACCCTACGGTGGACGAGGTCCTCGCCTCGGTCTCTGCCCTGGCCCGGCAATGCCCCGACGCGAGGGTCTACCCCCTGTGCTGCACCCGACGCGGAGAGACCGTGCCCGTGGTGCAGATCGGGGAGGGGGGGCTCAGGGTTTTGGCCATCGGGTTTCCCCACTCCAACGAGGCAGCAGGGGCGGTAGCGCTCGACTGGCTCGCCTGGTGCCTGGCCAGGTCGAGGGAGCTGCGGGAGGCGCTGGGGTGCACCTGGTACATGATCGTCTGCCTGGACCCCGACGCTGCCCGGCTGAATCACTCCTTCTTCCGGAGGCCGGATTCGCTCCTTTCATATGCCCTGGGGTACTTCCGCCAGCCGGCGACCGACCAGCCGGAATGGAGCTTCCCGGTGCGGTACCGGACGCTGACGCACGACCGGCCGACCCCCGAAAGCAGGGCGCTGGCTGAGCTGATCGACCGGGTTCGGCCTCAGGTGTTCTTCTCCTTGCACAACTCCAACCTCAGTGGCGTCCACTACTGGCTGATGGACCCCGCCCCCCGATTGCACCCCGTGCTGCAGTGCATCCCGCAGCAGGCCGGGCTGCCTTTGCATCTGGGGGAACCGCAGCATGCCCTGGCCCGTGAGATCGATCGGGCCATCTACAAGTGGACAGCGATCGCCGAGGTCTACGAGTACTTCGCGGCCTACCATGACGGCGACCCGGCGGATCTGGTAGGCGAGGGGATGTCGGCCGAGGAGTATGCCCGCGAGCGGTGCGGCGCCTTCGTCCTCGTCACCGAACTCCCCTATTTCGTTCCCACGGGCGGATTCGACACCGCCCCGGCGGGCCCCACCCGCAGGGACATTGCCCTGGAGGAGGTCGAAGCCTGCCGGGAGCACTATGCCTTCCTGGACCGGCTGGTACAGGACGCGGCCCCCTGGCTCTCGCCCGCCTACGTTGAGGCGCACCGCCGCACGATGCGGAGGCTTCTTGACACGCTGCGCGCCAGAGAACGGTGCATCGGCCAGGAGGCCGAGTACTCCAGGCCGGCCACCCGTGCCGAAGCGTTGGACCGCCGCTTCATGCACAGGGTGAGTTGGTTGCTGCAAGTCGGGGTATTCCTGCGGGTAATTGAGGGAAGGCTGAGGCGGCTCCCCGATGAGGAGGCGGAACGCCTGGCGCGGGTGAAGGACCGGGCCTTGAGGTGGCTCGTGGAGGAGGAGGAGCGGATTCGCCGGGAGGTTCCCTATCATCCCACGCCGATCCGGGAGGCCACGGTGGTTCAGGTCGCCGCAATGCTTGCGGCCGTAGACTACGTCCGGTCCAGGTGATCCACCCCATGCGCGGCGGCCGGGCCGGGGCGTCGGTCCGGGCGCTGGCGTCCGGGGCCGGCGTGGAGGGACCTCCTGCCGTGACGCATCCGGAAGCCTGCAGCGGGATAGCGCCCACCCCGTTCCCTCTGCCTTAACGCCCCCGGCCGTTCCCCGCGAATTTTTTTTGCATCCCGGAAGGATTTCACCCCGTGGCGGCGAATAGGGACACTACCGTGGGGAAAAGTGGGGATTGGTGTCACTAGATTGCGGACGGGGTGGTGGCGGGGTGTTCCGGGGGCAGCACGAGTATTCCATAGACGAAAAGGGGCGCCTGGTGATCCCGCCCCGGTTCCGCGAGGCCCTGGGGGAGCGGTTCATCATCACCCGAGGCCTGGACAACTGCCTCTGGGCCTATTCCGCTCGGGAGTGGGAGGTCGTGGAGGGGAAGCTGCGGGAGCTCCTGGCCACCCGCCCCGACGCGGCCGCCCGTGCGTTCGTGCGGTTCTTCTCCTCCGGCGCCACCGAGTGCACCTTCGACCGTCAGGGCAGGGTGCTGCTCCCTGCCCCGCTCCGGGAGTACGCCGAGATAAAGGAAGAGGCCGTGGTCATCGGGGTCGTGAGCAGGGTGGAGATCTGGAGCCGGGAGCGCTGGCAGGCATACAACGCCGGGCTGTCCCCCGAGGCCATCGCCGAAAAGATCGTCGACCTGGGGATCTAGGCCGGCGGCGATTGGCGAGGAGCTGATCGGCGTGGCTCCGGGTCACGTGCCCGTTCTTCTTCTGGAGGTCCTGGAGGCGCTCCGGCCCCGGCCGGGCGGGTTCTACCTGGACGGGACGGTGGGGGAGGGCGGCCACGCCCTGGCCCTGGCCCGGGCCGCCCCGGGGGGGACGGTGCTGGGGATAGACCGGGACGCCGGGGCTCTCGAGACCGCCCGGAGGCGGCTGGAGGGCGCCGGGTGCCGGGTGGTGCTGGTGCACGGGGACTACGCCGACATGGGGCGGATCCTCCGGGAACGGGGGCTGGGGCCGCCGGACGGGGTGTTGCTGGACCTGGGGGTCTCCAGCCACCAGTTCGACGACCCGGAGAGGGGCTTCAGCTTCCAGAGGGACGGCCCGCTCGACATGAGGTACGACAGGACGCGCGGCCCCACGGCGGCCGATCTGGTGAACCGGCTTCCCGCGGAGGAGCTCAGGGACCTGATATGGCGCTATGGGGAGGAACGGTGGGCCGGCAGGATCGCCCGATTCCTGGTGCGGGCCCGCCGTTTCGGCCCCATCGCCACCACCTCGCGGCTGGCGGAGGTGGTAGGGCAGGCGATCCCCGCCGCGGCCCGGCGCCGCGGGCCGCACCCGGCGCGCCGGACCTTTCAGGCGCTCAGGATCGCGACCAACCGGGAGCTGGAGTCGCTGGAGGCAGGCCTCGATGCGGCGCTCGACGTCCTGCGGCCGGGTGGGAGGGTGGCGGTCATCTCGTTTCACTCCCTGGAAGACCGGCTGGTCAAGCGGGCGTTTCTGAGGGCGGCGGGAGGCTGCCGCTGCCCCCCGGGGCTGCCGGTGTGCGCCTGTGGGGCCCGGGCCCGGTTGAGGGTGCTTACCCCCAGGCCCATCCGGCCCTCGGCGAGGGAGGTGGAGGAGAACCCCCGCGCTCGCTCGGCGAAACTGCGGGCGGCGGAGAGGCTGGAGTCCATGGCGGGCAGCAGCCCGGGGTGACGGATGGCCCGCCCGGCGAAGAGCCGCTTCGCACCGGCGGACTGCGGGCAGGCTGAAGGAGCAGCGTCGTACGCGGGTTCTAGGGTTCGGAAGGGGTGAATAGCCTTGATAGTGGCCCAGGGTCGCATCTGCCGGCCGGACGTTGGATGGAGGGCCGTGTACCGCCGCTCCGCGGCTCGCGGGCGGCGGGGGGCGGGGGCCGGGGCGGGGGGCCTTTCCCTGACTCGGTTCCTCGGCCTGGCCCTGCTGGCGGTGGCCCTGGGCCTGGCCGTGTGCGCGGGCTACGCGGCCATAGCCGCCCGGGGCTATCACCTCGAGCAACTGCGCAGCGAGCTGCTGGCCCTGGAGCGGGAAGGGGAGCGGCTGGAGCTGGAGGCGGCGCGGCTGGGTTCGGTGGCCCGGGTGGCCGAGGTGGCCGGCGGCCGGCTGGCGCTCGGCACCCCCGGCCCGGGGTTTGCCGGCCGGTCCGGTCCGCCCCCGGCGCTGGCCCTGGGCGAGGGCGGCGGGGTGACCCCCTTGGGCGGGGCGGGACCCTCGCCAGGGTGGGCGGTGGGCCGGGTGGCCATGGCGTCCGCGCTGCAACCGGCGGCGCCGGGCCAGGCCCTGGCGCCTCCTGTTGACGCGGCCGCTGCGGCAGGCGAGGCCCCGGCGGAGGGGGGAGGCCCGACGGGGCTTTGGGCGGCGTTGGCCCGCTGGCTCCCGGGCCTGAGGCACGCCGAGGCCCATCCCCTGCCCCAGAACTAGCGGGGGCAGGCGGGGACGGCGCCGCGGGCCGGGACGGGAGGGAGGGCGTCCGGTGGCACCCGTGGGTGCAGGCCTGCGCAGGCGCATCTTCCCGCTGCTGCTCGTGACCCTGGCAGCGGTGGCCCTGCTGGTGGTCCGGGTGGCCTGGATCCAGTTGGTTCACGGCGAGGAGCTTCGGCGCAGGGCCCTGGACACCAGGCTGAGGGACATCCCGGTCCAGCCCCGCCGCGGGACCATATACGACCGGCAGGGTCGGGAGCTGGCCATCAGCGTCAACGTGGACTCGGTCTACGCGCTGCCTCCGGAGGTTGGGGACAGGAAGGCGGTGGCCCAGGCGCTGTCCCAGGCCCTGGGGATGGACCCCCGGGAGGTCGAGGACAGGCTGGCTGAACGCACCGCCTTCGTCTGGATAAAGCGCAAGGTCTCGGATGGGGAGGCCGAAGCGGTGCGGAGGCTGGACCTCCCCGGGGTGGGGCTGACCCAGGAGAGCCAGCGGTTTTACCCCAAGGGCACCCTTGCCTGCCACCTCCTGGGGTTCGCCGGCATTGACAGTCAGGGCCTCGAGGGGGTGGAGGTGTCGTACGACCGGGAGCTCCGCGGCACGCCGGGCCGGATAGTGGTGGAGTATGACGCCAGGGGTCACGAGCTTCCCCAGGCCGTGCACCACTACGAGCCGCCCCAGCCCGGGCTCGACCTGGTCCTGACCATAGACGAGGTGCTGCAGTTCGTGGCCGAGCGGGAGCTGGACAAGGCCATGGCCGCGACCGGCGCGATGCGGGGCGTGGTCGTAGCGATGGACCCCAAGACAGGACGGGTGCTGGCCATGGCCGGCCGGCCCGCGTACGACCCCAATGTCTATGACCGCTATCCGCCCTCGACGTGGCGCAACCCCGCCATCTCCGACGCCTTCCCCGCCGGCTCCACGTTCAAACCCATCACCGCCGCGTGCGCCCTGGAGGAGGGCGTGATCACCTGGGGCGACCACTTCAGTTGCGGCGGGGCCATCCAGGTGCCGGGGGCGGTGATCCACTGCGTGGGCGGCCACGGCAGCCTCTCCCTGGCCGGCATCATAACGTACTCCTGCAACGTTGGCTTCGTCCGGGTGGGGCTGAAGATTCGGCCCGACCGCTTCTACCGCTACATGGGGGTGTTCAACCTGCTGGAGCCTACCGGCATCGACCTCCCCGGCGAAGCGGCGGGCATCTTCCCTCCCCTGGAGGACGTCCGCCCCGTCGACATGGCCTGCATGGCGTTCGGCCAGACGCTGTGCGTCACCCCGCTGCAGCTCTTGAACGCGCTCACCTCCCTCGTCAACGGCGGCTGGCTGATGGTGCCGCAAGTAGCCCAAGAGCTGAGGGACGAATCGGGCCGGGTGGTCAAGACCTTTCCGCCCAAGAAGCTCAGGCAGGTGGTCTCTGCCGAGACGGCCTCGGAGCTGGTGGAGGCTATGGTCCAGGTGGTGGAGACCGGCACGGGGCGGCGGGCTCAGCTTCGCGACTACCAGGTGGCGGGCAAGACCGGAACCGCCCAGAAGGTGGTGGGGGGGCAGGTGGTCTCGGGCCGCTACCTGGGCTACTTCTTCGGCTTCGCGCCGGCGGAGGACCCCCGGATATCGGTGCTGGTGATGCTGGAGGAGCCCAAGGGGTCATACTACGGCGGGGTCGTGGCTGCGCCGGTGGCGGCGGCCCTGCTCGAGGACGGCCTGCGATACCTCGACGCCCCGCCCCGGCCCGCGGCCTCCCGCCCGCCGGCGCCGGCGGCCCCGGCCCAGGCAGTGGTTCCCTGCCTGCTCAACCTGGGCGTGGAGGAGGCCATGGGCCTGCTTCACACCGCGGGGTTGGAGGGACGGGTCGAGGGAGAAGGCGACCAGGTGGCGCGGCAGGTTCCGCCGCCCGGGGCCCAGGTACCGGCCGGCACGGTGGTGGTGGCCTACCTGGCGCCGGAGGGCAGCCCGGTCAACCTCGCCGCCCAGGAGGTGACGGTGCCCGACCTCAGGGGGCGCACGCGCCGGGAGGCGGCCGAGGTGCTGGGCATGGTGGGGCTCCGGGCCCTGCTGGAGGGGATGGGGCGGGCCGTGTCCCAGTCCCCGCCGCCGGGGACCAGGCTTCGGGCCGGCTCGGTGGTCACGGTGAGGTTCCAGCAGGGCGGCTAGGTGTGGCCGCCGACGGTGGCCCGCCACCGGCGGAGGGTCGGCGATGACCGGCCTCGGCGGCGCGCCTCGGGGCCAGAAGGAGTCAGGCGGCAGGGCAGCGAAGTCCCGGGGTGAACGTGGTTGACATAAGACTTAAACATAAAACCTACCGGGGCAGGAGGAAGCCGCCGGCCGGGACGGGGGGAAGCCGCGGGGTGAAGGTCGAAGAGCTGCTCAAGGCGCTGGATCGCTGGGAGGGCGCCGGCCCTGCCAGGGCTGAGGTGGTGGGGCTGACCTGCGACTCCCGCCGGGTGGAGCCCGGGCACCTCTTCATCGCCATAACCGGTTACGCCCGTGACGGCCACAGCTTCATCCCCCAGGCCCTGGCCCGGGGGGCGGTGGGGGTGGTGGGCGAAAGGGCCGAGGCGCTCTCCCCGGTGCGCGAGGCGGGGGCGTGGGCCGTGAGGGTCCCGGACGCGCGCCTTGCCGCCTCGCACCTGGCCGACAGGTTCTTCGACTTCCCGTCCGCCAGGCTGAGGCTGGTGGGCGTGACGGGCACCAACGGCAAGACCACCACCACGTACCTCATCCGCTCCCTGCTGGAGGCGGCCGGCCGCCCCTCGGGGCTTTTGGGGACGGTGGCCAACTGGCTGGGCCAGGAGAGGCTGCCGGTCACCCACACCACCCCCGAGCCGGTGGAGCTCCAGCGGCTGCTCCACGCCATGGTTCAGCAGGGGCTGGACTACGCGGTCCTGGAGGCGTCCTCGCACGCCCTGCACCAGAAGCGGGTGGCGGGGTGCCGGTTCGACCTGGCGGTCTTCACCAACCTGACCCGCGACCACCTGGACTACCACGGCACGGAGGAGGCATACTTCCAGGCCAAGGCGGCGCTGTTTTTGGGCCTGGGCGGGGGCGGGTCGCCGGGCGGGCCGGAGAAGGCGGGGCTTAAGGCGGCGGTGGTGAACCGGGACGACCCTGCGGGGCGGCGGCTGATGGGCCTGTGCCAGGTCCCGGTGCTCACCTACGGCCTCGGCGAGGGCGCGGAGGTGCGGGCCCAGGAGGTCAGGGTGGGGGCGGAGGGGGCGGAGTTCCTGGCCCAGACCCCCGTCGGCTCCGTGCCGGTGCGGCTCAAGCTCACGGGCCGCTACAACGTGCTCAACGCCCTGGCCGCGCTGGCGGTGGGCGTTCTGGAGGGCGTACCGCTGGAGGTGGCGGCCCGCGGCCTGGGCCAGCTCCAGGGCGTGCCGGGGAGGCTGGAGCGGGTGGGCACCAGCTCCGATGGGGTCACGGTGCTGGTAGACTTCGCCCACACCCCCGACGGGCTGGAGAACCTGCTCCACACCGCCCGAGAGGTCGGCCGGGGGCGGGTCATCGTGGTCTTCGGCTGCGGCGGCGACCGCGACCGCGGCAAGCGGCCGGTGATGGGCCGCCTGGCCGCAGAGCTGGCTGACCTGGTGGTGGTGACCTCCGACAATCCCAGGGGCGAGGAGCCCGAGGCCATCATGAGGGAGATCGAGGCGGGGATCAGGGAGGCCGGCGCGGCGCCGGGCCGGTACCGGATGGTTCCGGATCGGGCCCAGGCGATAGGCGAGGCGGTGGCCGAGGCGCTCCCCGGCGACCTGGTGGTGGTGGCGGGCAAGGGCCACGAGCCCTACCAGATATTCCGCGACCGGGTGGTCCCGTTCTCCGACCGGGAGGTGGCCAGGGAGGCCCTGGCCCGGCGCGAGGCGGCCGGAGGGGGGTGAGGCGGCTGGAGACGTGCCGGGTGCCGCTGTTTACGGCCGGGCAGGTGGCCCGCGCGGTCGGAGGCTGCCTCGTCCTGGGGCGCCCCCGGGTGCCGATGTTCGGCGTGGAGGTAGACAGCCGGCGGGTGCAGCCCGGGGACCTGTTCTGCGCGCTGGCGGGGAGCCGCACCGACGGCCACCGCTTCGTGGGCCAGGCGTTTGAGCGGGGGGCAGCGGGGGCGCTGGTCTCCCGCTGGCCGCTCCCTCCGCCCGGGGATCCCGTCCCGCTGGAGGCGGGGCGGGCGGTGGTGCTGGTGGACGACACCCTGGCCGCGCTGGGCCGGCTCTCGGCCTTTCACCGCACCCGGTTCGAGCCCCTGGTAGTGGCCGTGACCGGGAGCGTGGGCAAGACCACCACCAAGGACATGGCAGCGGCGGTCCTGGCCCGGCGCTATCGGACTCTCAAGACCGAGGGCAACTACAACACCGAGGTGGGCCTGCCGCTTACGCTGCTGCGGTTGAGGCGGGACCACCAGGCGGCGGTTCTGGAGATGGGGATGCGCGGCCGGGGGGAGATCGCTTACCTGGCCGGGCTGGCCCGGCCCCGGGTGGGGGTGGTGACCAACGTGGGGCCCACCCACCTGGAGCGGCTGGGCAGCCTGGAGGCCGTAGCCCAGGCCAAGGGCGAACTGCTCTCCGCCCTGCCCCACGGCGGCACGGCGGTGCTGAACTCAGACGACACCTGGTGCCGGGGCCTGGGGAGGGAAACGGCTGCCCGGGTGCTCTGGTTCGGGCTGGAACCGGGGGCGGAGGTCACCGCCGAGGCGCTGGCCTCCAGGGGCTTGGAGGGGTCGACATTCGTGCTGGCCTCCCCGTGGGGAAGGGCGCCGGTGTCGCTTCCGCTCCCCGGGAGGCACCAGGTGATGAATGCCCTGGCGGCCGCGGCGGTGGGCCTGGCCCTGGGGGTCGAGCCCGGGGAGGTGGGCCGGGGCCTGGCGGAGGCCGAGCCCGGGGAGTTCCGTATGCAGGTGCTGGAGAGGCCGGGCCTCACCATCCTGGCCGACTGCTACAACGCCAGCCCCGCCTCGGTCCGGGCGGCGCTCTGCATCCTGGCCGAAGTGGCGGGGGGGCGGCGGGTGGCGGTGCTGGGGGACATGCTGGAGCTGGGCAGCTTCGAAGTCGAGGGCCACCGGGAGGTGGGCCGGGCGGCCGTGGCGGCGGGGGTGGGCCTTTTGGTGACGGTTGGCCCCCGGGCGAGGATGATCGCCGAAGAGGCCAGGGCGGCGGGCCTGCCGGCGTACGCGGTGCTGGAGGCGGACGACAACCCCGGGGCACTCAGCCTGCTGCGCGGGGTGCTGAGGCCGGAGGACACCGTGCTGGTCAAGGGCTCGCGGGCCCTGGGCATGGAGGCCATCGTGGCGGGGCTGGAGGGCTTCGGCCCTGCCCCTGCCGCAGGCGGGGGAGGCGGCCCGGATCGGGCCCCCGGAGGGGGCCGGAGGGGGGAAGAGGAGCGGTGAGCTGGGGTGCGGCGGCGGCGGCCTTTGGCCTCTCGCTCCTGGTGTCCCTGGCCCTGGGGCCTGTGGCCCTCCCCATCCTGAGCCGGCTGCGCCTCGGCCAGCGGGTGAGGAGCGACGGCCCCGCCCGCCACCTGGGCAAGCAGGGCACCCCTACCATGGGCGGCCTGGTGTTCTTGGTGGGCATCCTTGTCTCCAGCCTGGCGGTGGCTCCCCGGAACCTCTACCTGCTGGGGGTGCTGCTGGTCACCGTGGGGTTCGCCCTTCTGGGGTTTCTGGACGACTTCATCAAGGTGGTGCGCCGGCGGCCGCTGGGGCTGAGGGCGCGCTACAAGATCCTGGGGCAGGTCGTGCTGGGCCTCGTGCTCTCGGCCCTGGTCATGGGGCCGCTGGGCGGGGAGGGGCGGGTGGCGCTGCCGTTCTGCCGCCTTGCCCTCGACCTGGGGCCGCTGTACGTGGGGTTCGTCGTCCTGGTGCTGATGGGCGCGGCCAACGCCGCCAACCTCACCGACGGCCTGGATGGGCTGCTCGCCGGCGTGGCCCTGGTGGCGTATGCCGCCTATGCCGTGCTGGCCATGTGGGCCGGCCGGACGGAGCTGGCGCTGTTCTCGCTGGCCGCGGCCGGGGGTTGCGCCGGCTTCCTCCCCTACAACCGCCACCCCGCGCGGATGTTCATGGGCGACACGGGGTCGCTGGCCCTGGGCGGGGGGCTGGGGGCGGTGGCGGTGCTCACCGGGACGGAGCTGCTGCTTCCGATCGTAGGCGGGGTGCTGGTGGTGGAGGCGCTCTCCGTCATGCTTCAGGTCCTGGCCTTTCAGGCCTTCGGCCGGCGCCTCTTCCGCATGAGCCCTCTTCACCACCACTTCGAACTGGGGGGCTGGCCGGAGGCGAGGGTGGTGCGGGCGTTCTGGGCCGCGGGCGTGGCGCTGGCGGCGGTGGGGCTTTTGGGGGCGGGCTGGTGGGGCTGGGCCGGGTAGGCCGGAGGGAGGGGGGCGGCGTGAGAAGGCCGGTGGACGGCACCCTGGTGTTTGCGGTGGGGGCGCTGCTCTCGCTGGGGGTGGTGATGGTCTATAGCTCCAGCGCCGTCCGCGCCCTGGTCGAGTACCAGGACAGCTTCTACTTCCTCAAGCGCCAGGCGATATGGGCCTCCCTGGGGCTCGTCTCCATGATGGTCATGAGCCGCATCGACACCCGGCGGCTGCAGGTGCTGTGCCGTCCGGCGTTCGTCGCCACCCTCGTCGCCCTGGTGCTGGTGCTCATCCCCGGGGTGGGGCAGGTAGCCCACGGCTCCCGGCGCTGGCTGGGCTGGGGCAGCCTGAGCTTTCAGCCCTCGGAGGCGATGAAGCTGGCGTTTGTGCTCTATCTGGCGGACTTTCTGGCCCGCAGGGGCGAGGAGGGGGCCCGCCGGCTGGTGCGCGGGCTTGTGCCGCCGCTGGCCATGCTCGCCCTATGCTTCATGCTTATCCTGAGCCAGCCCGACCTGGGCACGGCGGTATGTCTGGCGGGCACCGCCTTCCTGATGCTGTTCGGGGGCGGGGCCAGCCTGCTGCACCTGGGGCTCCTGGGGCTGGCCTCGGCTCCCGCGATGGCCTGGGCGGTCATGGGCGAAACCTACCGCCGGGAGAGGTTCCTTGCCTTCCTCAACCCCTGGGCGGACCCTCAGGGGTCGGGATACCACATCATCCAAGCGCTTTACGCCCTGGGGTCGGGAGGGCTCCTGGGGGTGGGGCTGGGACAGAGCCGCCAGAAGTTCTTCTACCTTCCCGAGCAGCACACCGACTTCATCTTCGCCATCGTGGGGGAGGAGCTGGGGTTCGTGGGCGCGATCGTGGTCCTGGGGCTGTTCCTGGTCTTCGCCTGGAGGGGCTATCGGGCGGCGGTGGCCCCCCCCGACCGCTTCTCCAGCCTTCTGGCCATGGGCATCACCACCATGATCTCCCTTCAGGCGCTGATCAACATCGCAGTGATAACCTCGGTGTTACCCATTACCGGTATCCCTCTCCCTTTTCTGAGTTTCGGCGGGTCGTCGCTTTTGGTTACCCTTACCGGGGTGGGTATGCTGCTGTCGGCTTCACGGGGGCTTCAGGGGGTCTAGACCGGGCGGGCCCCGGGGCCGAGCCGGCAGCGGGAGGGCCGGGGCGCCGGCTGGGGCCGGTGGCGCGGCTGGCTGGGGGGTGGCGTGGGTGAGGGTGGTGGTGTCGGGCGGGGGGACGGGGGGCCACATCTATCCGGCCCTGGCCATAGCCCGGGCCCTGGCCCGCCGCTTCCCCGGCGTGGAGGCGGTGTACGTGGGCACCCGCAGGGGGCTGGAGGCCGACATCGTCCCCCGTGCGGGGCTCAGGTTCGCCACCATCACCGCCCGGGGGGTGGTAGGAAAGTCGCCGCTGGCTGCGCTCGGGGGCGGGGCGGCGCTGGTCCGGGGGGCGGTGGAGAGCCTGGGGCTCCTGCGCCGGCTCAGGCCGCGGCTGGTGGTGGGCACGGGGGGCTACGTGAGCCTGCCTGTAGTGCTGGCCGCCCGGCTCCTGGGGATCCCCGCGGCGGTCCAGGAACAGAACGTGGTGCCGGGGTGGGCCAACCGGGTGCTGTCGGGGCTGGGGGCCGAGGCCTTCCTCCCCTGCGAGGAGGCCAGGCGCTACCTTCCACCCTGGGCCCGCGCCCGCGTCACCGGCAACCCCGTCAGGCCCGAGGTGCTGGAGGCCCGCCGGGAGGAGGCGGCCCCGCGGCTGGGGCTGGACCCCCGCGGCTTCACCCTGGTGGTCTTCGGCGGGAGCCGGGGGGCCGAGAGCCTGAACCGCGCCATGGTGGGCGCCCTTCCGTACTTGGCCCGGCGCCCCGGGCTACAGGTGGTTTACGTCACCGGCCGGATGCACCACCGGGCGGCGCTGACCGACCTGGGGGGAATGGCAAAAGCGGGTATAGCCCAGCAAAGACCTGGCAAGATTAGGGTTGAGCCCTATCTTTACAACCTGGAGGACGCCCTGGCCGCCGCCGACCTGGTGGTGTGCCGGGCCGGCGCCATGGCCCTGGCGGAGATCACCGCCCGGGGTCTTCCGGCGGTTCTGGTGCCGTCGCCCCACGTGGCGTACAACCACCAGGTCAAGAACGCGCTGCAGCTCGCGCGGCGGGGGGCGGCGGTGGTGATAGCCGAGCACGAGCTCGGGCCCGAGAGGCTCCTGCGGGAGCTGGAGGGGCTGATGGACGACCCCAAGCGCCTTCAGGCCATGGCCAGGGCCAGCCGGGGGCTGGGCCGGCCCCAGGCCCTGGATGAGATCGTTTCGCGCCTCGGGGAGCTGGGGCGCCTCAGGTCGTCCCCGGCAGCAGGCTGAGGGCGAGGCTGGCCGGCGGGGGCCCGCGGCGGAAGGCGGCAGGGGGAGTGGCGCGGGGCGGCGGAGCATAGGCGGCGGGGAAGCCCGGAAGCGCTCGGCGGAGGACAAGCAGGCGGCCCTGGGGAAGACGGCAGGGAAGGGCGGCAGGGGGCCTTCGGTCGAAGGGAGGGTGAGAGGGTGTCGGTGGCCGGGCCGGGACGCTACCACCTGGTGGGCATCGGGGGGGCGGGGATGAGCGCCATTGCCCGGGTGCTGATGGCCCGGGGGTGCCAGGTCTCGGGGTCCGACGCCAACCCCTCGGAGACCACCCGGGCCCTGGAGAGGGAGGGGGCTCAGGTCTTCGAGGGGCACGCCGCGCGCCACGTGGAGGGCGCCGGGACGGTGGTGGTCTCGTCCGCGGTGCCCCCCGGCAATCCCGAGGTGAAGAGGGCCAGGGAGCTGGGGATTCCGGTTGTGCCACGGATGGACATGCTGGCGCGCCTCATGGCGTCCCACCGCGGCGTGGGGGTGGCGGGCAGCCACGGCAAGACCACCACCACCGCCATGGTGGGCCTGGCGCTCCTGGCCTCGGGGGCGGACCCCACGGTGCTGGTGGGCGGGGAGGTCAGGGAGTTCGGGGGCAACACCCGGGTGGGGTCGGGGGAGTATCTGGTGGCGGAGGTGGACGAGAGCGACGGCGGCTTCGTGAGGCTTAAGCCCCACTCCGTGCTCATCACCAACGTGGAAGACGACCACCTGGAGTGCTATGGCTCCATGGCCAACATGGTCAGGGCGTTCGAGCAGTTCCTCGACGCGGCTTGTTCAGGGGTGCGGGTGGTGTGCCGCGACGACCCCCGGCTGAGGCGGATGGCGGAGGAGAGGCCCGGCGTCGTCACCTACGGGCTTTCGGGCGAGCCAGACTTTGTGGCGGCCGACCTCCGCGTACACGGCCTGGCCTCTCGCTTTCGGGTGCTGCGCCGCGGGGAGGAACTGGGCGAGGTGAGGCTTTCCGTGCCGGGGGTCCACAACGTCTCCAATGCTCTGGGGGCGCTGGCCCTCACCGCCTCGCTGGGGTTCCCCTTCGGCCCTGCAGCCCGGGCGCTGGGGGGCTTCGGCGGGGTGAGGCGAAGGTTCGAGACGGTGGGGAGGGCCGCCGGGGTATGGGTGGTGGACGACTACGGCCACCACCCCACCGAGATGGCGGCCACGCTGCGGGTGGCCCGCTCCGTGGCCGAGGGCCGGCTGGTGTGCGTGTTTCAGCCCCACCGCTACACCCGCACCCGCCAGCTCCACCGGGAGCTGGGGGCGGCGCTGAGCTGGGCCGACCTCCTGGTGGTGACCGACGTCTACCCGGCGGGGGAGGCGCCCATCCCCGGCGTCAGCGCCCGCCTGGTGGCGGAGGCGGCGGAGAAGGCTGGGGCGCCCGCGGTCCACTTTGTGCCCGACAGGGCCGAAGTGGCGGGTTTCCTCGCCCAGAGGCTCAGGCCGGGAGACCTGGTGCTCACCCTGGGGGCAGGCAACGTGTGGACGGTGGGCCGCGATCTCCTGCGGCGGCTCGAGGCAGGGGGGCCCGGGGAGGGGGCGGGTGACGGCTGATGCCGCGTGCGCCTGACCTGTCACCGCTGGCGGCCGACCTACGTAGGATGGTCCGGGGCGAGGTGCGGGTCGGGGAGAGCCTGCGGCGGCATACGTCGCTGCGGATAGGAGGGCCGGCGGACCTGTTCTTTCTGCCCCGCGACGAGGCCGACGCCCAGACGGGGCTCGATTTCGCCCGGAGGCGAGGCTGGCCCTGCTATGTGCTGGGCGCCGGGACCAACCTCCTGGTGAGGGACGAGGGCGTGCGGGGCCTGGTGGTTAAGACCGCCCCCGGCCTGAGCTGGGTGAGGTTCGAGGGGGCGGCCGTCCGGGCCGGCGGGGGCTTTCCGCTGGCTCGTCTGGTCCGGCTGGCCGCCGACCGCGGGCTTTGCGGCGCGGAGGAGCTCGCGGGCATCCCCGGGAGCGTGGGGGGGGCGGTGGTGATGAATGCCGGAGCCCACGGCCGGGCCATCGCAGACGTGCTCACCGGAGCCCGGGTGCTCTTCCCCGACGGTCGGCTGGAGGACGTGGGTCCGGAGCGGCTGGGGCTAAGGTACCGGGGGAGCGCGCTTGTGGACTCCGGCGCCCTGGTGGTGGAGGCGCGGCTGGAGCTCGCCCCCGGCGGCGACCCGGTCGAGCTGCGTCGGCGGATCAGGGAGGGGCTGGAGCAGAGACGCCGCTCCCAGCCCCCTGAGCCCAGCGCCGGCTGCGTCTTCCGCAACCCGTCGCCGGAGCGGCCCGCCGGCTGGCTCATAGAACAGGCGGGCTGCAAGGGGCTGCGGGAGGGGGGCGCCCTGGTGTCGGCGACGCACGCCAACTTCATCGTCAACGTGGGGGCCGCGTCCGCCCGTGATGTGCTGACCCTCATCGAACGGGTGAGGCGCGCGGTGTCGATTCGGTTCGGGGTGGACCTGGAGCTGGAGATCAGGGTGGTGGGCGGCTAGCCGCCCTGCGCTTCCGCCAGGCCTCCCGGAGGTGACCTGGGTTGGAAAAACTGCTGGTGCGAGGCGGGGCCCGGCTTCGCGGTACCGTGCGGGTAAACGGCGCCAAGAACGCCGTCCTGCCGATCCTGGCTGCCACGGTGCTCACGCCGGAGCGCTGCCGCGTGGCAGGTACCCCGCGTCTGCGGGACGTGGAGGTGATGGCCGCCATCCTGCGCGGGTTGGGAGTGGAGGTGGAGACCCAGGGGGACCCCGCAGGAGAGGGCAGGTTGATAACCGTCCAGGCCAGGGAGGTCAGCGGCTGCGAAATCCCCGATCGGCTCATGAGGGAGGTCCGGTCGTCCATCTTCCTCATGGGTCCGCTGCTGGCCCGAGTAGGCCGGGTGAAGATGTCCCATCCCGGGGGATGTGCTATCGGGCCCCGGCCCATCGACTACCACCTCAGAGGGCTGGAACGGCTGGGGGCCAGGATAACCGAGCGGCACGGCTACATTTACGCCGAGGCCCCTGCTGGGCTCAGGGGGGCGGAGGTGGACCTCGACTTCCCCAGCGTGGGGGCGACGGAGAACCTGATCATGGCGGCGGTGCTGGCCCAGGGCCTCACCGTGATCCGCAACGCCGCCCGGGAGCCGGAGATCGTGGATCTGGAGATGTTCCTCAACTCCATGGGCGCCCGGGTGAGAGGGGCGGGCACCCACACCGTGAGGGTCGAGGGCGTGGCCGGCCTCCACGGGGCGGAGCACCGGGTCATCCCCGACCGCATCGAGGCGTGCACGCTGATGATCGCGGCGGTGGCTACCCGCGGCGAGGTCACGCTCAAGGACGTCATCCCTCAGCACGTCCAGGCGGTGGCGTCGAAGCTGCGTGAGGCGGGGGCGGTGGTGGAGGAGGAGGCGGGGGGGCTCCGCGTCGTGTGCCGCTGCCGGCCCAGGGCGGTGGACTTTAAGACCCTGCCCTACCCCGGGCTGCCCACCGACGTCCAGCCCCAGATGATGGCGTTGATGTGCGGGGCCGAGGGCACCAGCGTCATAACGGAGACGGTGTTTGAGAACCGGTTTACGCAGGCTGAGGAGCTCAGGCGAATGGGGGCCGACATCCGCGTTGACGGCCGCACCGCGGTGGTGCGGGGGGTGCCCAGGCTCTCGGGCGCCACGCTGGAGGCTACCGACCTCCGCAACTGCGCCGCCCTGGTGATCGCCGGGCTCGTGGCCGAGGGGTCCACGGTGGTGGAGCGGGTGGAGCACCTCGACCGGGGGTACCAGGACTTCGAGCTCAAGCTGCGCCGGCTGGGGGCCGATCTTCGTCGGGTTCGGGCCTGAGAGGGTTGGGGGGTGGGGCCGTGAGGTGGCCGGCTGACGTAAGGCGGGGGCGGTGGGCCCTGCTGCTGGTCTGTCTCTTTCTAGGGCTGATGCTCTCACTTCAGGTCAAGACCCAGCGCCAGGTGGTGCGGGTGCTTCCCTATCAGCGCCTTGAGGACCTCACCTCGATGCTCTATAAGCTTGAGGAAGAGAGGGACAAGCTGCGGGAGGAGGTGGCCCAGCTCCGCAGCGACCTTTCCCGGTCGGCGGGGGCCGAGGCGGGCTGGCTCAGGGCGGAGCTTGACCGGGCCCGCATGGCGGCCGGGCTGGTGCCGGTGGCGGGGCCGGGGGTCAGGGTGATCCTGGACGACAGCGGCAGCCCGCGCCAGCCGGGAGAGGACCCCAACCTCTTTATCCTGCACGACGACGACGTGCTGCGGGTGGTCAACGAGCTGGCGGCGGCGGGGGCCGAGGCCATGGCGATCAACGGCCAGAGGCTGGTGGGGGTCAGCGAGATAAGGTGCTCAGGGCCGACGATCTCCATCAACGGGACCCGTACCGCGCCCCCCCTGGAGGTGCTGGCCATCGGCGATCCCGCCACCCTGGAGTCGGCGCTGAGGCTCAGGGGCGGGGTGGTCGACAGCCTGGCGCTGTGGGGCATTCAGGTTCGGGTGTCCCGGGAGGCGGAGGTGCACCTTCCCGCCTATCAGGGGAGCCTGGTATACCGGTACGCCCGGCCGAAGGGGGGTGGCGGGTAGTGTGGTGGGGTGCGGCCGGACTGGTGATGGGGCTGGTCCTGGGGTTCGTCCTGCCTCTGGACCTGCCCCTGGTGTATGCCCGCTACCTCTCGGTGGCGGTTCTGGCGGCGGTGGATGCCGTGCTGGGAGGCGCCCGGGCGGCACTGGACGGGGAGTTTGAGGGCTGGGTGTTCGTGACGGGGCTTCTGGGCAACAGCCTTATAGCGGCCGCCCTCACCTACGTGGGGGACAGGCTGGGCGTGGAGCTCTACTACGCGGCCGTCTTCGCGCTGGGCTACCGCATCTTCCAGAACCTGGGGAGGATCAGGCGGCAGCTTCTGCCCCGCTGGCCGGTGAAAAAGGTGAGCGGGCAGGCCGGGCCTAGCGCGGGTGGAGGGGGTGGAAGGGGTTGGGCAGGCGGAACCTGATCCTGGGCGTTGACGTGGGGACCACCAAGGTGGCCGCCGTGGTGGGCGAGCCCCTGGAGGACGGGCGGACCAGCGTGGTGGGTGTAGGGACCAGCGCCTCTCGCGGCATCCGCAAGGGTGTGGTGGTGGACATCGAGGCCACGGTGAGGGCGGTGGCCGAGGCGGTGGAGAAGGCGGAGAGGATGGCCGGGGCCCGGATACGCTCGGCATACGTGGCCATCGCGGGCAGCCACCTCGGCTCGACCAACAACCGCGGCGTGGTGGCGGTGGCGAGGGAGGACAGGGAGATAACCGCCCAGGACGTGGAGAGGGTCATGGAGGCGGCACGGGTGGTGAGCATTCCGCCGGACAGGGAGATAGTCCACGTCATACCCCGCCAGTTCGTGGTGGACGGCAACGACGGCATCCGCGACCCGGTGGGGATGCTGGGGGTGAGGCTGGAGGTGGAGGCCCACATCGTCACCGGGTCGATCACCTCCATCCAGAACCTGCTGCGCAGCGTCTACCGGGCCGGCCTGGAGGTGGAGGAGGTGGTCGTCTCCTCCCTGGCCTCCGCCGAGGCGGTCCTGCTCCCGGCGGAGAAGGACCTGGGGGCGGTGGTGATGGACCTTGGCGGCGGGACCTGCGACCTGGCCGTGTTCTCCGGGGGCTCCCTGTTCTTCACCTCCACTCTGCCGGTGGGGGGCGAGCACATTACCGGCGACGTGGCGGTGGGGCTGCGCACCCCCATCCCCCAGGCGGAGAAGATCAAGGTGGAGCGCGGGCTGGCCAGGGCGGAGCTGGCCAGCGAGGCGGCGATGGTGGACATCCCCAGCCTGGCGGGGCAGGAGCCCAGGCAGGTGTCGGAGAGGGTGCTGGCCGAGATCATCTACCCCCGGGTGCAGGAGATCTTCTCCCTGGTGGGGCGGGAGATAAAGCGGTCCGGGTTTCCCGGCCTCATCCCCGGGGGGGTGGTGGTGACGGGGGGCGCGGCGCAGCTTCGGGGGCTCACCGACGTGGGCGCGGCCGAGCTGGGCCTGCCCGTCCGGCTGGGCGTCCCGGAGGAGGTCTGCGGGCTGGACGACATAGTGGGCAACCCGGCGTTCTCCACCGGGGTGGGGCTGCTGCGCTACGCCGCCCGGGCCCGCGGCGAGGCGGCGGCGGGGGGCCGCACAAGTGGGGCGAGGTCGGCGCTGTCGCGCCTTGCGGCCTGGCTCAAGGAGATGATTTGAGGCGGCGGTGCGGATGGTGGGAAAGGGGCGCCGGGGGCCCCTGGGCCCGCCGGGGGGCCAAAGACGAGGAGGGGTGGAAGTGCTGGACCTTGACCTGGACCTCGACCAGACGTCGATCATCAAGGTGGTGGGCGTGGGCGGGGGCGGCAACAACGCCGTAAACCGCATGGTGGCAGCGGGGATCAAGGGCGTCGAGTTCGTGGCGGTGAACACCGACCTTCAGGCGCTGTCGCTTTCCCGGGCTACGGACCGCGTCCAGATAGGGGCGCAGCTCACCGGCGGGCTGGGGGCCGGGGCCGACCCCGAGGTGGGCAAGAGGGCTGCGGAGGAGAGCCGGGAGCTCCTGGAGAGGGCGGTCGCGGGTGCCGACATGGTCTTCGTCACCGCCGGCATGGGCGGCGGAACCGGGACCGGGGCTGCCCCGGTGGTGGCCGAGCTCGCCCGGGAGAAGGGGGCGCTCACCGTGGGGGTGGTGACCCGCCCCTTCACCTTCGAGGGGCGCCGCCGCTGCCAGGTGGCGGAGAAGGGCCTGGCGGCGCTGCGGGAGAAGGTGGACACGCTGATCACCATCCCCAACGACCGGCTGCTCCAGGTGGTGGACAAGAAGACCCCGCTGATCGAGGCCTTCCGGGTGGCCGACGACGTGCTGCGCCAGGCGGTGCAGGGCATCTCCGACCTGGTCACCGTGCCGGGACTCATCAACCTGGACTTCGCCGACGTGCGCACCATCATGTCCCAGACGGGGACGGCGCTCATGGGGGTGGGCGTGGCCTCGGGCGAGGGGCGCGCTGCGGCCGCGGCCCGGGCGGCCATCTCCAGCCCGCTGCTGGAGACCTCCATCCAGGGCGCCAGGGGGGTGCTGTTCAACATCACCGGGGGCCTCGACCTGGGCCTGTTTGAGGCCAACGAGGCGGCGGAGATCATCGCCCAGGCCGCAGACCCCGACGCCAACATCATCTTCGGGGCCGTCATCGACGAGACGCTGGGGGACGAGGTGCGGGTGACCGTGATCGCTACGGGGTTCGACGGCAAGGCCCGGCCCCACGCGGCGGTGCTGCAGCCGGCGGAGCTGGAGCTGGGGCCCATCCTCAGCGAGGACCTGGAGATACCGGCGTTCCTCCGGCGGAGGCACGCGGCGGTCTGAGCGCGGAGCGGCTCGAGGGCGGGGGTGGGGCGGGTTCACGTGGGGGCGGGGAGGCGGCGGTATGCGGCGGGCCCGAGAGGGCAGCGGAGGCCGGGCGCGGAGAGGCCGGTGAAGCGCGGCGGCGGAGAGTCCGGGGCACGGCGGCTGGGTTCGCTGCCGGGCCTCCGGGTTCGGCAGGGCACGGGCCCAGGGACCGTGCGGCGGGTGGCTGGAGGTGAAGCGGCGAGGTTGCCTGGCGCCCTTGGCCGCGCGGCAGGTGCCGGCGCAGGTTCACTGCCCACTGGGGAAGGGGGAAGAGGCGGCCGCCGGTGGCGTCGGCGGTGGTCAGGTATACCATGCCCTGGGCGCGGCGCACCCGCCTCTGCAGGTCCTGCGGCGCGCGAGGCGTCCGGGACGCGTTTCTGTCTTACGGGCGCTTCAGCCTGGTGGCAAACCTCGAAGCCCCCGGCCTTGAAGCCGTCGGCCAGCTCGCCCTGGACGCCAGCCCCTTACCGGGGGTAGCCTCCACCGGGACGCTCCTCGGCTACGGACCCCGCCCGCCTCGGTGCGGTGGCTGTAAGCGCCAGATGCCAGGAGCCTGCCTCCTTCCGCATCGCAGCGGTGCATCAGCGCCGGAGGCCCCTCCGTTCCCGGTACAGCCGCCCCGCGGCCCACACGGCCGCGAGGAAGGGCAGCATGGCGGCCCCGAACGCCCAGAACACGCCCTCCCGGGCAGCGCTGAACGTCAGGCTGCCGACCGCCGGGCCCACGATGAACCCCAGGTCGGACAGCGTGCCGAACAGGCCGAAGGCGCGGGCGCGGGCCCGTTCCTCGGAGTACATCTCCCGGACCAGCTTGCGGGCGAGGATGTAGATCAGGCACTGGGTGACCATGAACCCGCCGAAGACCAGGAAGACGGTCCAGAGCGCCTGGGCGAGGGAGAGGGTTGCCACGGCGCAGGCCGCCGCGGCCAGCGTGCCGCCGAGCAGCCTGACGGGGTGGGCGCGGTCGCAGAGGCGGCCCAGCCCCAGGGAGCCCACGGCAAAGACGGCGAGCCCCAGGGTGAAGACCAGGGACACGTCGCGGGGGCTGTACCCCAGGCGACTGAGCTGGAGCGGGAGGACCGGCTCCACCATGCCGTAAGCCAGGTTGTTGGCCAGGTCGACGCAGCCCAGCGCGACAGCCGCCCCCAGGCCCTCCGCCGCCGCGGCCCAGGCGGCCGGGCGCCACCAGGCGCGCGGGGGCGAGGACTGGATTGCCCCAGGGGTCTCGTCCCCCCATCCCCTCCCCACCGTGGCGGCCTCACCTGGGGCCTGAGGGGCGGGGCGGAGGGCCTGGGGCCGGGCGGCGTGGAACAGCATGGCCGCGGCGGCGAGGTGGACCGCCGCCCCGATGGAAAACGTCAGGGCGATGCCACCGGCCATGAGCGCGTAGGCGCCCACCACCGGCCCCAGGGCCATGCCGGCCACGGCTGAAGCCCCGAAGGCCCCCATGGCCTCCCCCTGCCTCTCAACCTTTTCGCAGCGGGCCACCAGGGAGTAGATGGCGGGTATGGCCAGGCCCTCGAGCGTCCCCCAGACCACGCGGCTGGCCAGCAGTGCCGCCGGGTGCACCGCGAAGGCCAGGCACAGGGTGGGCAGGGCGATCAGCCCCACCGCCAGGGTGCCCACGAGCCGGTCGCCCCAGCGCCCCACCAGCGCCCCGCCAGCCACCTGGACCAGGGCGCGGCCCAAAGCGAAGCCGGTGAACATCAGGCCCAGGACGGCGGCCGGGGTGTGGTACCGGTCGGAATAGACGGGCAGCACGGGGATGATGATGGCGTAACCTATGTTCATGATCGCCATGGAGAGACAAAGGGCCCGCAGCACGGGGTTGTCGAGGAGCACGTACCGCGGCCGGGGCCTCTTGCGACCCGTCGGGAGGGACATGCGCGGCTCCTGGCTCATCCCGCATCACTCCTGAACTCCTGAGCTGGCCCCGGGGGCTTGGGGCCTGGCCCCTCCGCCCTGCTCAGGCGCGGTCCAGCGCGCCAGGGCTGCCGGCGGGGGGACAGCTTGGGACCGGCGTTGTCACCCACGCCCCCATCCCCCGATGCCCGGTCCCTGCTAGTAGGGCTGGCCCGGGCCGGGCCGGGGGGCATAGAATGCGGTGGCGAACGTTCCATACCGTGCTTCCAGGTGTTCCAGGGTGGAGGGCACGCCCAGTCCCGCCTCCAGCCGGGCCATGAACTCGGGCAGCCGGCCGCTCACCGACGGGTCTAGGGCCTTAAGGCAGAGATACAGGCGAAGCGGCCTGAAGCCGTGCTTCATCTTAAACTTGTGGTTGCCGCGGCCCATGTCGATGACGCGGCACCCGGACTCCATCGCCCACTGGAGCGTGTGGTAGAAGGTCACGACGTAGGTGCTGAAGCGGGGGAGCTGGTCGATGTCGATGCCGCCGCACCAGAGGTAGAGGAGGTCTCGTTCCTTGAAGCCCAGAAAGCCTCCCAGCAGCCGCCCTTCGGCCTGCAGGTTGGCGAAGAATAGGTAAGAGGAGAGGTGGCGGCGGAGGCTGTCGATCAGGGAGGTGGTGTACAGCGGCTGGATGCCGTGCTTGCGGCAGGTGGCGTCGGTGAGCGCCACGAAGGCGTCAACCAGGTGGGGCCCAAGCTCCAGCGAGAAGCGGGCCCCCGCCTCCAGAGAACGGCGGACCCGGCGGACCATGTCGTGGCGCTCGCTGCCTTCAATGAGACCCAGGAACGCTTTGAGGTCGAAGCCGGGTGACAGCCGGCCCTGGGGGCAGACGTGTCCAGCGTCTATGCAGGCGGCCAAAAACCCGCGCTGCAGGAGCGCGGGCAGCAGCGGGTGCCCCTCGGGCACGCTGGGGAAGGCCAGGAGCGGTGTACCGCGTCCCCGGGCCAGGCCCTCGAGGGCCTCCAGCAGCAGCGGCAGGGCCTGGTCCAGGGGGAGGACGCTGCAGAGCACGGTGTGGAAGGCGTACCAGCACGGGCTCACCAGCATGGGCAGGGAGAACAGGGGGTCGCTGAAGCCGGACTCAATGGCGTACCCGCCCCAAAAGGGGCTGGAGGTCACGAGGTAGGAGGGGAGGCCCGCCCCCAGCCCCCCGTCCGGCTGGCGCAGCAGCAGGTAGTGGAAGCCGGCGATCTCCTCGGGCGCCGCCTCCTCGTAGGCCGTGAGCCACCCGTGCCTGTAAAACAGGGGAGACCTGGCCTGTTCCACCAGCGCGTCCCACTCCTGCGGATCGAGCCTGGCCGCGCTGTCGACCACCTCGAGTGAAAGTCCGGCCGTCAAAGCAAGGTCACCGCCTCTTGTCCGTTATATGGCTATAAATTCAATGGATGGCATGAATCTCCTCCTTTACAGCAGAGCGGAAGGAACTCGCCGCAGTGGTCCGCCTGGGTGTTCTCCCCGACAACGCTCAGACTACCGCCAGTGCCACCAACGCTTCACCCCTCAGCGGCGCAAACCGCAGTTTACACGGAACGGTCTACCCCTGTGCTGCCCTGCACCGGTCTGAGCTGGCGCTGGGCAATATAGGACGGGAGCCGCTGGCCGCAATCCACGAGCGGTCCAGGAAGACCTACGGCAGGCTGACCATAGACGACCAGGAGGACTGCCGGGATTGCGACTTTCGCCACTTTTGCGCCGGGGGGTGCCGCGCCATCACCTACGCCGCCACCGGCCGCTTTGAGAGCCGGGCCCCCAACTGCCAGGCTATCCAGGATCGGATCATCAATGCTCTGACGCAGATGCCGGTTTGAGGCGGCCAGGCAGGAGCCTGGCCGGCGATTGGAGAATAGAGATGAGGCTGTTGCTAGTTTGCTGTAGCACCGCTCGCCGGGACAGGGTGGTCTGGGCCGAGGGCTACTCGTCACCACCCCTGGGGTTGCTTTACCTGGCGGCACTAGCCCGGCTTCACGGCCATGAAGTGCAGTGCCTTGATCTAATGACTGCCGACCTGACGCGGCACGACTTCACGAGTCTTCTGACCGCCTACCGTCCCCATGTCGTGGGCCTGACGGTGTATACCGAGTCCGTGGCCGAGGCCAGGGACGTGGCAATCCTGGTGAAACAGGCCTGCGGAGCCAAGGTGGTGGCTGGCGGCCCCCACGCCACCTTCAGGCCAGAAAGCCTGCTCTCTGATGACGGGGTGGACTACGTCGTCACCCACGAGGGTGAGGCGACGCTGGTCGAGCTGCTCTGTCACCTGGAGTATGGGTGGCCGCCCGCAGGTGCCATCCGCGGCGTGGCCTTCAGGAACGCCGATGGGACGGTAAGGGCGAACCAGAAGCGCCCCTTTATCCAAAGGCTTGACGGGCTGCCCCTGCCCGCCCTGGACCTGGTCGACGGGGGAGAATACACCTGCCCACTCACGGTGCTGAGCAGCCGCGGATGCCCGGGCCGGTGCCTGTTTTGCCTTTCGCCCCCGATGCACGGCGCCCGCTACCGCGTCCACTCGGCCGAGCGGCTGGTGTCCGAGGCCTATTACTGGTGCCGGCGCCACGGTCAGCGGGTCTTCTGCGTTCTCGACGACACCTTCACCTGGGACCGACCTCGGCTGGAGCGGTTCTGCAGGCTGGCGAAGAAGGCCCTTGTGGGTCTTTGCTGGTCCTGCTACTCCAGGGTCGATGCCCTGACCCCGGATCTGTTGGACATGCTGGCCTCGGCGGGGTGTATCGCCATCCAACTCGGTATCGAAACGGGCGATGAATTGGTCAGCCGGCAGATAAACAAGCGGATATCGCTGGAGGATGCCGAGAGCGTGGTACGCCATGCCGCCGACGCAGGCATCATGCCGCTTTGCTCCCTGATGATCGGACATTACAGCGACACCCCGGACACCATACGCCGGACCATCGAGTTCGGCCGCCGACTGCGCGAACGGTACCGGGCGGTGGTCGTGTACGCCATGTGCACGCCCTTTCCCGGCAGCCCCATACACGAGCACTGCCGCCGCCTCGGGGTGCAGATCCATGCCAGGGACTGGAACGACTTTTCCACCACCAGGCCGTTCATTTCCACCAGACACCTCGACAGCGACCAGATCCGGCACTGGTACTTCGAGGCCTGCCAGGAGATGAGCGGCCCGCAGCAGGGCCTTTCCGAGTACTGGAAGCAGGTCATGCGATCCCGGGGGCTATCAGGCGAGGGGAGTGGCAGCGGTGCAGGATGAGATCGCCATCCAGGCACAGGGGCTCACGGTGCGGTTCGGCGACCTGGCGGCCTTGCGTGACGTGAGCCTGGAGGCACGGCGGGCCAGCGTGTTCGGCCTGCTGGGCCCTAACGGTGCCGGCAAATCAACCTTTGTCAGGGTCTGCCTGGGTCTCCTGCCCCCCAGCGAAGGCAGGGTGCGGGTGCTGGGGTTGGACCCGGTGCGCAACGCGCGGGAGATCCGGCGGCGGGCGGGGTTCGTGCTGGAGCACCCCGGCCTTTACGAGAACCTGAGCTGCCGCTCCAACCTGGAGTTCTTCGCCCGGGTCTACCGGCTGCCGGCGAGGGAGGTGGGACCACGGATAGACGCCCTCCTGGCCGCCGTGGGACTGGCCGACAGAGCCGGTGACCCGGCCGGGGCACTCTCCCGCGGGCTCAAGCAGCGGCTCACGCTGGCTCGGGCCCTGCTACACCGCCCAGAGCTCATCTTCCTGGACGAACCCACTTCCGGCCTTGACCCGGCAGCCGCCTGGGAGATCCGCGGGGTCATCGCCCGGCTGGTGGCCGAGGAGCGGGTGACGGTGCTCATCACTACCCACAATATGGCGGAGGCGGAGCGCCTGTGCGACGAGGCGGCAATCCTGCGGCGGGGAGAGGTGGTGAAGCGGATCGACCCCGACGAGCTCCGCCAGGCCGCAGGCATACGGGTGCGCTGCGGGCCCCTCGACCGCGGGCACGCCGAGGGGATGGCACGCGCCGCTGGCGCGGTGGACCTGGTTTTCTCAGCCACGGTGACCGAGTTCGTCTTCGAGCCGGACAGGGACCTGGAGCCGGTGATGAGGTCGCTGCAGGACTCGGGGGCGGAGGTGGTCGAGGTGGTCCGCCCCGGGCTGGGGCTGGAGCAACTCTATCTCTCAGTCACGGAGGGGGGTCTGGGGTGAGAGACGTGTGGCTGGTGTGCCGAAAGGAGCTCGCCGAGGTCTTCTGGGCGCCCGGCGCGCGCCGCCCTCAGGCCCTGGCGATGCTGGCCCAGGTGGGGGTGTTCGGCGTGCTCATCCCGTACTTCCAGGCCCCCGGCTGGCTGCAGGAGAGCCTGATGCTGTCGATCATGTTCCTTCTCCTGCCCCTGATGTCCGCCTTCGCTCAGACCGCCAGCTCCTTTGCCGGGGAGCGGGAGCGCAAGACCCTGGAGTCGCTAATGGCGACGCCGCTGGGCGTCGGCGCGCTGTTTTTCGGCAAGTGCCTGGCGGTGGTGATACAGTCCTACGGGACGGTGGCCGCCAGCGCCCTGGCCAGCGCCGTGGCGCTCAACGTCTGGCTCCTCAACCACGGAGGGAACGTCCCCTTTAGCTACTCGGGGCCGGCCTGGTTTGCCCTGCTGGCCACGTCCCTCGCGGTTACGCTCTTTGCCGTGTCCTCCGGAGTGCTGATATCCCTGAGGTCCCAGAGCGTCAGGGCCGCCCAGAGCGTGACGCTGGTGGTGTCGATACTGGCCATCCTTCCCCTCATGCTGGGGGTGGTGAAGGTGGCCATCGGCTGGCGGTTCCTGCTGCCGGCGACGGGGATCCTCCTGGCCGTGGACGCGGCGGTCGCCGGCATCGCCGTGGTCCAGTTCGGCCGCGCCGCAACCCGGGCAGCCCGACGCTGACTGAGGGGGGCGGCAGGCGAAAGGCTAGGCCGTCGACCTAACACCTGGTCACAGGCAGTTGGACTGAGCCCCTGTTGGCCATCACAGCCCAGGGGGCTGATCCCCAAGCCCCCGTCTTGAGCCCATTGACCCCGTGCCTTCTCCGTCCCCACGTGCAGTCCACAGGTTCAGGACAACCCTCAGTCGTGGGCCCCCATGTCGTCGCGAAGCTTCTCTCGCCAGCGCCGGAGGCGCTCGGCGTCATACGTCACCACTGCCTTGAGCCACGCGCCGTCGGACCGGCGCAGGTAGACGCTGCACTCCTTTCCCGTGGTGGGATAGAAAAGGAGAAGGAACTGCGCTTGCACGGCCTGCCCCGCAACCCGGTTTCGACGGCCTGCAAGAAATCTAGGCCTACCCATTCGTACCCGTCCAGGTCCGTGGTGAGGATGGGGACGCTTATGACCTCGCGGGACAGGATGCTATCCTGTCCTGGGTCAACCTGGCGCAGCGCGCTCACGCCGAGCAGCACCTCGCGCAGCAGATCCGGGTCGTAACCAGGTGAGACCTCGATCACAGCAGACCCCA
>JAIMBG010000186.1 GCA_023511555.1 Acetobacteraceae bacterium | reverse complement strand
GGCTCCAGAAGTGACACCCGGGATTCCACCCCCAGCTCCCGCGCCAACTGCAACAGCGTGGTCAGGAACTTGGGGTGGGCCGATCCCATCGCTATAAACAGGAAACCTTCGTCAAGTGTCGCTATCGCACCCAACGTTTGCTCCAGCCCACGAAACCACGTCACCCCTCCTAAGTACAGGACCTTGAAGCGTCTGTCTGAAAAGACCCGCTCATGCTCAGCCCGCCACGCACCAGGGGCTGGCCGGGCAGCAATGGGTGCAAGGTTCATGACGACAGCGGGACGAGGGATCCTATACCGGCTGGCTAGTACGTCGGCTGCCATGTCACCTGCCACCACGACGGCGGCGGATCGCCGGATCAGGAACCCCTCCCATACCCTGCCCAAGGCTTGCTCGAGCGGCATACGGCCGAGTCTCGCCCGGTCCAGGTTGATTTCGTGGCTGTCGTAGAGGAACTTGCCCCCTGTCAGCTTGGCTGCCACGTAGCCGACCCACAGGGTATTGAGGTCATGACAGTGGTATATCTGGGCAGGATGCCTGAGGATCCACAACGATGCAGCAACGTAGTACGATAGCGAGAAGAGAGGGCGTGCCAGCGGAACAAGGGTCCTCCGAGCAATGGCAAACAGCCACCGGGATCCTGCCCGCCGAACCAGCTTTATCTTAGATAATGATCGTCGCTTGCGTGCCAACAGCCAAACGAGGTATCGCGTTCGCCGGCTGATGGCGCGCCGCATACTGCGGAGGGCTAGCCTGCCCCACCGGCCGACGCGGCTGCGCACGGCCCGCGAAACCCACCTGCGCACCAGCCGGCGCAAGGGCCGCCGAAACCGCCCCAGCACAGCCCTCCCCGCCCGCACCGTGCGCCTCAATGCAACCCTGGTGAAGCGCCCCAAACGCCTTCCGGCTGCCCGAAGGAAGCGCATCTCCCGAAGAAAGTACAGGTGTCGCCGTACCCATCCCCACACCCATCCACCGATAGGGTGGCTACCCCGACCGCCAAGCCGCCGCATGTGGGCCGACGGCCTCATCGCGCACCACAGAACCCAAACCGCCAAGCGCAAGGGCGCGCTACCCACCACCACCACGCACCGTCCCAGTACTTTCACTATCCGGTTGACCAGGCGCCAGAGCCAGTAGAACACTGACCGCTCCTGGACTCTCTTGAGCCACTGCAGAAACTCAGGCACGGGGGAGCGGACTCTGATACGATGTACCCTAATCCCAAGCACATACTCGTCGGCCAGCGTACAAGAGCGGTCCATCACGGCCAGTATCCGCACCCGATGGCCTGCGCGCTGAAGGCTCAGCGCCTCCTTCAGCACCCGCGCGTCATTCCTGCAGTTGTTGCGAACCAGCATCAGGATGTCCGCCATCGTCTATACCTTTCGCTCGAGGAGCAGGACAAAGTGCGTCGCACGAACCCTTCGCCGGCGCCATCTCAGAGCTTGCCGGTCGATAGCGGAGGACAGGGCATGGTACTCCCGCTCGGCGTGCACGGCCTGCACGCTGCCGCAAAAGGGGCAGGGCCTGGCGATGTCACGCGGCCAGATCCCCAGAACCGTCGTCCGCAACATCCAGAGAACCGCAGGATAGTGCCGGACCGTTCGACCTACAGTCCTCAGTTCTTTCCATTGGAACGCAGGAGCCAGCGCACGTGCCGCCGCACCAGGATCAACCCTTCTCAGATGATTGCTGGCGTGAAATAGCCGCCCGCACCACACGCACCGTGTCTGTCCCAGTGACAGTCTCTCCCGCAGGGGTGAGGCCACGATGATGTACCGCGAGGCCAGGCGACCAGCTTCCCGCAGGCAACCCCGAAAGGTGAGAGCGTCGAGATGCTCTAGTACGCGGCTCAGCACTACCACATCGAACCGTTCCTCCACGGGCACGGCAGCCACATCCGCTACCACAGTGCGCCCCTGGACTTTGCTCAGGGCGAGGCGACTTATGTCAACGCCGAGAGTCCGCAGCCCGCGAGCGAAGAAATGGTTGACCACAGCCCCGGTGCCGCAACCCAAGTCGACGAGGCTTCCAACCCCTTCAGGTACCATGCGGATCACTTCCTGGTCCAGCAGGTCTGGCCCGTCCACCCGAAGGGACGGCTCTTCATAAAGTCTCATGCCAGGCGCCACCTCCAGGCAGCCACCCTGCCTGTGGGCCGCGTACCTGAGGGCCAGGTTCACGTCGGGCAGGAACCGCGCGCGGCGAAGAAACTTGCACGCCAACCAAAGGATCAAGACCAGATCAGCTTCATGCGCATGTATCAGCCAGGGCCCGCGACCGCTAGCGACCAGGGACCTCAGGGTCGCCACGAGAACCAACGTCACAGCGGCGCGCACACACCGCCTCCGAAAGCGTCGAACCAACCCGCACATTATCCGCCTCCAACCCGCCTGGTCGCCGGATCTGGCAAGACGCGCCTCTAGCTGCAGCCCCCACCTCCTGACCGCTGCCGCCCAATCAGGCACCCTCACCCTCGTTATGCGAACGCCCTCAACCTCGGGTCCGGGCAGCCTCCTCGACATGGCTACGCCCAGCAGCAGAACCGGCATTCCCAGCGTGCTATGCACCGAGCGGGCCTCTCGGAAGAGCCGATTGCCCTCGGGCTTCGCGAGGCTGTTGCAGGTAACAGCTACCAGAGTGGCGACTGCCCTCTCGTCTCGTTTTGAAGAACCCCGCAATCTCCTCCACCACCCGGTCCTGCTGCTCGGGCCGGAGCTCCGGGAACATAGGCAGGCAGAGCACCTCCGCCGCCGCCCGCTCCGCCCGTGGCAGATCCCCCAGCCTGTAGCCTAGTCCGCGGTAGACCTCCTGAAGGTGAAGAGGAACGGGGTAGTAAACAGCAGTCCCGATACCCTTCTTGGCAAGATGCTCCCGCAGGGCATCGCGGACACCACTCAGCACCCTCAACGCGTACTGGTGAAAGACGTGCCGTCCGTACGTCCGATGGGCGGGAAGGATCAGCCACTCCGTCAAGCCCGCAGCCCTCAGCCTCTCGTCGTACCCCTTTGCGATCTCGATCCTGCGCGCAATCCACCCTTCGAGGTGCTTAAGCTTCACCCGGAGCACCGCTGCCTGTAGCTCGTCCAGCCGAGAGTTGTATCCCGTCATGCGGTGATGATACTTGGGCCCGCTGCCGTGGACCCGCAGCGCTCGCACTCGGCTGGCCAGCGCAGGGTCTGATGTAGACAGTAACCCTCCGTCGCCCAAGGCGCCCAGGTTCTTGGTGGGGAAGAAGCTCAAACAGCCTGCACTACCCCAGGCGGCCACCTTGCGCCCCCGGTAGTCGGCCCCTATGGCCTGGCAGGCATCCTCCACCACCGCAATTCCGTGCAGCCGGGCCATTTCCAGCACCGGTTCCAGGTCCGCTGCCTGACCGAAGAGGTGCACAACTACGATGGCCCGGGTCCGGGGGCTCAAAGCAGCCTCCAGCCGGCCGGGATCCAGGTTAAACCCGTCGGCCTCGATGTCTACGAACACCGGCCGTGCGCCCAGCAGGGATGCCGCCTCTGCAGGTGAAACAAAGGTGAAGGCGCTAGTGACCACTTCGTCCCCGGCTCCCACCCCCAGCCCGCGCAGGGCCAGGATCAGCGCGTCCGTGCCGCTATTGACGGCCACCGTATGCGCTACCCCGAGATAGGCAGCCATCTCCTCCTCGAAGGCAGAAACGTTCGGCCCCAGTATGAACTGGCCCGCATCCAACACCTCGCCGAACGCAGCCAGCAACTCGCTTCGAATGGCCCGGCAGTGATCCCTCAGGTCAAACTGCGGCACCGCATCAGGAAAGGTCTGCTCCACTCTGAGCCCCCCGTCCCCACCCCTTGTCGCACTACGGAGAGGTAGGGCCCTGGGCGCGGCCCACCCCTTCAGGAGACAAGGGAAGATTCACCGGCTTCCCCAGCATGGCGCTCATTCTCAGGGCCAGGACGAGCTCCAGGGCATCGCGCGCTGCATCACCACCCACTGGGGGCGTGCCTCCTTCCCGCACGGCCTGCGCCATCCCTTCGATAACGCGGAGGTGGCCCGAGAAGGCGGCTTCTTCCTCAGCGTGGATCCGGGGAGCCGGCACCCTCCCTTCGACTTCCCACACCCTCACCGTCTCCAGGTTCCTCCCGGCCAGACACACCGTACCCCGCTCCCCCAGCAGGTTCAAGCATTGCTCCAGGCTGCGGGGATAGACGGAGGTGGACGCTTCCACCACCCCCAGGCCACCTC
>JAIMBG010000185.1 GCA_023511555.1 Acetobacteraceae bacterium | reverse complement strand
ATCCGTCTGGCTGCCCACCTCCGGCTGGGGCTGGATGGCGCCGAACAGCCCGGCGCGTTTCTTTTCTCTCAGGCGGTAGCTTTCGCCCGTGAACGTGTTCCGCGAGGCCCCTATCGCCCGGGCTATGCCCCGGATCGACCGGCCCTGAGCCTCGAGGTCATGAATCTGTCTCACCTTCCCACCCTCCAGCATGAATGCTTGACACCTCCGACTCTGTGTGGGAATCGGAGTGTCAGTTCTCTGGGGGGTGGGTCAATTCATTCCGGCGCTACAGGACCTACCCGGCACCGGGAGGGGCCTGGAGTTCAGGCTGGCTCGTGTGGCTGGACGACGACACGCTGGCCGTCCAGTCCGGGGGCAAGAACGATCCGACCGCCGCCATGTACGCGCTGAAGGTGGTTGAGGGGAAGTGACGAAGCGCCTTCCAGCGGGGTTAAGTCGGAGGCCGCGGCAGGGTGCGCCTTCAGCCCACGTCCCCTAAAGGGAAGCGGGGCGCCGCACACGAGCCGCAATATGTGCCGGGGGGGCCCAGCGGGCCCCCCTCCTCGGCAACCCCTATCCGATACCGCCCAGTCGCCCCGGCCACACGCCCAGCCAGGCCCCCTGCGCGCCCCGTGAGCCGGCCGGGCTGCGCCGGTCCGCCTCTCAACCCCTCACTTCCCCACCGGCCTGAAGTAGAGGATGTCGTCCAGCCCGCCCCTGCGCTCGGGCCGGAGCACCATCTCCACCTCCATGCCGACGGCCGGCCCGTCCCGGCCCACCTCCCCCAACCGGTGGACCAGGCCGCCCTTTACGCCGGGGAAGGTGACGAACGCCACCACCACCGGCTCCTTGAGCTCCTCCTCCTCCAGGCCCTCATGGAGCACCGTGAAGGTGTCCACCACGCCGCGGGGCTTTATCTCCACCCACTCCTCGCAGGCCACGAAGCAGGCGGGACAGTAGAGCTTGGGCAGGAGGTACGCCGCCCCACAGCGGGGACACCTGGAGGCCATGAGCCGGCCGCGGTCCTTCAGCTCCCGGAAGAACCGCTCGCCCGCCAGGCCCAGGGTGTACTGGTGCCAGACCGGCACCGAGCCCCGCCAGGTGCGAATCTTCTCCAGCCGGTTGGGCTTCGTGGTCACGCCCACGGCCTACCCCTCCCTCGGCACAAAGTGCACGATGTCGGTAATCGCGCCGGTCCGCTCCGAGGCCGGCCTCCACACCGCCTTGACCGGCATGCCTATCTTGACCCGGGCCAGTATCTCCTCCAGGGTGGTGCCCACGTTCCCCAGGAGGTGCATGAACCCCACGCCCGGGGTGCAGCCGTCGATCTCGATCACCGCCGGCACCGAGGGCACCTTGACCCGGCTGGCGTCCCAGAGCACGAAGGAGACGGAGAAGGTGTTGACCCGGCCGGTGTCCTTGACCTCCACCCAGCGGTCGTTGGGCCGGTGGCACCACTCGCAGAACATCCGGGGCGGCACCACGATGCGGCCGCAGCGGTCGCACTGGCGGGCCAGGATTCTGCCGTCCTTGAGCCCGGCGAAGAACTCGCCCAGGGCGACGCCGGTGTCCCAGGCGTACTCAGCCTTGACCTCCCAGCGCGTGGTGAGGACTTTGCCCTCCTGGATGTCGCTGTCCTTGAGGGGGACCCCCGGAAACTCCTTAAGATGGTGAGACACGGCTCTTCCCTCCCCCTAGACTCCCAGGACGACGACCGTCCCGACCTGCATCAGGTCGCCCCACGCCTGGGCCAGCCCGCGCTTTACGGGGCGGGACACCTGGCGGGCGCCGGCCTCGCCTCTGAGCTGCCAGAACACCTCGGCCACCTTCATGAGCCCGGCCGCGGCGATGGGGTTGCCCACCCCCATGAGCCCGCCCGAGGGGCACACGGGCAGGTCGCCATCGCGCTGGGTCACGCCCTTCTCCAGGAGCCTGGGGGCCTCGCCCTTGTCGGCCAAAAGCAGCCCCTCCATGTGGTGCAGCTCCTTATAGGCGAAGGGGTCGTAGACCTCGGCCAGGTGTATCTCCTTCCTGGGGTCGGTGATGACGGCCATGCGGTAGGCCATCCGCGCCGCGTACTCCACGTACTTGGGGTAGTAGAGGTCGCGGTTGGTCCAGTAGGAGGAGTCGAGGTGCCAGCCCACGCCCTCAACCCACACCGGCTTATCGGTCATGCGCTTGGCTACCCGCTCCGAGACCAGCACCACCGCGGCGGCGGCGTCGGTCACCGGCGACACCATGAGCCGGTGCACCGGCCACACCAGCACCTCGGAGTCCATGATGTCCTTCACCGTGTACTCCCCGGGGATGCCGGCCTGGGCGCAGGGGTGGTCCAGCCCGTTCTTCTTGTTCTTCACGCTGACCAGCGAGATGGTCTCAAGGGGTATCTTGTGGACCTGCATGTAGCGGTTCATTTCCAGGGCGAAGATCCACAGGAGGTTCACGCCCAGCGGCCGCTCGGTGAACTGGTCGTAGATGGCGTTGAACGCGGCCTGGGGGTGGGGCATGCAGGGCGACATCTTCTCCTCCGCCACCACCAGGCAGGTGTCGAAGTGGCCCGACGCCACGTGGTACCAGCCGTGGATGACGGAGAACACGCCCGAGCCCCCGCCCACGTACGAACGCATGTAGGGGCGGCGGAAGCCACCCGCGCCGTCGGCCAGGTACTCGCCCTTCATGTGCACGCCGTCAAAGGCGTCGGGGGCGGTGGACATGACCACCGCTTCCATGTCCTTGAGCTCCAGGCCCGCCGAGTCCAGGGCCATCCTGGCGGCCTCGAAGCACAGCTCCTTGCCGGTCTCCTGGGCACGGCGCATGAACTTGGTGAGGCCCGCCCCCAGCACGGCTACGCGGTTCTTGTATCCCATGTGCGTGGCCTCCCCTCGCCTATAGGTTGCTGAGCACGGCCACGGCCCCCGCGGCCGTGGGCACGCCCCGCCAGGACTGCACCAGGCAGGTCTCGCAGTCCTTCACCTGGCGCTCTCCGGCCTGGCCGCGCAGTTGGAGGACGGCCTCCACCGTGGACCGGAGCCCTGCCGCGTCGAACAGGTAGCCGTTTCCCAGGCTCCCGCCGGAGGGGTTTACGGGCAGCGGCCCGCCGCGGTCGAAGAACCCCTCGCGCAGGAGCAGGCCGGCCTCTCCGCGCCTCGCCAGGCCCACGGCCTCGAGGTGCTGGAGCTCCTTGTAGGAGAAGGCGTCGTCGACCTCGGCCAGGCAGATCTCCTCGGCCGGCCGGGTTATCCCCGCCATCCTGTACGCCATGGCCGCCGCCAGCTCGGCATAGACCGCCCGCGACCAGTCGCGCTGGTCCAGGTCGGGGGTGTCCTGGGCCCACCCGATGCCGCGTATGTAGACCGGGCAGGGGTTGAGCCTCCTGGCCACCGACTCCCTGGCCAGCACCACCACTATGGCCCCGTCCACCGCCGGGGCGATGTCGAGCTGCTTGAGCGGCTCCGACACCGGGGGCGAGGCCAGCACCTGCTCGACCGTGAGCCGGCCTGGGAAGGCCGCGGCCGGGTTGAGCAGCGCGTTGCCCCTATTCTTGACCACCACCGCCGCGGCAGCGCCCTCGCACAGGTCCGCCTCGGCCAGGTACCGCCGCATCTCCAGCCCGGCCACGAACCGCGGGTTGAGGCCCAGAGGCCGGGCGAACCCCGGGTCCAGGGCGAACGCCTCGATGTGGGCGGGATAGAGCACGTTGGAGGCCTTGGAGTGGCCCTCGACCACGGCGATGTCGAAGCACCCCGTCTGGAGCTGCAGGAACGCGGAGGCTATGCCGGTGAGCCCGTCGCCGGCTATGGTCTGGACCGGCTTGAGCACCGCCCCGAGCTGGTCGGGGACGTACTCGTCGAAGATGGCGGTGCCCTCGGAGTAGTCTTCCGACACGGAGACGAAGGTGTCCACGTCCTTGGGGTGTATGCCCGCGTCGGCGTAAGCCTTGGTGGCGGCCTCGAAGATGAGCTCCCGGAAGGACACCTCGGGCGTAAGCGGTCTAAAGGCGGTGTAGCCAATCCCCACGATGGCCACCCGCTCGTCCATGGGTGTTTCCCCCCCATCAGCAAGAATATCTTCAGGACTCAAGCGGCCAGCCGGTTCCCACCTCCCAGTCCAGGGCTTGAAGAGGACGCAGGGGGAAACCGAGGGCAGCAGGAGAATAAGGTAGACAGTTAGCGCAGAAAACTCAGAATTGCCTGGAATGACGCTTACTGCGAGGCCTGGCTCCCCGCAGAGGTATTCGCGGCGGGCGGGGGGATTCCTGCGTGAAAGGGCGGAGGCGGCTGAGGCCGGGGACGG
>JAIMBG010000010.1 GCA_023511555.1 Acetobacteraceae bacterium | reverse complement strand
TGCGGAGGAAGGTTGTTTGAGTATCCCTGGATTCATGAGCGATGTTAAAAGGAAGGCGCGAGTAAAGGTTCGGGCGGCGGCTTCACCCGCTCCGCCGACCACTCGTCCCAGCGGCGGATGTGGAGGTCGGTGCCGCAGATCGAGGCCGCCTCCACCTGGACGAGCACCTCGCCGACTCCGGGTGTCGGGACGGGAACCTCGTCGAGGACGAGCACCGGCTCCGCCCCGCGCTTGCGGATGGCGCGCATCGTCTCCACCGCCGGGACTCTGCCACGCCCCGGAGGGAGACCGCGGGGGCAGCCGCGCCGCGGTTCGGATTTCCACGGATGCGTGCGCGGCCGGGGGGCGACGACGATGCGCGCGATGGAACGGCTGGCGCCGCCACCCTGGAAGGCGAAGGTCGTCGAGCCGATCGAGCTCCGCTCTCCGCGGGAGCGGCGCGTCGCGATCGGCAACGCCGGCTTCAACACCTTCCTCCTGCGCTCCGAGGACGTGTACATAGACCTTCTGACCGACTCGGGCACGGGGGCCATGAGCGACCGGCAGTGGGCGGCGCTGATGTGCGGTGACGAGGCCTATGCCGGCAGCCGCAGCTTCTTCAGGCTCCAGGCGGCGGTGGAGCGGGTCATGGGCTTTCCCTACGTGCTGCCCACGCACCAGGGCCGGGGGGCGGAGAACCTGCTGTTCTCCTGCCTGGTCAGGCCCGGCCAGTGCGTGGTCAACAACCTCCACTTCGACACCACCCGGGCCCACGCCCGCCACAAGGGGGGCAGGCCCGTGGACCTGGTGGTGGAAGAGGCGTACGCGGCCGGGTTCCGGGCGCCGTTTAAGGGCAACATGGACCTCGACCGCCTGGACCGGTTCCTGCGGGAGACGGGAAGGGACGCGGTGGCCCTGGTCATGGTCACCGTGACGTGCAACGGCGCGGGCGGACAGCCGGTGTCGCTCTCCAACCTCAGGGGGGTGCGGCAGGTCTGCGACCGCTACGGCGTGCCGCTGTTCCTCGACGCCTGCCGCTTCGCCGAGAACGCCTACCTCATCAAGCAGCGGGAGCCGGGCCAGGAGGGCCGCGGCGTGGGCGAGATCGTCAGGGACATGATGGCCGTCGCCGACGGCTGCACCATGAGCGCCAAGAAGGACGGGCTGTGCAACATCGGCGGGTTTTTGGCCATGCGGGACCCCGAGCTCTACCGGCAGGCCTGCCAGTGGGCGGTGCTGTTCGAGGGGTTCCCCACCTACGGCGGCCTGGCAGGCCGGGACATGGAGGCCATGGCCGTGGGGCTGGAGGAGGTCGTGGACGAGGGCTACCTCGCCTACCGGGTAGGGCAGGTCGAGGAACTGGCCCGCCGCCTGGAGGGGGAGGGGGTGCCCATCGTCCAGCCGCCCGGCGGCCACGGGGTGTACGTGGACGCCGCCGCGATGCTGCCCCACCTGCCCCGCCACCGGTTCCCCGCCTGGGCCCTGACCGTAGAGCTCTACCTGGAGGCGGGGGTCAGGGCGGTGGAGATCGGCACGGTGATGGCGGGGAGGGATCCGGCGACGGGCGACCACGACTACCCGCGGCTGGAGCTGATGCGGCTGGCCGTGCCCCGGCGGGTCTACACCTCCAGCCAGCTCGGGCTTGTGGCCGACGCCCTGGGCCGCATCAACCGCCGCCGCGAGGCGGTAAGGGGCCTGGAGTTCACCCACGAGCCGCCGTTCCTGAGGCACTTCACCGCACGCTTCAGGCCCGTTTAGGGAGCAGAGTCCACGGGCGCCGCGGCTGCCGCGGGCGGGGCAGGAAAACCCCCGGGCCCGTTGAACTTAAAGGGGCGGCGGGGCGCGGGCGGCAGGCGCCGGCCCCGGGGGCGCGGCCCTGTAGGGCGCGGGGCCGGGCCGGGGCCGTGCCGGTCAGCGCAGCCGGAGCGCCCGCCGCTTCCGGCAGGACCATTGCCAGGGTGCGTGGATGGGGGGCGGGGCAGGGGATGGGCCTCGAGGCCAGAGGCATCGAACTCTTCCACTCCATACAGGACGAGCTGGAACAGGCCGAGGAGCTCATGTACCGTGCGCTGGACGTATCCGGGGAGCGGTGCCGGGAGATGGCCACCTACCTCCTGCGGGCCGGCGGCAAGAGGCTCAGGCCCGCGCTGGTGCTGCTCTGCGCGCGATTCGGCCCCCGGCGGCCCTCCTGGGCCGTCCCTCTGGGGGCGGTGGTGGAGCTCCTCCACGTGGCTACCCTGGTCCACGATGACATCCTGGACGGGGCGCGGGTGCGCCGCGGCCGCCCCACGGTCCACGCCATGTGGGACCTGAGGAGCTCGGTGCTGACGGGGGACCTGCTGTTCGCCGCGGCGTTCGGACTGCTCACCGAACGGTGCGGCGAGGCCGCCTTCGGCCCGCTGTCCCGGGTGGTGATGGGCATGTGCCAGGCCGAGGTGGAGCAGGCGGCCCGGACCTTCGACCTAAACAGGAACGAGGCGGAGTACCTGGAGCACATCAGCCGGAAGACCGCCCGCTTCATGTCGGAGTGCTGCCGGCTGGGCGCCGTGGCGGGCGGGGCCCCGCCGGCGGTGGCCGAACGGCTGGGGGCCTATGGCTTCGCGCTGGGGGTGGGCTTTCAGATCGTCGACGACATCCTCGACCTCTCCGGCGACCCCGACAGGATGGGCAAGGCCGTGGGCACCGACATGAGGGAGGGGATCTTCACCCTCCCCGTCATCCACGCGCTCTCCTGCTCCCCTGAGGGGGAGGCCCTGCGCCGGTTGCTGGAGCGGAGGGAGCTGGGGGCGCAGGGGCTGGAGGCCGTTCTGGACGTTCTGCGGCGGTCGGGCTCCCTGCGCTACGGGTGGAAGGTGGCCGAGAGCTACATGGGCCGCGCCCGGCGGGAGCTCTCGGCTCTGCCGGCGATCCCCAGCCGGGCCACGCTTTCGGCCATCACCGACTTCGTCCTGGCCCGCACTGCCTGAGGGGGGGTCGGCCCCGGTGAGGATGCCCGAGGTGGTGGTGCGGAGGCTGCCGGTGTACCTCAGGGTGCTCCAGGACCTGCTGGCGGACGGAGTGGACATCGTGTCCTCCGGCGAGCTCAGCCAGCGGACGGGGTTCAGCTCCGAGCAGATCCGCAAGGACTTCGCCTACTTCCGCGCCTTCGGCACCCGGGGGGTGGGCTACCGCACCCGGGCGCTAAACCAGCGGCTGAGGCGGGCCCTGGGGCTGGACCGGGGCGTGCGGGCGGTGCTGGTGGGGGTGGGCAACCTGGGAACCGCCCTGGTCCGCCACTTCCTGGGCAGGCGCTCCCAGGTGTTCCTGGTGGCGGCGTTTGACAGCGACCCTTCCCGGCAGGGGCTGGCCATCGACGGGCTGAGGGTGCTTCCCATGGAGCAACTGGGCCCGGTGGTGGCCAGAGAGGGGGTCAAGGTGGGTGTGCTGACGGTGCCGGCCGGGGCCGCCCAGAAGGTGGGCGAGGCCCTGGTGGCCGCCGGAATCGAGGCCATCCTGAACTTCTCGCCCGTCAAGCTGCGGCTTGACCCCCGCTGCCACGTCCAGAACATCGACCTCACCATCGAGCTGGAGAGCCTGTCGTACTACGCCTCGGGGGCCCGGGGCCCCGGGAGGCGGAGGGCGCCGGAGGGACGGGGAGGGTAGGAGGATTCCCGCCCCAGGTGTAGAAGCTGGGTTCCAGGACGGGTGGGCGGTGAGCGCCATGCTGTCGGGGCTTGGGCTGATGACCCCGTGGGAGATCGTAGTGGCGGTGGTGGAAGTGGCCATCATCGCCTATCTCGTCTATCGGCTCCTCCTCCTGGTGCGCGGCACCCGCTCCGTCCAACTGCTCAACGGCCTGGTGGTCCTGCTCTGCGCCACGCTGGTCAGCCAGCGGCTCAACCTCCTGGCCATAAGCTGGATCCTGGAGAAGCTTCTGGTGATGCTGGTGGTGGCCCTGCCCGTGGTGTTTCAACCCGAGCTGCGCCGGGCCCTGGAGCAGCTCGGCCGGGGCAGGCTGGTTTCGCGGCTGTTCCGGGCGGGCCCGGCCAGGGGCGGAAGCCGCCTCGCGGTCCACGTGGCCCGGGCCGCGGCGGCGCTCTCCCGCAGCCGGACGGGGGCCATCATCGTGCTGGAGAGGCAGACGGGGCTCCAGGACGTGGCCGACACGGGGGTGAGGCTGGACGCGGTGGTCTCCCCCGAGCTCCTGGTGACGCTGTTCAGCCCCCGCTCCCCCCTTCACGACGGGGCCGCGGTGGTGAGGGGAGACCGGGTGGTGGCGGCCGGGTGCTTCCTCCCCCTGGCCGAGGCGGTGGAGGTGGACCCCGACCTGGGCAGCCGGCACCGGGCCGCCCTGGGTGTAACGGAGCACTCCGACGCCGCGGCGGTGGTGGTCTCGGAGGAGACGGGCGCCGTGTCGCTGGCGCACGCGGCGCGGCTGGAGCGCGGCCTGGACGAGCGGTCGCTGTGCCAGAGGCTCTACCAGCTCCTGGGCGCCCCGGAGGAAGGGCCGGGCCCCCAGCAGCCGGAGGGTGGGGGTCCGGGGGGTCGGGCGGATGGGTAGGCTGCTGGAAAACGAGTGGGCCGTGCGAGTGCTGGCGGTGGTCATCGCGGTTATGGTGTGGTTCGTCGCCATGAGCCAGCAGAACCCGGTGGTCACCGCCGACGTGGGGGCGGTGGCGGTGGACCTGAGGGGCATAGACCCGGGTCACACCGTGCTCCAGGCCCAGCCGTCCGCGGTGACGCTCACGGTGAGGGGCCGGCGGGGCACGGTGGAGCGGCTGGACCGCACACAGTTTGCGGCCTGGGTGGACCTCTCCGGCCTGGGCCCGGGTCCGGCCCAGGCGGCGGTCTCGGTGGTGCCGCCCCCCGGCGTCCAGGTGGTCGAGGTCAGGCCCGGGACCGTCTCGGTGCGGCTGGACCGGCTGGGCCGCCGGCAGCTCCGGGTGGAGGTGGCCCTGGAGGGGGCGCCCGCGGAGGGGTACCGGGTGGGCGCCGCCTCGGCCCGCCCCTCCGAGGTCCTGCTGGAGGGGCCGGAGGAGTACCTGGGCCGGGTGGCCGGCGTCCGGGCGGGGGTGAAGGTGGCCGGCGTGGCCGCCGGGGCGGTGTCCACCGTGCCGGTCGTGCCTGTCGACGACCAGGGCCGCCCGGTGGAGGGAATCCTGGCCTCCCCGGGCACGGTGGAGGTGGCCCTGGAGGTCAGCCAGCTCCCTCCGGCCAAGGTGCTGCCGGTGCGGGTGGCGCTGAGCGGCCAGCCCGCCCCCGGCTACCTGCTGGCCGGCATCAAGACGGAGCCCCCGGGGGTGGAGGTGAGGGGGCCGGCGGAGGTGCTGGAGGGCCTGTACTTCCTGGAGGTGGGGCCCGTCGCCGTAGGCGGGGCGGTGGCGGACGTGGCGCAGGAGCTTCCGGTGCCGGTTCCTGAGGGGGCGGCCAGCGCCGAGCCGGCACTGGTCCGGGTCACCGTGCTGGTGGAGCGGGAGGCAACGGTGGTGCTGGAGCGCGTCCCGGTGGTAGTGACCGGGCTGGCCCCGGACACGGTGGGTCGGGCCTCCCCCGCCGAGGTGGCGGTTACGGTGAGGGGGGCGAGCTCGCTGGTGGCCAGCCTGGATCCGGCCCAGGTGGCGGTGGAGGTGAACGCGCTGGGGCTAGGGCCCGGCGAGTACTGGGTCTCCCCGGGGCTCACCCTGCCCCCCGGTCTGCGGGGGCGGGTGGAGCCGGCCACGGTGAGCCTTAGGGTTGAGGGGGAGCGCGCCGCGGGGCGGTAGATCGGCGGCGGCGCCGGCGCGGCACGGCGCCCCGGCGCGGGGCATAGACTGGCAGGGGCGGAGGGGGTGTGGAGGTGCCCAGGCTGTTTGGGACCGACGGGGTGAGGGGAGTGGCCAACGCCGACCTCTCCCCGGAGCTGGCGTTCAGGCTGGGCCGGGCGGGGGCCTTCTGCCTCAGCCGGGGGGCCCGCAGGCCCCGGGTGGTGGTGGGCCGTGACACCCGCGCCTCGGGCGAGCTGCTCGAGGCCGCCGTGGTCGCCGGGCTCTGCTCCGTGGGGGCCGACGCCGCCCGGGTGGGGGTCATCACCACGCCCGGCGTGGCCTACCTGGTGCGCCGCACCAAGAGCGACGCGGGGGTGGTGATCTCGGCGTCCCACAACCCCGCAGAGTACAACGGCATTAAGTTCTTCTCCGCCCAGGGATACAAGCTGCCCGACGACCTGGAGGACCAGGTAGAGCGCCTGGCGCTGGACGGGGCGGAGGACCTGCCCTCGCCCACCGGCGCGGGCGTGGGCCGGGTGCTGGAGCGGGCAGCCGACGTGGAGGAGTACCTCCGCTTCCTGGTGGGATCGGCGGCCTGCCGGCTGGACGGGCTGCGGGTGGTGGTGGACTGCGCCAACGGCGCCGCCTCTACCATCGCCCCCAGGGTGCTCGAGGAGCTGGGGGCCAGGGTGACGCCGATCAACTGCCGGCCCGACGGGCACAACATCAACCTGGAGTGCGGCTCCACCTGCCCTGCAGCGCTGCAGCGGGCGGTGAGGGAGCTGGGGGCCGACGTGGGGCTGGCCCACGACGGCGACGCCGACCGGCTCATCGCGGTGGACGAGAAGGGGCAGGTGGTGGACGGGGACGGCATCATGGTGGTGTGCGGGCTCCACCTGCACTCCCGGGGCCAGCTCGGCGGCGGGACCGTGGTCACCACCATCATGAGCAACCTCGGCCTGGACCGGGCCCTGGCCGGGGCGGGCCTCAAGGTGCTGAGGACCCAGGTGGGCGACCGCTACGTCCTGGAGGCGATGCTGGCCCGGGGCCTCACCTTCGGCGGGGAGCAGTCCGGCCACATAATCCTCCTGGACCGCGCCACCACTGGGGACGGCATCCTCACCGCCCTCGTCCTGCTCGAGGCCATGCAGGAGTCCGGCCAGCCTCTGTCGAAGCTGGCAGCCAGGATGGAGCGGCTGCCCCAGCAACTGGTCAACGTCCCCGTCGTCCGGGGCGCCAGGCTGGACGGCAATGCGCGGGTAGACGCGGCCCGCCGCGGCGCGGAGGCGCGGGGGCTGCTGGTGAACGTCCGAACCTCGGGCACCGAGTCGGCGGTGGTCCGGGTCCTGGTGCAGGGCCAGGACGCGGCGGAGGTGGCGGAGGCCGCGGAGGAGCTGGCGGCGGTTATCCGGGAGGAGCTGGGGGGTGAGAGGCCGGCGGCGGCGAACCAGGAGTGAGAAGAAGAAGCCAGGGGTGAGCATCAGGGCCGTCCGGGCACGCAGCCAGGGCTGAAAGCGCCAGGGCTCGCCTCAGCGGGGCGGTGAGCAGCGGGCACCCCCGGATGGGGGGTCGGGGCCCACGCCTTCACAAGCGGCAGGCTAGAGGTCCCGCGCCGGCGAGTCGACGAGGCTGGGGTTCATCGAGAGCTTCGGCGGATGCCCCACGGTTGGCCACGACCGAGAGAGGCCCGACAAATCCTGGGAGCGATCCCGGGGACAAAGGGGCCGGGTGGCGGCAGGAGGGCCGTGCCCCTCCGCGCGTTTAGGGCTGTGTGGCCCGCGCACCCCGGAAGGGTGGCGGGCCGTTTTGCACCCGCGCCGGCCCCCAGGAAGCGGGGTATCACCTGAAATGTGCGGCATCGTGGGATTCGTGGGCAGAAGGCCCGCCCTGCCCTTCCTGCTGGAGGGGCTGAAGCGGCTGGAGTACAGGGGATACGACTCGGCGGGGGTGGCGCTGCTCTGCGACCGGCAGGCGGTGGTGAGGAAGACGGTGGGGCGCATCGCCGACCTCGAGCAGAGGGTCCGGTCCTGGACCGCCCCGGCGGTGGTGGGCATCGGCCACACCCGCTGGGCCACGCACGGCGCCCCGACCGACCAGAACGCGCACCCCCACTGCGACTGCGACCAGCGCGTGGCGCTGGTGCACAACGGCATCATCGAGAACCACGCGGAGCTGAGGCGGGAGCTGGAGGCCGCCGGCCACCGCTTCGCCTCGGAGACGGACACCGAGGTCATCCCCCACCTGCTGGAGGAGTACCTCTCCCAGGGGCTGGGGCTGGAGGAGGCGGTGCGCCGCGCCGCCTCAAGGCTCAGGGGGGCGTTCGCGCTCGCTGCGTTTTGGGCAGACGAGCCCGACACCCTGGTGGCAGCAAGGCAGTCCAGCCCGCTGATCGTGGGCCTGGGCCAGGGGGAGAACTACCTGGCGTCTGACATCCCGGCGGTGATGCACCACACCCGGGACGTGTACGTGCTGGAGGACGGGGACCTGGCCGTGCTCACCCCGTCGGGGGTGAGGCTGGGCCGGGTGGACGGGGACGCGCGTCCCGAGCGGCGGCGGTACCGGGTGGACTGGGACCCCCAGCAGGCGGAGCGGGGCGGCTACTCCCACTTCATGCTCAAGGAGATACACGAGCAGCCCACCGCCCTGCGCGACACGCTGCGCGGCCGGCTGGACCGGGCCGCGGGAAGCGTGGTGCTGGAGGAGACGCGGCTGGACGGGGGGCTGGTGAGGGCGTGCCGGCGGGTGTTCTTCGTGGCCTGCGGGACGGCGTACCACGCCGGCCTGGTGGGCAAGCACCTGGTGGAGGCCCTGGCCCGCGTCCCCGCTGAGGTGGAGCTGGCCTCGGAGTTCCGCTACCGCGAGCCGGTGCTGGGAAGCGGCGACCTCGTGGTGGTGGTGAGCCAGTCGGGCGAGACCGCCGACTCCCTGGCGTCGCTGAGGGAGGCCAGGGCGAAGGGCGCGTTCACCCTGGGGCTTACCAACATGGTGGGGAGCTCGCTGGCCCGCGACGCCGACTCCGTGCTTTACACCCGGGCCGGCCCCGAGATCGCGGTGGCGGCCACCAAGACGTTCACCGCCCAGATAGCGGCGCTGGCGGCGCTGGCGCTTTACCTGGGCCAGGCACGCGGCAGCCTGGAGGCGGGGCGGGCGCTGGAGGTCATGGAGGCGCTGGAAGGCCTGCCGGAGAAGGTGAGCGAGGCGCTGTCGCGGGAGGCTGAGGTGGCGGCCCTGGCGCGGCGGCTCGCCGCCCACGAGGACGTGTTCTTCATCGGCCGGGGGCTGGACTTCGCCCTGGCACAGGAAGGCCAGCTCAAGCTCAAGGAGATATCCTACATCCACGCCGAGGCCTACGCAGCAGGGGAGCTGAAGCACGGCACCCTGGCGCTGATACAGCCGGGCGTGCCGGTGATCGCGCTGCTTACCCAGCCGGGGCTGTACGACAAGACCTATAGCAACATGCAGCAGGTCCAGGCGAGGGGCGGCGAGGTCATCGCCCTGGCGCTCGACTCCAACCCCGGGGCGGCGGACCTGGCCGGTACGGTGATGTGGGTGCCCGACGTCCACCCGCTGCTGGCGCCGGTGGTGGGGGCGGTTCCGCTGCAGTTGCTGGCGTACTACGCCGGGGTGGAGCGGGGCTGCGACGTGGATAAGCCGCGCAACCTGGCGAAGAGCGTGACGGTAGAGTAGGGGGGAAGGCTGCTGATGCTTCGCTAGGGTCTGTAACCAGGGCCCGGTGGGAGGCCACCGGGCCCTAGAGGTTCACACCGGCGTTCCCAGAGAGGGGTTGTTCCCCGGCTGATCGAGCATGTTCTGGCTTGCCGGTGTTGCCGCCGGCCCCGCCGCTCATGTCGCCTTTCGGCCCCTTCCGCGGCAGCTGGCGGCGAAGGGCGCATGCAGTCCACCCCGCCCCAGGGCCTCGATGAAGTTTGCCGCCCTGGGCCTGAGCCAACGAACGGGGCCTGTCCCCGGGGTGAGCCGCTGCTTACCTCCGGGAGCGCCGGCGCCGTCCCGGAACCTGGCGGCCCCTTCCCCGTCTAACCGTCCGGGGGTGAAAGCATCCGGTGCGAGGCTCAAAGTGGGCCGCGGTCCCTGTGGCCGTCCTCCTGGCGGCGGTGCGGGAGCCTCCGAGGCCAGCGGTGGCGGCCCTGTCCGTCGCGGTTTGCTGTGCCGTGGGGGCGCCGGCCCTGATACGGTACCGGCTCTTCGGCCACCGGCTGGCGCATCGGGGGATGCGGCAGCGGGCCGTAGCCGGGTTGAAGCGAAAGTGACGGAGGTGATCGCTGTGAGAGCGCTGTACCGGGTCGCGGTGCCGGTGATGATACTGGTGTGCTTGCTGGCGGCGGGCTGCCGGCCGCAGAGCCCGCAGGGGGCCCCCCAGGGTCCCGAGCCTGGACCGCCCCCCGGCCAGGCTCAGCCGCCAGGCTCGCCCACCCCGCCCCCTCCGGGCGCGGAGCCGCCCGCGGCGGCGGTGGCGCCCGATCCTACCCCGGGGTGGGAGGGGATGGTGGCCGCCATACCGGCGGCGGCGCTGCCCTTCCCGCGCGACCAGGTGGCCCGGGCCTGGAAGCTGAGCGACGGCCGGCTGTTGCTGGAGCAGGTGGAGAACCTCGACCGCTCCTTCTTCCTCTACGACGGATCGCAGGGGAAGGGCGACTGGATCGTGGGCTTCATCGAGACCGCGACGTTCCTGGGCGAGCAGGGCGGGAGCCTGTTCTTCTTCGCCCGGGGCGGGGGCGACACCGCGGACTACTCCTTCCCCTACCGGGTGGCCTATGAGCTTGAGTCGGGCCGGATGTCGCGGGAGGCGCTGTTTCTGCCCCTGAGCCAGCCCGTCGCCTTCGGCAAGAACGGCTGGAGGCAGGTGCTGAGCGACTTGAGCCTCGAGGGGGCGACCGTGGGCTTCAGCTTCGTCCCCCACCCCGAGGCGGTCCTCGCCGGTGGTCACAGCCAGCCGCTCACCACGGTGCGCTACGAGACCGGGGCCGGGGCGCTGATGCTGCAGTTCTTCGGCGTGGACATGGGGGATAAGCTCAAGGAGCGCGCTTCGCCCGACGGCGTGATGCAGTTCTCGGTTACCCCGGCGGCGGGGCAGACGCTGCCGATAACCCAGGTCAGCGTCCGCCAGCTGCCTGCGGGCGGGCCCCCCGCGTTCCCCGACGTGCTCCAGCAGGGCTTCCCCTACGGCCTGGCGCTGTCCGATCTCTCGGGGTTGGTGGAGAGGCCCTCGGTGAGGGTCGACCTGCTGCTCAACGGGGCGTCGCAATATAGCCTCGAGACGTCTCGCGATCCACAGGGCGGCGTGCTGCAGTACACGCTGCGGGTGCGGTGAGGGCGCGGCCGGGGCCGGCGGAGGCCCTGCGCCTCGCCGTCGCTGGCGCGCAACCCCTTCCCAGTATACCAGACCGCGGCCCCGGTGACCATGTCTGGGGACGCCCCGTGCCCTGGCCCGACGCGGCAGAGCCCCGCGGAGGGGCCGCGGGGCGCACGGCGGTCCTCTGTGCCCCCGCGCGCCCAGCCCCCGCCCTTGGAAGGAATCTGCGCCCGGCTATGGAATTTGCGAACGGGGGCACTGACAGGCCCCACTGACCGCCCGGCGCTGCCCCTCCCGCCGGTGGGGGGTGAGGCACGTGAGACTGGTGACAGCGGACCAGATGCGCCGCATCGACTCCCTTGCCATAGAAGGGCTCGGCGTCCCCAGCCTCCTGCTCATGGAGAACGCGGGGCGCTGCGTGGCTCAGGCCGCCCTGTGGGCCCTGGACCGGTTAGGAGTCCGGGTCCGCCCGGCGGTAGCCCCCTGCCCGCCCCCCGGGTCGGGCCCCGCCCCTTCCTCCGGCCTGGGCCTCCCCGCCCCCTACCCCAGCCGCGGCCGCCCTGGCCGGGTGGCCGTGGCCTGCGGGCGCGGCAACAACGGGGGCGACGGCCTGGTGGCGGCCCGGCACCTCCTGGCCTGGGGCGTAGAAGTGCGGGTGCTGCTGTTTTTCAGCCGCGGGGACTTGAGCAGTGACGCCCGGGTGAACCTGGCCACTCTTGAGGCCTGGGGCTGCAGGCCTCAGGAGGCCGCGGCGCCTGGAGCCGACCCCGCCGGTGCCTTCGCCTGGGCCGACCTGATAATCGACGCGCTTTTGGGCACCGGCGCCCGGGGGGCGCCCTCCGGCCCGCTGCTGGAGGGGGTGCGCCTCATCAACGCCTCGCGCCGGCCGGTCCTGGCGGTCGACATACCCACGGGGCTCGACCCCGACACCGGGGCTCTCCCCGGCGAGTGCGTACGCGCCTGGCTCACCGTCACGCTGGGCCTGCCCAAGCCGGGCCTGGTGCTCTACCCGGGCGCGGCGGCCGCCGGCCGGGTGCTGGTGGCCGACATCGGCCTTCCTCCCCAGGCCGTGGACGGCGTCTTGCGGGGCGCCGCGCGCGCGGTCGAACGCGGCGGCGAAAAAGACGGCCCCGGCCCTGACACCGAGCTTCTGGAGCCCGCCTGGGTGGCGGGGCGGCTCCCCGGCCGTTCCCCCGACGCCCACAAGGGCGCCTGCGGCCGGGTGCTGGTGGTGGCGGGGTCGGTAGGCTATACAGGCGCCGCCGCGCTTTCCAGCCTGGCCGCGCTTCGCGCCGGGGCTGGCCTGGTGACGCTGGCCCTGCCCTCCAGCCTCAATGACCTCATGGAGGTTAAGGTCACCGAGGTCATCACCCGCCCCCTGCCCGAGACCGCCGACCGCACCCTGGGGCCGGAGTCGCTGGCCGAGGCGCTGAGACTTGCGGCTGGGGCGGACGTAGTGGCCCTGGGGCCGGGGCTCAGCCCCCGCCCCGCCGCGTCCGAGCTGGCCCAGGCCCTGGCCGACGGCACCTCCTGCCCCCTGGTGATCGACGCCGACGGGCTCAGGCCCTGGGAGGGCCGGCTTGAAGCCCTTTCCGGGCGGCAGGGCCCGACGGCCGTCACCCCCCACCCCGGCGAGATGGCGCGGCTGCTGGGGCTCACCGTTGCGGAGGTGAGGGCCGACCCCCTGGGGGTGGGCCGGAGGGCGGCCGCCCTTGCCGGATGCACCGTGGTGCTTAAGGGGGCGCCCACCGTTGTGGCCTGGCCGAATGGACGGGCGTTCCTGAACTCTAGCGGCAACGCAGGGATGGCCACGGCGGGTGCCGGGGACGTCCTCACCGGCGTTATAGCGGCGCTCTGCGCCCAGGGGATGCCGCTCGAGGAGGCGGCGGTCGCGGGGGTCTACCTCCACGGCCTGGCGGGAGACCTGGCCGCCTCGGTCCGCGGGCCTCGGGGGCTTCTGGCTGGGGACCTGCTGGAGTCGCTGCCGAAGGCCCAGGCCCGGTTGCTGGCCCTCCGGACAGGGGGGGCGGGGGCCGGCGGGGGGCGCGCGCCCGGCCTGGGGCCGGGGCTTCGACCGCTGCCCTCCCCGCCCCGGGAGGAGGAACTCCTAGCCTCGGCCGTCCGGGGCGGTTTCTGAGGCGAGCACCGGCACACGCGGCACCACCGGCTTTCCCGGGTCAGGGGGGGGAGGCGGTGGCGGGCGCAGCGGTCTGAGCGGTGGTGCGCCCCGCGGTGCAGCCGTGACGGAGAGGGGTACGCCCGGCGCCTCGGGGGCCGGCGCGGAGGGCGGGACGCCTGGAGGCAGCAGGGATTCCCAGGGGGGTGAGGTCCGTGGCTGAGCCGAGGCCGGTGGCAGGAGGAGGACGGGGAGAACCGGCGGGGCCTGGCGAGGCGGCCTGCACCTTCCCCGCGCCCCCCGGCCTGGAGGCCGCGCTCGAGGGCCACAGGCCCACCTGGGCCGAGGTGGACCTCGACGCCGTGGCCCACAACGTCGCCGCCATCCGGCGCCACATCGGGCCGCACTCCGCCCTAATGGCGGTGGTCAAGGCCGATGCCTACGGCCACGGGGCGGTGGAGGTGGGGCGGGCGTGCCTCGAGGCCGGGGCCAAGTGGCTGGCGGTGGCTACCCCCGAGGAGGGCGTGGAGTTGCGGCGGGCGGGCATATCCGCCCCCATCCTGGTGATGTGCCTGGCCCATCCCAGCCAGGCCGCGGCCGTGGTGGAGCACCGGCTCTCCCAGACGGTGTGCAACTGGGAGCTGGCACAGGCCCTGGACGGGGCCGCCCGGGCCCGGGGCGTGCAGGCGGCCGTGCACCTCAAGATCGACACCGGGCTCACCCGCCTGGGCCTGGTCTCCCCCCGCGACGCAGTGGAGTTCGCCAGGGGGCTCCAGGGGCTCCCCGGACTCCGCCTTGAAGGCACCTACACCCACATGGCCGACGCCGACGCCGAGGACAAGTCGTTTACCCGGCTGCAGTTTGAGCGCTTCATGGAGGTGCGGTCGGCGATGGTTCAGGCCGGTGTGGATCCCGGCCTGCTGCACGCCGCCAACACCGCCACGGCGGTGGACCTCCCCGAGTTGAGTCTCGACGCGGTGAGGGTGGGGCTGGGCATATACGGGCTGGTGCCCGGCAGGGCCCAGCGCGGCCGCCTGGACCTTAGGCCGGTCATGGCCTGGAAGACCCGCATACTCTTCCTCCGGGAGGTGCCCGGCGGGACGCCGGTGAGCTACGGCCGGACCTACGTCACCCCCGCCCCCCGGGTGGTGGCTACGGTACCCGTGGGCTACGCCGACGGCATAAACCGGCTGCTCTCCAATCGGGTCTCCTGGCTGGTCCGGGGGAAGCCGGCGCCGCTCCTGGGCAGGGTGTGCATGGACCAGTGCATGCTGGACGTCACCGGGATCCCCGGGGTGGCGGTGGGCGACGAGGCGGTCATCATGGGGCGGCAGGGTCCGTCCCAACTGACCGCCGACGACATAGCCGACCTCCTGGGCACCATCACCTACGAGGTGCTGTGCTGGGTGGGCCGCCGCGTGGTCCGGGTCTACCTCCGCAAGGGATGCATAGTAAAAAGCCGAGGGCCCCTGAGCCACGCCGCCTGCCCCGGTCCCCTTTGAGCTCCCAGGCCCCCAGGCGGCCAAGCGAGGTTGCCCCTGCGGTTGCCGTCTATGCGCCGCTGGTATATAATTCAAGTGCGTGGGGCACGTCGCTGGCTGTGCGGGGGAGGGGTCTGATTGACGCAGGGACGCAGGGTTACGGTTGAGATGCCCGAAGCCCTGCTGCAGGAGGTGGACGGGCTCGCCATCCTTCTCCGCTGCAACCGCAGCAGCCTTATCCTCGAAGCCACCCGGGCCTACCTCAGGCAGAGGAAGCGGCGGGACGTAAGGGAGAGGTTGAGGGAGGGGTACAGGGCCATGGCGGCGGTCAACCTGGCCCTGGCCGAGGGGTTGCCCGACGGAGAGGGCCGCAGGTCGAGGCCGTCTGGCGCAGCAGGGGGGGAGGGGACTAGGGGGCCAGCCGGTAGTGCTCGTAAGGCGCGGTGACATCTTCTATGCCGATTTGAGCCCGGTGGTGGGCTCGGAGCAGGGGGGCATCCGCCCCGTCCTGGTGATTCAAAACGACATCGGAAACCGCTATAGTCCTACGGTGATTGTGGCCGCCATAACCTCTCAGAGGGAGAAGGTCGGGCTGCCCATCCACGTGGAAGTGAAGGCCGAGGAGTGCGGGCTGGAGCGGAACTCCACGGTGCTTCTGGAACAGCTCCGCACCATTGACCGCCGCCGGCTGCGGCAGAAGGTGGCCCACCTGGGCCCCGAGACCATGGCCAGGGTGGACGACGCCCTGGCCGTGAGCGTGGGGCTGTGCCGGCTCTAGCCCTGGGGCGGCGGGGTGCAAGCCCCCATCCGCGGGGAAAGGGCTGGCGCCGGGGTGGGCTGCAGCGGCCGAAGGGTGCGGGGGGGGCGGCCTGTGCCCCGCAAGGAGGGGGGCGCTAACCGGCACTCCAAGGGGCGTGGCGGGGCTTTTTTTGGCCTGGAGGGCGGCTGCTGGGGAGGGGGTAAGGGAGCGTGCCCGGGCCAAAGGGTCGGGGCGGGAGCGCGGTCGTGACGCCAGTGGTAGGGGTCACTTGCACCTTCCGTCAAGGGGACGGCCACCTGCTGGGGGCGGGCTACGTTTCCGCCCTGGAAGCGGCGGGAGCGGCGCCGCTGCTCCTCCCGGTGGCGGAGCCGGCTTTGCTGGAGGCGGCCCTGGGCCGCCTCGACGGACTGGTGCTGAGCGGGGGCGGCGACATCGACCCCGCCCACTTCGGCCAGCCCCCGAGGGCGGAGGTCTGCTTCCCCAACCCCAGGCGCGATGAGGCAGAGCTCCGGCTGGCCCGGCTGGCTCTGGAGCGGGGCCTTCCGGTGCTGGCCATCTGTCGCGGCGTTCAGGTGCTCAACGTGGCGGCGGGCGGCGACCTCATACAGGACATCCCCCTGCTGGTGCCGGGTGCGGTCCGGCACCTCTTCAAGCCGGAGGAGTCCGGCGGGGGGCACTGGGTGAGGATCGATCCCCGAAGCCGCCTGGCGCGGCTGGCCGGCGGGGAGCGCGCGTGGGTGAACAGCTTCCACCACCAGGCGGTGGATCGCCCGGGGCGAGGGCTCAGGGCGGTGGCCTGGGCGGAAGACGGGGTGATCGAGGCCCTGGAGCCGGAGGGGGAGGCCCCGGTCATGGGCGTGCAGTGGCACCCTGAGCGGATGTTCGAGCGGGATCCGCTGGCGGCGGGACTGTTTCGCGCCCTGGTGGAGGCAGCCTCCGCCCGGGCCGGTAGGGCCGGCGGGCTTCGCCCTGGGGGTGCTGGAGGTCGTGGCTGAGTCTGGAAGGAGGCGCGGAGGGCTCGGCGCCGGATGGCCTGGGCCGGAAGGTCAAGATGTGGACGCGTCTTCGGCCCGAGGGTCTGGCCGGCCCGCGCCTCCCGGACCAGCGCGCGTTCCGGGAGCGCCGGCGGGCGGCCGCCCGCGGGCGCGTGAGGCGGGGCTCTGCCTGGGCCGGCTGGCCCCCGGCCCCAACAACGCCATAACCGATGTCCCTGGGGTGAGGGTGGGCCATGTCACCCTCATCCGCGGCCGGGGGCCGCTGGTGCCCGGTCGGGGGCCGGTGCGCACCGGGGTCACGGCCATCCTGCCCCATGGGGACAACCCCTTTCTCCGCACCGTCCCGGCGGCCGTGGAGGTCATAAACGGGTTCGGCAAGGCGGTGGGGCTGGTCCAGGTCAGGGAGCTGGGGAGGCTGGAGACGCCAGTGCTGCTCACCGGCACCCTCAACGTGGCCCGGGCCGCCGACGCCCTGATCGACCATATGATCCGCCTCTGCCCCGGGATAGGCATCGACACGCGCACCGTGAACCCGGTGGTGCTGGAGTGCAGCGACGCCTACCTCAACGACATCCAGGGCCGCCACGTCCGCCGCAGGCACGTGCTCTCGGCGCTGGAGGGGGCGGGCGGGGGTCCGGTGGAGGAGGGGTCGGTGGGCGCGGGCACGGGCATGACCTGCTTTGGGTTCAAGGGCGGGGTGGGGACGGCCTCGCGGCTCGTGCCGGAGCTGGGCGGGGTGCTGGGCGCCCTGGTGCTGGCCAACTTCGGCCGCCGGGGGGAGCTGGTGATAGCCGGGGTGCCGGTAGGCCGGCTGCTGCTGGAGGCGGCCGCCGACGACGGGCGGGCCGGCCCCGGGTCGGTGGTGGTGGTGCTCGCCACCGACATGGCGCTGTCTTCCCGGCAACTCGGGAGGCTGGCCCGGCGGGCGGTGGCCGGCCTGGCCAGGGTGGGCTGGGCCGGGGACCACGGCAGCGGCGACTTCGTCCTGGCCTTTTCCAACGCCGGGGGCCCGGTGCGGGCCGGCGTCGAGGAGGACGGGCCTTTCGGACAGATGGCCCGGGCGGCCGTAGAGGCGACGGAGGAGGCGGTGGTGAACGCGCTATTTGCGGCCACCGACATGGAGGGCCGGGACGGTCGTGTGGTTCCCGGCCTTCCCGTGGCGGAGGTGGTAAGGCTGCTCCGGGCCCGGGGTGCGCTCTCCGGGCCAGGGCCGGAGGGGGGCTGACTAGTGGCGGAGCCGTTAGTAGAGGTAAGACGGGGCGGGCTGGTAGAGAGCATCCACCGGGGCCACGTGGTGGTGGTGGACGGCGCGGGCAGGGCCCGCTTCTGGGTGGGCGACCCCGGGCGGGTGGTGCTGGCCAGGTCGTCGGCCAAGCCGTTCCAGGCCCTGGCCTGCGTCCACAGCGGGGCGGCCGACAGATTCGGCATCGCCCCCCGTGAGCTGGCGGTGATGTGCGGCTCCCACTGGGGCGAGGACGCGCACGTCCAGGCCGTCCGCTCCATCCTGGCCAGACTGGGCCTGGATGAGGGGGCCCTGGAGTGCGGGACGCACCGGCCGGTCCATCAGCCCAGCGCCGACCGGCTGGTGCGCGAAGGCCTGGAGCCGGGCGCGGTGCACTCCAACTGCTCCGGCAAGCACGCCGGGATGCTGGCGGTGGCGGTCCAGCTTCAGGCCCCGGTCTGCGGCTACCGCCAGGCTTCCCATCCCGCTCAGAGGTACATACTCTCCCTGGTGTCCGAGATAACGGGGGAGCCGGCCGCGGCCATCCGCGTGGCCGTGGACGGCTGCGGCGCCCCGGTCTTCGCGTTGCCGCTCAAGGCCCTGGCCCGGGGGTTCGCCCGCCTGGCTCGGCCGGCGGGGCTTCCGGCGAAGCTGCAGGAGGCGGCCTCCCGGGTAGTGGCGGCCATGCAGGCCAACCCCGAGATGGTGGGGGGCTCGGGGTCGTTTGACACCCGACTGCTCTCAGAGCTCAAGCCTCGAGTGGTGTGCAAGGGCGGCGCCGAGGCGGTGTACTGCCTGGGTCTCACCGACCGCGGCTGGGGGCTGGCCCTAAAGGTAGAGGACGGGGGCGGCAGGGCGGTGGGGCCCATAGTATTGGAGGTGTTGAGGCAGATCGGGGCGCTCAAGCCGGCGGAGGAACAGAGGCTGAGGGAGCTGGCCCGGCCGGCGGTGAAGAACCACCGCGGGGAGGCGGTGGGCGAGTTGGCCCCGGTGTTCACCCTGGCGGCGGCGGAGGGAGTGGCGTTTTAGAGCGGGCTTGAGGCGGAGGGGAGTGGGCGCGGTGGGTTCTCTCAGGGTATACGTTTCCGCCGACATGGAGGGCGTGGCGGGGGTGGTTTCGCCCCGGCAGGCGGGGGTCGAAGGCGACGAGTACAGGGCGGCCTGCGCGCTGATGGTGGGCGAGGTCAACGCGGCCGTGGAGGCGGCGCTCCAGGCCGGGGCGTCGCTTGTAGTGGTCAACGACGGCCACGGCAACATGCGCAACCTTGCCCCGGCGGCGCTCCACAAGGAGGCCAGGCTGATAAGCGGTGAGTTCAAGCCGCTCAGCATGATGGAGGGCGTGGGCGGGGGCTTCGACGCCGCCCTGCTGATAGGCTACCACTCGCGGGCGGGGTCGCCCGGGGTCATCGACCACACCTACTCGGGACGCACCGTTCTCGACGTGAAGTTAAACGGGCGGCCGGTGGGCGAGACGGGGATAAACGCCGGCGTGGCCGGGTTCTTCGGCGTGCCGGTGGTGATGGTCAGCGGCGACTCGGTGGTGGCCGCGGAGGCGAGGGAGCTCCTGGGCCCCGTAGAGACGGCGGTGGTCAAGGAGCCGGCGGGCCGGTTGGCCGCCTCCTCACTTTCCCCGGCCCGGGCCCAGGAGGAGATAAGGGCGGCGGTGGCCAGGGCCCTTTCGCCCGGGGGGGCCCTGGGCCGGGTCAAGCCCCTGGTGTTCCCGGCGCCGGTCACCGTGGAGGTGTCGTTCATGACCACGGCCATGGCCGACTCGGCCTGCCTCATCCCCGGTGTGGAGGCCGTCGCCCCGCGGCAGGTGAGGTTTACCGGCGGGGACTATCTTACGGCCTTCCGCTGCCTCAGGGCCATGATCACCCTGGCCTATGTCACCATTCCCTCCTGACGCCAGCCTTCCCCAGGCGCCTGTCCGGTCCCGGGTGGCGGTGGTGGAGTGCGCCTCCTACGCCGCGGCGGAGGTGGAGGCAGCGCTGAAGCGGGCGCTTGACCTGATCGGGGGGTTAGACGGGGTGTTTGGGCCCGGGGAGCGGGTGCTGCTCAAGCCCAACGTGCTCAGCCCCGCCCCCCCGGAGCGCGCCGTATGCACCCACCCCACCCTGGTGGCGGCCATGGCCCGGCTGGTGAGCGCGGCGGGCGGGGTGCCGGTGGTGGGGGAGAGCTCGGGCGGTTCGGCCCACCGCGAGGGCCGCACCGGCCGCGCCCTGCGGCTGAGCGGCATCCATGCCGCGGCGGAGGGCGCGGGCGCGGCCCTGGAGAACTTCGACGCCCGCCCCCCGGCCCTGCTTCCCCGGCCGGAGGGCCGGGGCGGGCTGTACCTGGCCCAGGCCGTCCGGGAGGCGGGCGCCGTCATCAACCTGCCCAAGCTCAAAACCCATAGCCTCACCGTCATCACCGGGGCGATAAAGAACCTGTTCGGCTGCGTCCCCGGCACGCTCAAGACGGAGTACCACCGCACCCACCCCTCGGTGGCGGAGCTATCCGCGCTGCTGTGTGACATCTACGCCCTCGTCCGCCCCCGCCTCACCGTGATGGACGCGGTGCTGGCCATGGAGGGACCCGGCCCCTCGGCCGGCCACCCCCGGTGGCTGGGGCTCATCCTGGCCGGCGCCGACGGCGTGGCGGTGGACGCCGTCGCCTCCCGCATCCTGGGCCTGCCCCCCCTCTCCGTGCCCACCACCCGCCGGGCGGCGGAGCAGGGGCTGGGCCTGGCCGACCCCTCCCGGGTGGAGGTGGTGGGCCTCCCCCTGGAGCGGGCCCGGGAGCGGGCGCGGCCGTTCTCCCTGTCCCCGGCGGCACCCATCATGCCCTGGGTTCCCGGCCCCCTGGTCAGAGCCGTGGTGGGCCTCCTCAAGGTTGTGCCCGCCGTGGATGAGGCCCGCTGCAGCGGATGCAGGACATGCGCCCTCAACTGTCCGGCGGGGGCGGTGAGGCTGGAACCCCGCGGCCGGCCCGCGATCGACCGCCGGCGCTGCATCGAGTGCCTCTGCTGCCAGGAGCTCTGCCCGGAGCAGGCGGTGCGGCTCCGGTCCCGAAACCCGCTGGGGCCGCTGCTGCGCGGGGTGGGCAGGGTGCTGGAGGGGCTGAGGCCGCCGCGGCTTGAAGGGAAGGAATTTGGCCGGGGCGGGAGAACTAGGTGAGGCAGGAAAACGTGCCCTGGGGCGGGTGCGGGGGGTGTCTGCGCTGGCGGGCGATTCCAGGCAGCAGGCGTTTGAATTCTTTGCCCTCGAGGCGGAGGCTTCCGTCCCGGGGGCGACGGCGGGCGATTCCCCGCCCCTGGACCTTGCCGGCCTCGCCGCCCGGGCCGCGGAGTGCGCGCGCTGCGGGCTCAGGTCCGGCTGCCGCGGCGTGGTGTTCGGCGAGGGCCCGGCGGACGCGAGGCTGATGCTGGTGGGAGAAGGTCCCGGGGCGGCGGAGGACGAGCTGGGCCGGCCGTTCGTGGGCCCGGCCGGCCAGCTCCTGGACCGCATCCTGGCCGCCGCCGGCCTCCCCCGGGAGAGGGTCTACATCACCAACGTGGTGAAGTGCCGTCCGCCCCAGAACCGGCTGCCCACGCCGGTGGAGGTGGAGGCCTGCCGGCCCTGGCTCCTGCAGCAGATAGGCCTCGTCCGCCCCGTCGTGCTGGTGTGCCTCGGCGCGCTGGCCTGCCAGGCGCTGCTTGACCCCGGCGCCCGCATCACCCGAATACGCGGGCTGTGGCAGGAGCGCGACGGCATGCTGGTCATGCCCACCTACCACCCGGCGGCGGTTCTGCGCGATCCCAATAAGAAGCGGCCGGTGTGGGAAGACTTCAAGAAGGTCAGGGCGGCCTACCTGGAGCTGGTGGAAGGGGTCGATCCCGAGTCCCTGGACCCTGGATCCTCCCTGCCGCCCGAGGCCCCCCCATAGCGGGCCCGTGCCCCCCGGAAAGCGCCCCGGGCTCCGAGGAGGGCGGTCGGGCGGCGCCGCCCAGGGCGAGCTCCCGGTCGAGCTCGGCCTCGAGCGAGTGCGCCTTGAGCGCCACCTCCTCCCGGGTGAGCAGCCCCTTTTCGGCCAGAAGCTCGATAAGGGCGACCAGCGCCAGGGTGTTGCGGTAGTCGACCTCCTCCATGTCGCCCAGGTGCGCGATCAGCCGGACGGTTTCCGCGGGTGAAAGCCCGTTCACGCCTCTCAGCCCCCAAGCGGCCGCCGCGGCCGCCGGGGGCTATTGTGCCCGCGCCCCAGTGAGCCTATGAAAGGCGGCACGCCGGGGCTGGAGGGGCGGCTGCGCCAGGAGGTGCGTCCGGCCTGCAACGCCCAGCGCGGCGGGGCGGTTGCCTTCGATCTGAGGGGGTGATCGGCCTGGCCTTTTCCCTGGAGAGCCCCAGCCCGGAGCGGACTCAGGACCTCGGCCGCCGGCTGGGGTCGCTGCTGGGACCGGGGGACCTGGTGGCCCTGGTGGGCCCGCTGGGGGCGGGCAAGACCTGCCTGGCCCAGGGGGTGCTCTCGGGTTTGGGGGTGGCGGGGCCGGCCCCCAGCCCCAGCTTCGTCCTCATCCGGGAGCACCGGGGCAGGCTCCCCGCCTACCACTTCGACGCCTTCCGCCTGGAGGGCCCCCAGGACCTCCAGGACCTGGGGTACGAAGAGTACTTCTACGGCCCCGGTGTGGTGCTGGTGGAGTGGGCCGACAGGGTGGCGGAGCTGCTGCCTCCCGACCACCTGTGGGTGGAGCTGGAGCTCTTGCCGGAGAGGGAGCGCGCCCGGCGGGTCACGTTTTCCGCCCGGGGGCCGCGCTCCCAAAGGATCCTGGAGGAGCTGAAGAGGATTTGCTGGTGATGGGGATAGAGACGGCGACGCCGGCTCTGGGCGTGGCGCTGGTCGACGGGAGCGGCGTGGTGGCCGAGGCCTGCCAGAGGCGGGACCGTGCCCATGCCGAGCAGCTCCTGCCGCTGGTGCGGGAGGTGCTCTCCGGCGCCGGGCTTCAGCCACGGGACGTCGAGGGGCTGGCGGTCTCGGCAGGGCCGGGCTCGTTCACCGGCCTCCGCATAGGCCTGGCCCTGGCCAAGGGGTGGGCCTACGCCGCCGGCATCCCCCTGTGCGGGGTGCCGACGCTCGACGCCCTGGCCCACCTGGCCCTCTTTGCGCCCGGCCTGGTCTGCGCCGCGCTCGACGCCCGGCGGGGGCAGGTGTACTCGGCGCTTTACCGGTCGGCGGGGGAGGGGGCCGGGGACGCCCCGCTCCGGCTGGGCCCCTACCGCTGTCTCGAACCGGGGGAGCTCCTGGCGTCGCTGCCCGGGGAGCTGGAGGCGGCCGGTGCCGGGGAAGTCTGGTTCGTGGGGGATGCCCTCAGCCTCCCCGGGTTCTGGGAGGGGGCGCGGGCGCTCCTGGGGGCTCGGGCGCGGCGCGCCGGGGCCGGCCACGAGGAGGCGAGGGCCTGGTGCGTAGCCGCGCTGGGGAGGCGGCGGCTCACCGAGGGGTGGAGGGACGACCCCTTTATGCTCCTGCCCCTTTACGTCAGCCCGCCGTCCGCGCGGCCGCCGGCGGCGGGCAGGGGCGGGGCGGTCGAGGGCCGCGCCGGCCGGGGGGGCGTGCCGGGATGAGGGCCGGGGAAGCGGGGGGGATGCGGCAGGGCAAGGCGCCGCGGATGCGGGCGCCGGGGAGGGGCGGCGGGGCCGGGGGGGCCGCGGGCCGGGACGATCTGTGGCTGAGGCAAGGAGGGCGGCGCCGGGTGGGTGACCTGGAGATCACCATAGGCCCCATGGAGCCTCGGGACATCGAGCAGGTGGTACAGATCGAGAGGGCCGTCTACCCCTCCCCCTGGTCGCCGCAGGCGTTCTACGCCGAGATCACCGAGAACCTCTGCGCCTGCTACATCACCGCCCGGGCCGGGCCGGCGGTGGTGGGCTACGCCGGCATGTGGGTGCTGCTGGGGGAGGCGCACGTCACCAACGTGGCGGTGCACCCCGCCTACCAGCGGTGCGGCATCGGCAGCCGGCTGCTGGAGGAGCTGATAGAACGGGCAAGACTCCGCGGCGCCACCCGCATGACCCTGGAGGTGCGGCCGTCGAACGCCGTGGCCCTGCACCTTTACGAGAAGTACGGGTTCCGGCAGAAGGGCGTCCGCCGCAACTACTACTCCGACACCCAGGAGGACGCCATCATCATGTGGCTGGAGGACCTGAGGGCGGAAAGGCTTTAAGTATGGGCCGGGTCGGGGCGGGTCGCGCCGGGTCGCGCCGGCTCGGGCCGGCGGGGCCCTGGTCTTTTTTTTCTATGGGGCCGTGTGCCATGTCCGCCTGGGGCTGCTTCTGAGCCGGACCCGGCGCGGCACTGTGGTGCCCCGGGAGGCCGGCCGCGGCACCGTCCGGTGCAAGGGCACCGGCCGGCGCACGATATTGATGGCAGGAGGGGTGGGTGGTAGCCCTGGACGTGCAGGAGCTGTACCGGCTGCACCTTCGGGCCGGCTCGGGGGCCAGGGTGGAGGTGAGCTGCCGGGGCGCAACGTGGGAAGGAAGGTGGCTGGCCTCCGGGGAGGACTTCCAGGTCTCCCTGCCGGCGGAGCCGGGGGGCATCTCGGAGGGGGGCAACCGGCCCGACCTGCTGCGGGCCGACCTCCGGGTGCACCTGGGCACCGGCATACACTCCTTCCCTGCCCGCCTGCGGCGTGTGAAGGGCATGGTGTGGGCGGTTTCCGTCGCCGGCCCGGTGAAGGTGCTGCAGAGGCGCCGGGCGGTACGCCTGCCCGTTGACCTGGGGGTCTTGTGCCGGAGTGTCCGCGGCGAGCAGAGGCTGCGGGCCAAGGACGTGAGTCCCGGCGGGGTGCTGCTCCGCGGGTCGGGCGAGCGGCGGGTGGGGGAGGAGTTGGAGCTTGAGTTTGCCGAAAAGCCGTGGTCGGAGCTGGGGCTGGTTAAGGGCGAGGTGATGTGGACGCATTGTGCCGACGATGGCGGCGGGGCGTGCGGCGTTGCCTTTCGGGGGCTGAGCCGGCAGCAGGAGCGGCTGCTTGTGCACCTGGTGGCCCGCGGGCTGGCGAGGCAGGCGGCCCGCGAAGCGTAGCCGCGGCGCGTCGCGGCCTGGCCCGTTAGCGGCGGCTGGGGCGGCCGCGGGCCCGGCCTGGCGCTCAAGTGAGCGGTGTTCCTGGCCGACGAACCGCAGCTCAGCGCTGGCCAGGTTCCGCTGGCGGTTGGGAAGGGGCAGCCCGGGCGCACGCCAGGGCCGCTTCCCCGCCCTGGACGGTCCCGCCGACGGTTTCGCCGCCCTGTTGAGGAACGAGCCGGAAGGGACGCTCCCCACGGACTTGTTGATGCACACCAGGCTACGCCAAGTCTTGACAGTATACTGAAAGTGTGGTATTATGCGGGTAAGCCCTCAAGCTTGATCCGACGAGGGTTTGCTATGCGGGTCATGAGAGGGATTCGGGCATTGGTGTTGGGTCTCATCGTCATGTTGTGTGCGGTGGCGATGGCGAAGGTCGCTCCCTCGTACGCGCCTGTGGAGTGCGACCTGGCCCCTGAGCGCCAGTACGTGGTGCTGCCCGACGACGGCTGCGCGGGCTTTGACGGCAACTGGGCCGGTGGGCCTGACGTCTCGGACACCGTCACCGTGGAAGTATACTAGCGCCAAGCCCTCCTGGAGGGACGGCCCTTGTTGCTGCGCGTGGTTTTGCGCTCGCTCCGTTTCCGCAAGGGTGCGGCGGCGGGCCTCTTTTTCGGCCTGCTGGCCGTGCAACTGGGGCTCGCAGCCGGTCTGGCCGCAGTGCGGGGCACGCGGGCGGTGGTCGAGCAGAACCTTCTCCAGCACAGCCGGGGGGCCTACGACATCCTGGTCCGGCCGCAGTCTGGAGGTCAGGGGCTTGAGGCCGAGCTCGGCCTGGTCGAACCCAATTACGTCGCCTCCGGCGCGGGCGGCATCACGCTGGACCAGTGGCGGGAAGTGCGGACCATCGCCGACGTTGAGGTGGCGGCGCCGGTGGCGGTGCTGGGGCTCTTCTCCAACTCGTCTGACAGCGTCAACGTCTCCCTGCCCCGGGCTCGTATCGCGTTCGAGCGGCGTTTTCGACCAGCGACGGGGTCCGCTCTTACCCCATCCAGGAGGACACGGGCATCGTGCTTTCGCCCGAAGGGGAGGGTCCCGAACGCCGGCCGTACTGGTACCTCTCCTCCCGCCGGGTGGTCGGGGACAGTTCCGGCTTCAGCTTTCAGATACCCCCTGCCTACTACCTCCTGGTAGCTGTGGACCCGGCCTCCGAAGCGGCCCTGACCCGGCTCGACCAGCACCTGACCTGGGGCTCGTACCTTCGCCCTGCCCCCCTGCAGCAGGTGGTCGTCGAGCAGGTGCTTGACGACCGGGGGCGGCCCCGGGACGTCAACGCCTATGAGATTCCCGTGGTGGTGAACACGGCCACCCCCGTCCCCTACCAGGTGGAGCTGCTGGTGGATCGCCTCCGGGTGGCAGAGGAACAACTCGACGCTCTTCCCCTGGGTCCGGCGGGCAGGCCGGACAAGGCAGCCCTGCTGGCCCTGGCCCAGTCCGCGCCGGCGCTGGAGAGCAGGCGCTGGACGTACGACCTGAGCCGCTTTCTGCGGCCGTTTCAGACCATCAGCCTCAACGTGGCCGGAGACGGCACGGCCCAGCCGACCCTGGACGCTTACTCCCAGACGGCTCCGGCCAGCCAGTACTTCGTCAGCCGGGGGATAAGCTACGACATCCTGTCTCGGGGGACGAACATCGTGTTGCGGCCGGTGCCGCGCGGCGAGCGGGACGGGCAGGTGCTGTTCCATGAGCTCATCCCCCAGGGGAAGCCGTACCTGGAGAGGGTCGAGGCCGGGGAGGACGTCTTCGTGCTGCGCCCTGTGGGAGGGCTGAGCTTCGCCGGGCCGGCCCAGGACGAACTCGCCAGGTCGCCGCTGGGGATTTACGGTCCCGAAGAGCTGCTGCTCACCGCCGACGCCGCCGGCCAGCCCCGCGTCCCCCCGGTGCCCCTCACCCCCACCGGCACGCCGGGGACCATCCACGTTCCCGGCGCCCACGGCCTGACGACGCTGGAGGCCGCCAGGCTGCTGAAGGGCGGGGCGCCCATCGACGCCATCCGGGTCAGGGTGAAGGGGAGCGGTCCTTACGACGCGGCTCTGGAGCAGCGCGTGCGGCGGGTGGCGGAGCAGATAGCGATAAGCAGCGGCCTCCGGGTGGACATCGTTGCCGGGGCTTCCCCGCGGGAGGCGGCCCTGGTGGTGCCGGGCTTCGGCGGCGTCGCGCCCCTGGGCTCGGCCAGGTGCCAGCTCACCTCGCTGGGTGCGGCGGCCCAGATCCGCAGCACCTTTGAGTGGCTGGCTCTGGCCCTGGCCATCGCGTTTGCCGGGGCGGCCGCGGGGTTTTGCGCCAACCGCGGCCGGCTGCTGCTGGAGCAGCGGCGCAACGAGCTGCTCACGCTGGCCTGGCAGGGATGGTCGCGGCACCACTTGGGTGCCGCCGTGGCGGGGGAGGCGGCGGCGCTGTGGTGCCTGGCCGGGGTCGCCTCCGCGCTGTGCGTGTGGCTGGGCCCCTTTGAGGCCGGCGCGCCGGCCGTCTGGGGGCTCGTGTTCGCCCTCGGCGGCACGGCCTTCTGCGGCACGACCGGCATCCTGGCCGCCCGGCAGCCGGGCACGGCTGCCTCGGGCGCGGCTGCACCCTCGGGGAGCCTGCCAGGGTCGGGAAGGCCGCTCGACGGCGCCGGCAGCGCACGCGCCGGCCGCAGCGGCCCGCGAGCCCGGGCCGCCCGGCCCCGCGGCCTGCTGCGGGCCGACGTCTTCCACTACGGCCGGCAGTTGATCCCGGTGGGGGCGCAGCTCGCCCTGGGGTGCGGGCTCTGCGTGCTCGCCACCCTGCTGTGGTCGGTGGCGGCCGGGCGGGCGTCGGTAACGCGGCTGGGGGCCTATGTTGCCGCCGCGTCCGCCCCCTACCTGGTGGTGGTCGCCGCCGCCAGCGGACTGGTGGCAGCGCTGACCTGCATCGACGCCGTCACCGCGCACCTTGAGGCGCGCCGCGACCACTTTCAGTTGCTGAACGACAACGGCTGGAGCTGGGGCCGCATAAGCCTGGTGGCGGTCGTCGAAAGCGTCATGCCGGCGCTGGGCGGTGCCCTGTGCGGCGCCGGCATGGCCGCCCTCTGCGTGCGCGCCATAGAGGCCGAGGCCGGGCTTCCCTGGCTCGTGCCCCTGGCGGCACTGGCCGGCCTGCCGGCCGTGGCGGCTGCGGCCGCCGGCTGGTGGCTGTCCACCCTGGGCCGCAGCGCCCGCGCCGCGCTCCGTCGGCGCGTCGCACTCGCCGGCGCCGCCACCGCGGCCGCGGCCTGCCTCATCGCGGCCGCGTTCCTGATCCCCGGCCAGCGTCCCCCCCAGGCGGCGGCCTCGGGGCCGGGGCCGGAAGCGGTCACCCTGGACGCCGGGGCGGCGGGCGTGGAGGCGCACGACATCGTGCGCCGGCTGTGTGCGGCCGGCAACAGGCCCAACGGCTCGGACGCCGACCGCGCCGAGGTGGAACTCATCTGTCAGGAGCTGCAGAGGACGGGGCTCGAGCCGCGGCGCGAGACGGTGGACGTCCCGCCCCTCCTCGTGGTCTCGCCGGGCGCGACCCTGACCGCCGGCGGAGCCAGGCTTGAATTCAACTTTCTGGCGGTGGACCTGGTGCGCCTTGGCCCCCGGCGGGGGCACACCATCGCCGACCCGCGTCCCGTGGTGTGGCCGGCCGGCGGCGTGGGCGAGGGGCTCGCCGGCCGGGTGGTGCTGGTGGAGGCCGAAGACCTGCGATCGTTTGCCGCCGAGGTCGAGCGCATCATGCCGGGCTGCCCGGCCGCGGTGCTGGGCCTGGGGCCGGGGGAGGCGGCCGGCGCCGCAGCCCCGCTGGAGCTCCACCTCGACGTGCTGGAGATGCTTCCCGCCTACCGCACCGAGGCTGTGGCGGTCGACGTGCCGGGGGTGGAGGCCGGCCGGCCGGCCCTGTGGGTCGTCTCCTCGCACGGGGCCGCAGGAGGTGGAGCGCAGGAGAGTGCGGGGGAGGCTGCGGTGGCCCTGGTGGTGGCGCGGCACATGGCCAGGAAGCCCCCTCCCGGGCCGGTTCGCTTCGTCTGGCTGCCGGCCTGCGCCGGCCAGCTTGCCCTGGGGGCGGTGGAGTACGTCTCCCACCGCCCGCCCCCCGCCGCCCTGGTACTGGACGGCCTGGGGGGTCCCTCCCCCCTGCTGTTCGGAAAGCGCAGCGACATCGCCTTTGGCCGACCGTTCGCTTCGTTCGAGGCCGCCACGGACCTAGCGCCGGAGGACTACGTCAGGCTCACGCCGCAGGCGAAGTGGCTGAATGGGGTCCTGGACCTGGGCCGCCCCGGCACTCTCAGGATCGACCTGCCGGACACCCCGGACGACTGGATGGCTACCGCCAATCGCCTGGCCTACGCCATGGGGCTTGACCTGCGCCCCGGCATGGGGTTCGGCATAGCTAACCAGGTGCGGAAGTTCTGCCCCCGGGTGGCCGAGCTTTGGCGCGATGCGCCCTACACGAACACCCTCAAGGACACGCCCGACCGCGTCGACCCGGCCACCCTGGGCGGCGACGCGGCGTTCGCCGACGCCCTGATCCGGACTCTCCTGGGGAGGGAGAAGGAATGACGGACGGCCTTATCGCCGCCCTTGATGGCGCCAGCCGTTACTACCGCGTCGGGCCCAACACGGTGCGCGCGGTGGACGGGGTGACGCTCCGCGTCCGCGACGACGAGTTCATGGCCGTGGTCGGGCCGTCGGGCTCGGGGAAGTCGACCCTCCTGCGCCTCATCGGGGGATTGGAACGGCCCACGGCGGGCACGGTGAACCTCGACGGCGTGGACATCGGGCGCGCCTCGGAGGCGGATCTTCTGAGGCTGCGCCGGCACGTCGTCGGCTTTTCCTTCCAGGACCTGCGCCTTCTGCCGCAGCTCACGGCGCTGGAGAACGTCATGGTGCCGCTCATGCCGTATATGAAGCGCCGGGAGCTGGAGCGCAGGGCCCTTGAGCTGTTGCAGGGGCTGGGCCTGGCGGCGCGCGCCCACCACCGCCCAGGGGAGCTGTCCGGGGGAGAGCAGCAGCGCGTGGCCCTGGCCCGGGCCCTGGTGCGCCGTCCCCGGCTGCTGCTCGCCGACGAGCCGACGGGCAACCTGGACACGGGCAACCGTGACGCGCTTATCGCCCTCCTGGCCCAGTTGCACGCCGCCGGGCTGGCGGTCGTCCTGGCCACCCACGACCCGGCGGTGGCCGCCGCCTGCCGCCGGTGCGTCACGCTGGTCGACGGCCGGGTCACCGAGGATGGCCGGCTGAAGTGAAGGGCGCCGGCCCCGCCCCGCCGGCGCACACCGCCCGGCGAGACCGGTGACCGGACTCGAGCCCCTGAAGGGGTAGCACCCCTAAACCCCTCGCCTCGCACCGGCCCAGGGCAGTGTAACATTTCGGTAGGGGAGTGAGGTCGAGGGAGAGAAGTGGAGACCTCACGAAGTGCCCCGTAGAGGGC
>JAIMBG010000184.1 GCA_023511555.1 Acetobacteraceae bacterium | reverse complement strand
TTGCCAAACTGTACCTCAGCCCGCCCTTCCCTGCCCGGTTCCCCCGCCGCGGCTAGCCCCCCGGCCCTCCCCTGCCCCTCAGGACGTACACCAGCCCGTTGGGGAACACGATTCGGTCAAGGCACCGGAGACGGCGGGTGAGCAGCGGGCCGAACCTCTGTTCATAGTGGGTGGCGGACCATCCCCTTTGACCGGCTGCCGAGGCTGTACAGCGGAAAGGACACCACCAGGAACCCAGCGTTAAGCCCTAGGAGCAGCCTCTCGGAGCAGCCCCTCTCCTGCTGTTCCAGCACTGGCAGGGCCTTCAGCACCAGGGCCACCTGGACGGCATCGCGCGGCGGCTTGCAGATGACGTCCTGGAGCTTGGCCGGCGGCGGAAGCCCCATCAAGGGCAGAAACCCGTTGACGCAAGCCACCTGGGCCCTGTCGATGTCGCAGGCTATGTAGGCGGTGAGGGCCTTGAGCTTCATCCAGGGCAGGGAAAACGGGTTGAGGCCGCTGGCCACGTCCAGGATGCTGGCCGGGGCGCCCGTCACCGCGAAGATGCGCCGGTAGAACTCTCCATAGAACGGCAGGCGCTCCGAGGTGGCGGCATGCAGCCGCAGCACCTGTGCGCACGCCCTCTCGAGATCCCCCGTCCCGGCCGCGGCTGAGATGCGGAATATCACCTCGTTGGGCCCTCACTGCAGCTAGACCCGGGTTCTCCCTCAACAGGGAGAACACCTGGAATCCGCCGGAGTCGGTGAGGATGGGGCCGTCCCAGCCGGTAAACCCGTGGAGCCCTCCCAGGTGTGAGACCGCCCTGGCGCCGGGGTGCATCATGAGGTGGTAGGTGTTCATCACCAGGCCCTGCGTGCCGGTGGCCTTGACGTCCAGGGCGTCCAGGGCCCGCACCGCCCCGCGAGTGGCGTCGGGCAGGAACGCCGGCAGCAGGAGATCCCCGTGCGCCGTCGCCAGAGAAACCACCGCGGCCCGCCTCCCCGTTCTCCACACCTCATCGTCAGCACTCTCAGCCAGCCCGTCTCAGGCTGGCGAGGGGGGCGGCCCTGCCGCCTGTGACCGGAGCAGGCCCGACCTCCGCAGCTCCTGAACCCCAAGCAGCACGCCCAGCCGCACATGCTGGCGGGTGAGCCCACCCTGGAGGTATACCGCCCAGGGGGGCCGCATCGGCGCGTCGGCGCTGAGTTCGATGGAGGAACCGGGCACGAACGTGCCGCCGGCCATTATGACGGGGGTGCGGTAGCCCGGGAGCCGGGCGGGCTCGGGCCGGGCCTCGGCCTCAACCGGGCCCGCCGCCTGCAGCCCCCGGCAGAACGCCAGGACGGCCTCTGGGGAGCCGAGGCGGACCGCCTGGACGATGTCGGTGCGCGGCTCCTGCCACCGGGGCAACACCTCCAGGCCCAGCCCCTCCAGCAGCCGAGCGGCCAGCACCGCCCCGCGGAGAGCCTCCGCGACCACGTGCGGGGCCAGGAACAGCCCATGGAACAGCCACCGGCCCTCCCCCAGGAGCGGCCCCACTCCCCGGCCCTGCCCGGGGGCGATGAGCCGCTCCGCGGCCCGTTCTACCAGGTCGGCGCGGCCCGCGACGTACCCGCCGCTCGAAGCCAGGCCCCCGCCGGGGTTCTTTAGCAGCGATCCGGCGATGAGATCCGCTCCCACCGCCGTCGGCTCCTGGGCCTCCACGAACTCGCCGTAGCAGTTGTCCACCAGACAGACTGTCTCGGGGTTCTTGGCCTTGACCGCCGCCACGGCCCGCCCGATCTCTGACACGCTCAGAGACGGGCGCCACTCGTAGCCGCAGGAGCGCTGAAACCAGACGGCGCGGGTCTCCGGCCCCACGGCCGCTTCCAGGCGCTCGAGGTCGATGGCGCCCCGGGGGGTAAGGTCCACCTGGCGGAAAGCCGTTTGGCGAAGCAGGGGACGGGCTGCCCCTGGCTCCAGTCCCAGGGCCGGCCGGAGGGTCTCGTAGACCGGGCCGGTGGCGGAGACAAGCTCCCCGCCGGCCTCGAGGCAGGCAGCCAGGGCCAGGACCAGAGCCTGGGTACCGGTAGCGATCTGGGGCCGCACCATCGCAGCCTCCGCGCCCAGCGCCAGGGCAAACGCCTGCTCCAGCCGGTCGCGCCCTACATCGCCATACCCGTAGCCGGCGCTGTGCCCCAGGCACTCCTGGCCCACCCTGGCGCGGCGGAAGGCGTCCACCACTCGGGCCTGGTTGTGGGCCTCCACAGCGTCTATCAGCCGCCAGACGGGGGCCACCTCGGCCTCGGCCGCGTCCGCCAGGGCGCAGAGGTCAGGGTCCAGATCGAGCCCCGGAGCGTCCACTGCCGCCTCACCCCTCCCGACCGTCTCCCTTCCCTGCCCCCCCCAGTCTCTGGCGAACCCTCTCCGCCCAGACCGGGTCGATTTCGACCTCCACCTGCACCTCACCGGGCAGGAACTCCTCGCGGACCACCCGCCCCCGCCGGTGGAGCGTGTCCAGCAGCGCGCCACGGCTGTATGGCACGCGGAAGCTGGCCTGGACCCGCCGTGCCGCCAAAGCCTTCCTTATGGCGAGGAGAAGCTCGGGGAGCCCTTCCCTCCTCAGCGCCGAGATGGGGACGGCGCCGGGCTCCAGGCGCCTCAGCCGCTCCAGCCGGCCGGTCTCCTGCAGCCGGTCCACCTTATTGAGTGCCACCACCAGGGGCTTGCCGAGGGCGCCGAGTTCGGCCAACACCCGCCGCACCGCCGCCTGCTGCTCCTCAGCCCGCGGGTGGCTCACGTCCACCACATGTACCAGCAGGTCTGCCTCCACCACCTCTTCAAGGGTGGCCCGGAACGCGGCCACCAGGTGGTGGGGAAGGTCGCGGATGAACCCTACCGTATCGGTGAGCAGGAACCTCTCACCGTCGGCCGGCGCGACCACCCGGGTGAGCGGATCCAGGGTGGCAAACAGCGAGTCCTCGACGAACGCCTGGGCGCCTGTGAGCGCGTTAAGCAGGGTGGACTTCCCTGCGTTAGTGTAGCCCACCAGGCAGACCAGGGGGAGCTCGGCCGCGCGGCGACCGCTTCTCCAGAGGGATCGGTGGCGCTGGAGCGCGTCGATTTCCGCCTCCAGCCTTTGTATGCGCTGGCGGATGCGGCGGCGGTCCACCTCCAGCTTGGTCTCGCCCGGACCCCGGGTACCGATCCCGCCGCCCAGACGGGACAGCATCGTCCCCCTCCCCGCCAGCCGCGGCAGAAGGTAGCGGAGCTGGGCCAGTTCCACCTGCAACTGGCCCTCCCGGCTGGAGGCCCGCTGAGCGAAAATGTCTAGGATGAGCTGGGTGCGGTCCACCACCCGCGCCTCCAGGGCCCCTTCCAGGTTGCGCTGCTGCCCCGGGCTGAGGTCGCTGTCGAGTATGACCAGGGCGGACCCGGTTCCCTGGACCAGGGCGGCTATCTCCCCCACCTTGCCCGTCCCGACCAGGAGCGCCGGGTCGGGCCGGGGCCGGCGCTGGTATAGCTCCCCCCTCACCTCGGCACCCGCAGTGAGGGCTAGCTGCCGAAGTTCGTCGAGGCGATCCGAGGGTTCCCAGCCGTCCCGGTTCCCGGCCCCGAATTCGACCGCCACCAGAACAGCCGGCTCAGCCGGCCTGCCGCCAGGCCCCGACGCAGGCCTGCCGGTCCGGGGCTCATCCGGGGGCGCAGGGCGACCGCCTGCCCCCAGGCTTGAGAGGCGCGGGGCGGAGGCCGCCCCTCCGCTGCCGGCGGCGGTGGCGGTCCGCCCTGTACCGCCGGCATTCAGCTGAGGGGCGCTGCTCTTACCCAACCGCCCTGTGGGGCCACCCGCTTGGTCCGGGTCTACTGCCTGAGCCGGAAGTACCACCCCGGCGAACGCGATCGCCGGGTCCCCCGGCGCTGGGGCTGTTCCCCGGCCCCCGCCAAGGATGTGAACCGCGTGGTCGTCGGTAAGAGTCAGCCTCACCGCCTCCTCTTCCGCCGCTGTCCATAAAGGTCAGCCGGACCAGCGAGTAGGCCAGATTCCGGGCGGCTTCTGCGTCGGCCTAAGCACTGTTGGCAAAAGGGCCTTCCCTTGAAGGAGTTCGCATCCTCGCACCCGCGGCTGGACCGCTCCCACGCCCTGCCATGCTCCGCGCGGCTTTCCGCCCCTCAGTGGGCCTTATTTCATTATAGCACGGGTCAGTGTAGAGGCCAATGGTGGCTGGCTTATGTAACTGCCCGGGGGACATGTCTCCACTCTTATGTAACGGGGCGAGGCTGGGGCAGGGAGATCCATTCGGCGTTGGGCGGGGGCAGGAGGTGGCCCTGTCTCTTATACACAAATCCGAGCCCAC
>JAIMBG010000183.1 GCA_023511555.1 Acetobacteraceae bacterium | reverse complement strand
AACCTGCCCTCGGACCGCGCCGCCCGCCGTATGGTCTCCTGTACGCCACCTGAGGCCGGCCCACGTTGGCCTGCACCTTAAACTCCCGGAGGAGCCGGTCCACGATGATCTCCAGGTGGAGCTCCCCCATGCCGGAGATTATCGTCTGCCCGGTCTCCTGGTCCTGGTGGGTGCGGAAGGTGGGGTCCTCCTCCGCCAGGCGGCCCAGCGACTGGCCCATGCGGTCCTGGTCGGCCTTCGTCCTGGGCTCGATGGCCACCGAGATCACCGGCTCAGGGAACTGCATGGACTCCAGCACCAGGGGGTGCCGCTCGTCGCAGAGGGTGTCCCCGGTGTAGACCTCCTTCAGCCCCACCGCCGCGGCTATGTCGCCGGTCATCACCTGCTCGATTTCTTCCCGATGGTCGGCGTGCATCTGCAGGATGCGCCCTATGCGCTCCCGCGAACCTTTGCCGGCGTTCAGCACCGTGGAGCCCGCTGCCAGCCGGCCCGAGTAGACCCTGAAGAAGCAGAGCTTGCCCACGTACGGGTCGGCCATGATTTTGAACGCCAGGGCGCAAAACGGCTCGTCGTCCCCGGGGAGCCGGCGGACCACCTGGCCGGTTCGGGCGTCGGCGCCCTCCACCGGCGGCTGGTCGAGCGGGGAGGGGAGATAGTCCACCACGGCGTCAAGGAGCGGCTGGACGCCGCGGTTCCGGAGCGAAGACCCGCAGAGCACAGGCACGAGGCGCGCCGAGAGTGTGCCGCGCCTCAGCGCCCGCTTGACCTCCTCCTCCGTGATCCTTTGTCCTTCCAGGTACTTGACCATGACCCCCTCGTCCTGCTCCGCCGCAGCCTCCAGCAGCTTCTCCCGGAGCTCCCGCACCCGGCCTTCCAGCTCGGAGGGCACCGGCCCCGCCTCGGAGACAAGCCCCAGCTCATCCAGGTAGCGCAGCGCCCGGTTCCCCACCAGGTCCACGACGCCCACAAACCCGTCCTCCACGCCCAGGGGGACCTGCACCGGCACCGGCCTCGCCCCCAGCCGGGTCCGGATCATCTCCACCACCCGGAAGAAGTCGGCCCCGAGCGTGTCCATCTTGTTCACGTATGCGATCCGCGGTACCCGGTAGCGGTCGGCCTGGCGCCAGACCGTCTCGGACTGGGGTTCAACCCCGCCCTTGGCACAGAAAATCGCCACCGCCCCGTCCAGAACCCTGAGGCACCGCTCCACCTCCATGGTGAAATCCACGTGCCCCGGGGTGTCGATGATGTTGATGCGGTGGTCGCGCCAGAAGCAGGTGGTGGCGGCCGACGTGATGGTAATGCCCCGCTCCTTCTCCTGGACCATCCAGTCCATGGTGGCCGACCCCTCGTCCACCTCCCCCATGCGGTGGACGCGGCCGGTGTAGAAGAGGATGCGCTCCGTGGTGGTGGTCTTGCCCGCGTCAATGTGCGATATTATCCCGATGTTGCGGACCCTCTCCAGGGGATAGACCCTCACCAACCGCCGCACCCCCTCGCCGCCCGTCACTCCATAGCCTCACCCGCCCCCCGCGCGCCGGTGATTGAGCCCCGTGGCCGGGCCCACGGCGGCCCGGCCGTGCCCGGCATCCTCACCAGCGGTAATGGGCGAACGCTTTGTTGGCCTCGGCCATGCGGTGGGTCTCCTCTTTCTTCTTCACCGCGCCGCCGGTGTTGGCGGCCGCCTCCAGAAGCTCCGCCGCCAGGCGCTCCTGCATGCTGCGCTCACCGCGGTTGCGCGCGAACTGCACGATCCAGCGCATGGCCAGCGACTGGCGCCTGTCCGGCCGGACCTCCACCGGCACCTGGTAGGTGGCGCCTCCCACGCGCCGGGGCTTGACCTCAAGAACGGGCATGACGTTCCTTACCGCCTGCTCGAACACCTCCAGCGGGTCCTTGCCCGACTTCTTGCGCAGGATCTCCATGGCCTCGTAAAAGATCCTCTGGGCCAGGGTCTTCTTGCCCTTGAGGATGAGCTTGTTTATGAACCGCGACGCGGCCTCAGTGCTGTATACAGGGTCCAGGGCTATCTCACGCCGCGCCACCCGACCCCTGCGAGGCATCGCGATCCCCCCCGCCTGCCGTCACTTCCGCGGCCGCTTAGCGCCGTACTTGGAACGGCCCTTCATGCGGTTCTGGACCCCGGCCGCGTCCAGGGTCCCCCGGATGATGTGGTACCTTACGCCGGGCAGGTCCTTCACCCGGCCCCCCCGGACCAGCACCACCGAGTGCTCCTGCAGGTTATGGCCGATGCCGGGGATGTAGGCCGTCACCTCTATGCCGTTGGTGAGGCGCACGCGAGCCACCTTGCGCAGGGCGGAGTTGGGCTTCTTGGGGGTGACGGTGGACACCCGCGTACACACCCCGCGGCGCTGGGGGTTCCCCTGGAGCGCCGGGGCCGAGGACTTGCTCCTGGCCTGCTCCCTGCCCTTCCTCACCAGTTGACTCACCGTGGGCATCCTCATGCCCCCTCTCTCCGGGCTTCCCCCGCGCAGCTCAGGCCGCGGCACGCGCCCGCCCCGCCGTGGGCCCTACTCCTCCAGGATGGCCGCCGAGGCCGCCCCCACCTCTATGCCGCAAGCCCGGCCCAGGTCACCCATGGACTCCACGAACACGACCTCCACCGACCGCTCCCGGCACGCCCTCACTACGCCCTCCACCACGTGCGGCTCTGCGTCGGAGGCCACGAACACCACCCTGGCCTGGCCGCGGTCCACAGCCTTAGCGGTCTGCTTGGTCCCTACCGTCTTCCTCTTGGCCCGCCTCAGCCGGTCCAAAGGCATGGGCGCCGCCTCCCGCCCTCCGGCCAGAAAGCCACGGACACTCCTTAATTCTAGCACCAATCCCCGCCCCTGTCAACGCCGCCTGACCCCTCCCCGCAGGGCGGGCCCGCGCCCCGCCGCGCAGGTCAAGCAGGCGCCGCCGCGGCGCAAGGGACCGGGCACTTAACCTCACTCGCACCCGGCCCTCACTCGCCCGCCTCAGCCGGCCCCGCGGCCTCAGCCCCGGCCTCGAGCCGTGGTTCCCCGGCCGCGTCCACCGGCCCCGGGGTCGGGTGGGACGCCCCTCCCTCGCCACTCCCGGCTGGGCCGGCCTCCGCCACCTCCAGGCCGGCGGGCGGGCCCGCAGCCGGCCCGCCGTCTGCGCCTCCGGCCGCCCCGGCCGCCTGGCCCACCGCCGCCGCCTCGGGCACGCCCTCCACCACGATCCGGATGTTGCGGTAGCGGGACATCCCGGTGCCCGCGGGTATCAGCTTGCCGATGATGACGTTCTCCTTGAGCCCCAGCAGCGGATCGCGCTTGCCCTTGATCGCCGCCTCCGTCAGCACCCGCGTGGTCTCCTGGAAGGAGGCGGCGCTGAGGAACGAGTCGGTGGCCAGCGAGGCCTTGGTGATGCCGAGCAGCACCGGCTGGGTCGTGGCCGGACGGCCGCCGCGGGCGATGGCCTTGTCCTGCTCGACGTAGAACTCGGGCTTATCGAGGTGATCGCCCTTGATCAGGCCGGTGTCGCCGGGCTCGAGGATCTCGACCTTTTGCAGCATCTGACGAACGATCGTCTCGATGTGCTTGTCGTTGATCGGCACGCCCTGCAGTCGGTAGACCTCCTGGATTTCGTCCACGAGGAAGTTGGCCAGGGCTTCGACGAACTTGATCTCCTCCTCACTGAACTCATGGGGCTCCGAAGTATACACTCTCAATACACCGATGACCTCGTCGCGCAGCCGCATCGGCACGGATAGGATCGAGCAAATACCTTCTTTGACGTTTTGTGGACCGTATTGGACACGCGGGTCATTTCCGGCATCCAGCACTGCCACGGAACGGCCCTCAATCGCCTCGGTCATGCTCTGATCGACGTTGACGGGTCCTTTGCGCAGGTACCAATCGCTCAGTCCGTGAGCGGCACTGTGGTAGAGTTGCTTGCGATCAGGACTAAGCAGCATGAGGGAGCAAGCCTTAGCGCCCAGGGCGTTGGTGGTCGTCTCGGCCAACCGTCGCAATACTTCTCTTACGTCAAGAGTGGAGTTGATGGCCGAGGCGGCCAGGTGTAAGCCTCGACAATAACGTGCGTCTCTGGTTTCCATAGCAACCTCCTTCGCCGTGGATTTCAGGTAGCGATGGACTTTTCTCTTTCGCAGCGGACCTGCGGAAGAATCTTGGTGATCGGACAGTTGGCTTTCCTGGGCGTGATCACCGCAATTGTCAGGCTTCTACGAATCCCTTGAGTGTATGATAATACTGATTACGAGAAATGTCAATAGGTTTTAGAAAATTCTACGAAATTCGTAATGTGAATTCGAACGAAGCCTTATTATGACC
>JAIMBG010000182.1 GCA_023511555.1 Acetobacteraceae bacterium | reverse complement strand
CCGCAGGCGTACATCAGCGTCTCCGGCTCGGTGTACTCCACGATTCCGCTTTCCTGGAGGCGGCTGGCCCAGTTGCCGGACATGGCGCTTGGGGGCATCTGAACGACGACGGCGCTCATGCCGTGACCGGTGCGCTGGACGCGGGCGCCCATGCTCTGGAGCAACTGTTGGAGGCGGGCGGAGCTGACGCCCCGCTTCAGTTTCACGATGACGGCGCCCGTCTGGGCGGCGGAGACCTCTTGCGAGAAGGCGGCGCGAGGAAGCCCCGCGGCCAGAAGCATCGTGACCAGAAGTGGTACTGCTGCTCTCAAATCTGCTCTCCCACTAGTGGCCGCCATGGGCCAGGCCCCCGGCGGCATCGCTGCGGTCGCGGCGTCCAAGACGTCTCCGGAAACGGAGGGCGGCGCGCGACCGGGCGCAGGCCTTCACCTCGTCCACGACCCGGGGCCGCAGCAGCGGCTCCCCGCCCAGAAACTTGAGGTGCAGCGTGGTGTCGCCCCTGAGCGCGGCCCTCGACAGGGCGAAGTCCACCGCGAGCCGCGCCGTCTCGGGCGCCATGTTCTCGCCGGACTTGCGCACCCGGCAGTAGCTGCAGCGGAGGTTGCAAGCATGGGTAAGGAAGACGCTGAGGTTCAGTACTAGCACCTCCAGCCTGTTATTGTCATGCACTGTATATAATTCCACGATGAAAATTGGAGTCCTGCTATTTGGCAGTACAGAGGAGCGCCGGAAACGGCCAGGGTACGTCATTCCCCAGAAAGCCGGTAAAGCCGGGGCGATGTGCGTCGAGCCTCAGACGGTCGTCAGGTTTCCCGTCCCCAGCACCGTTAGGGGCCGACGAGCTTTCGCCCCTCCCTTTGCTCTGTTCCAGGCCGGCTCCCCCGCCGCCCTCCGGGGCGTGACCGCTCCCCACCCTTCCCCCCGCAGGTTACATAATCCACTCCCGCCCCGAAAGGATTCTGCCCCCGCCTGTCGAAATCTCTCACGACTCGCGCGGGTTTTGGCGATCCAGGGCGGCGCGGCCAGCAGCGGCAGGCACCGCAGCCGCCGCGTCAGCCGGCGGCGGGCGGGCCTTCCCTGGCCGCAGGCGACGCTCGGCGCCGAAGCACACGCCGGCCCCCGGCGCGGCACGGCGCGGCGGCTTTCGACTCCATCCACCCCCAAGACCGCCGGCCGCCGCCCCCGTTCGCCACCCGGCGCGAAAGCCGCGCGCCATTGGAGGTGCGCCCGTGATCGAGATGTACGGCGTGTCGAAGGTCTACCCCGGCCAGGTGGTGGCCCTGGATGACATAAACCTCCGCATCCGCGGCGGCGAGTTCGTCTTCCTGGTGGGCCCCAGCGGGGCGGGGAAGTCCACCTTCGTGCGCCTCGTCTACGGCGAGGAGCGCCCTACGCGGGGCCTGGTCCTGGTTGACGGCCGCAACGTGGGGCGGCTCCGCCCCCGGGAGATACCCTACCTGCGGCGGCGGCTGGGCGTGGTGTTCCAGGACTTCAAGCTGCTCAACGACCGGACGGTATTCGAAAACGTCGCGTTCGCCCTCAGGGTCACCGGAGCCTCGGGCCGGGAGATCCGCCGCCGGGTCCCCGCCGTCCTCAGCCTGGTTGGCCTTGAGGACCGCGCCCGGGCGCGGCCGCTGGAGCTCTCCGGGGGCGAGCAGCAGAGGGTGTCGCTGGCCAGGGCCATCGTCACCGGGCCGTCGGCCGTCCTGGCCGACGAGCCCACCGGCAACCTCGACCCCGACACCTCCTGGGACATAGTCAACCTGCTCCTGCGCATAAACCGGGCCGGCACCACGGTGGTGATGGCCACCCACGCCAAGGCCATCGTGGACCGGCTCAGGATGCGGGTGGTGGCCATCGAAAACGGGCGCATCATAAGGGACGAGCCCCGGGGGAGCTACTCATGATCCGCATGTGGTGGCGGGCCTGGGCGGAGGCGCTCTCCAGCATCCGCCGCAACGCCCTGCTGAGCGGGGTGTCGGTGAGTACCGTGGCGCTGTGCCTCCTGGTGCTGGGGGCGTTCGTGCTGGCCGCGCTCAACCTGCAGGCGCTGGCCGGCACCGTGGAGGCGCAGGTGGAGGTGAGGGCCTTCCTCAAGGACGGCCTCAGCCCCCAGCGCACAAGCCAGCTCGTGACCGCCGTGCAGGAGCTCGCCGGGGTGCGCGAGGTGAAGTTCGTCAGCCGCGGGGAGGCGCTGCGCCGCTTGGGCGAGCAGTTGGGGAAGGACTCGGGGGTGCTGGAGGCGGTGGGGGACAGCAACCCCCTGCCAGACGCGATCGAGGTGAAGGTGGAGCCGAGGCTCATGGACCAGGTCACGGAGGCGCTCTCCGCCATGTCCGAGGTGGACCGGGTCCTTGGGCGGCGGGAGCTGGTGGGCCGCATCCTGGCCGTGACCCAGGCGATGAAGGCCCTGGGCCTGGGACTGGCGGCGCTTTTGGCAGTGGCCACGCTCGTCGTGATCGCCAATACCATCCGCCTCACCGTCTTCGCCCGCCGGGCCGAGGTGCGGATCATGAAGCTGGTGGGCGCTACCGATGGATTCATCCGGGGGCCGTTCGTGCTCGAGGGCATGATGCTGGGGTTCGTGGGGGCGGTCGTGGCCTCTGCCGCGGCCTGGTACGGCTACGGCTGGCTTTCGGGGCTGGTGAGGAGCAGCCTGCCGTTCATCCCCGTCCTGCCCCGCGACCAGCTTCTGCCCTCCGTCGCCCTGGGGTTGGTGGCCCTGGGCACGGTCCTGGGGGCCTTGGGGAGCGCCATTTCGCTCCGCAGGTTCCTGAGGGTCTAGGCGGGAGCCAGGGGCGGGTAGGCCGCCACCGCCGCTTTCGGCCGTCGCGAAAGGAGGGTGCCGCCGTGGGAGCCACAAGCCGCAACAGGCCTGACCGGCACGGCCGGCTTCCCCTCCGCCGCCTGGCGGCATTGGCCCTTGCCGTCGCTCTCCTGGCCGGGATGCCCGGCCTTTGGCCCCGGCCGGCGAGGGCCACGCCCCTTGAGGACCAGCTCATCAAGGCCCAGAGCGAGTACCAGCGCATCCAGAACCTGATAGAGGCCAACGCCCGCAAGCTCCAGGACGCCATCCGGCGGGAGAAGGGGCTGCAGGAGGAGCTCAGGAGGGTGGAGGACGCCCTGGAGCGCGCCCAGGCGGACCTCCGGCGGCTTCAGGCCAACCTGGCGGCGCTGAAGGCGCAGGCCGAGGAGGCGGCCCGCGACCTGGCCCAGGCCGAGGCCGAGCTGGAGCGGCGCACCCGCCTGCTCCACGGGCGGGTGCGGGCGGCGTACGAGTACGGCCCGGTAAGCTACCTGGAGGTGCTGCTGGGAGCCACCAGCTTCGGGGACCTGCTGACCCGGCTGGAGTACCTGAAGCTCATAGTAAGACAGGACACCGGCCTGTTCCAGCAGGTGAAGGAGCTCCGCGCCCGGTGCCGGGAGCGCAAGGCCTACCTGGACAGCCAGGTCGCGGCCACGGCCCGGCTGGAAAAGGAGGCCTCAAAGCGCAGGCAGGACATACAGGCCCAGGTGGCCTACCGCGAGGGGCTGCTGGAGGCGACCCAGCGGGAGAAGGAGAAGTACCGGCAGGCTCTCGACGAACTGGAGGCTACCTCCAAGCGGCTGATCACCACCATCCAGCAGATCCAGGCCCAGCTCGGCCGCCAGCGGCCCACCAACCTCAAGATGATCTGGCCCGTAGCGGGGCCGGTCCGGTCCTACTTCGGCAACCGCTACCACCCCATCCTACACGAGAACCGCATGCACACCGGCATCGACATCGCCTGTCCCGAGGGCACGAAGGTGGCGGCGGCCGAGGCCGGCGTGGTGATCTACGCCGGCTGGCTGGGGGGGTACGGCCGGACGGTGATCATCGACCACGGGGGCGGCATATCCACCCTCTACGCCCACAACTCCTCCCTCCTGGTCACGGTGGGGCAGGAGGTCAAGAAGGGACAGGCGGTCTCCCGAGCGGGCAGCACGGGGTTCAGCACCGGCCCGCACCTCCACTTCGAGGTGCGCGTCGACGGCAACCCTGTGAACCCCCTGGCCTGGCTGTGAGGCCGCAGCCGGGAGGGCGGCGGCCCGCGGCCCCTTCTGTGGCCGCCCGGCCTGCGCCGCGGGGCCGTCTTCCCTACCATTGACCTCAGCCGTGGGTTGTGTTACAAAGGGAGAGGGGGGAGAGGAGCAACCCCGAGGAAGGCGGTGGGGTGCTTGTTAGAGCCCGAGGTGGTGCGGCCTCCCGCGCGGAGGCCCGCGTGGCGCTCCGTCCTTGCGGCGGTGCTGATCACGGCGCTTGTTTCCAGCGGCCTCACCTACGTGTTCCTGGAGGTGCTGGCCCCCCGGTGGAGCCTCCCCACCGGCCCCGGGCCCGAGGGCCTGGAC
>JAIMBG010000009.1 GCA_023511555.1 Acetobacteraceae bacterium | reverse complement strand
GACGAGGCGCGACCTCTGCGTCTGCTCCTGCTGGGGGGCGCCAGCAATCTGTGCCTGGCGCCCTTCATAGTTCTCCTCCCCTTCTTCGTCAAGGAGGTCCTGGGCCAGGGCGAACCGGGTCCCCACGGGGACGCTGATCATGCTGGGCGGGGTGCTCCTGCTGATGTGGACCGCCGCAGCGGCCTGGCTGGCACGTGGCCAGAGGGCGACCATGGAGAAGGGGGGCGGTCGGAAGGTACGAGGGGCCGGTGCCGACCCACGTCCGTGACCGGTCGCTCCGAAGGCTGCAGACCCTGCTCATGGGAAAGCGCAACGACTAGTGGTAGGCGTCCCGGGGCCGCGGCGCTGGCTGCGGCGCCGGGCGCTTGAGGAGGGGCCTCAAGCCGCGGTCACCCGCCCAGCCGGTCGAGCTCCAGCCCCATGGCTGCCGCCGTGGCCGGACAGGCCCCCCTGAGCTCCGCCGACGCCTCAAGGTCTCTGGGCAGCGACTGGCGGGGCCGCCGCTCCCAGCCCAGTCGGGCGAAGTAGGCCTCGGCCGTCGTCGTCAGCAGGAAGGCCTGGCGGCAGCCGCGTCGGGCTGCTTCCTCCAGGGCCTGCTGGACCAGGAGGCGGGCGATGCCCCTGCCCTGGAACTCCGGCTCCACCGCCACCGACCGGAGCAGGCAGTAGGGCGGGTAGACCTCCAGCCCGCCGGTGGCCACTACCTGCGGGGCGCCGGGGGCGAAGGGGAACTCTGCCACCCAGAAGGTGGCGATGTGGTCGGCCACCCCTGCGGTGGGAAGCGAGGCGCGACGTAGGAGGTTCAGGATGGGCTCGAGGTCCCGCCCTTCGGCGCGGCGGAGGCTCACTCCCTGGGCGCCCGGGGCGTCTCTGCGCTGCGGCACCGTTCGGCTCATGGTCTGACACCCCCTGAGTTTGCGGGTCTCACCCCGCCGCTGCACGCTCACCTACACCCACTGGTAGATGTAGCCTGCCCCCAGCGCCCCGAGGAATACCAGCGCGAGGTAGAACCACAGCAGGCGCCGGGGAGCGATGAGCGCCACCGCGGTCACCGCGCCCACGTGGGTCCCCGGCCCGGCAATCATGAAGGCCAGCGCCGCGCCCTTGCCCATTCCCATGGCCTGCAGCGATGCCACCAGCGGCACCGCCGCCACCCCCGAGACGTAGAGCGGCACCCCCAGAGCGGCCGCCAGGGGCACGGACGCGGCGGGGTAGCGGCCGAAAAGCGCGTGCACCCAGGCCGCCGGGAGCGAGACCTCGACTATGGCGGCCAGCAGCGAGAACACGGCGAAGTAGCCCAGCACGAACCGGCCCTGGCGGACCACCGCCGGCCACAGCCGGCTCAGGGTTCCTGGGGGCCGGGGCCGGACGCCGGTGCCGCACCCGCACCGGCCCGGCGCCGGCTCAGGGCCCCGGGCCGCCGCGATCGCCGCTTTGGCTGCGGCCACGGTGCCCCGGGGAGGCTCCTCCCCCGCTGCCGGCCCGGCCGGCGCCGCCGCGCAGGCGCAGGCGGGTGTGGGGCGGCCGCCCGCAGGACCGCCGAAGCCCGGCAATGCCTGCCCTGCCGCCGCCCTCGCCCCTGGGGCCCGGTACGGCCTCACCCAGCTCCGGCGTTCCAGGCCCAGGGTGAAGAAGCCCGCCGCCAGCCCCAGCCCCACCGCCGCCCCCAGCCGGGCCAGGGCCATCGACTGCCCCAGTGCCCCGGCTGTGAGGGCGTAAATGGCTGGGCTCATGAGCGGCGAGGACACCAGGAATGCCATCACCGGCGCCCAGGGGAGGCCCGTGGCCAGGAGCGAGAGCAGAACCGCCACCGTACCGCACGAGCACAGCGGGGTGAGCGCCCCCAGGGCGGTCGCCGCGGCCACCGCCAGCCCCTCAAAGCGGCCGGCGCCGATCATGAACTGCCTGCGATCCAGAAAGGCGTCGGCGGCCGCAGCCAGCACGATGCCCACCACGAGATAGGGCCAGTTGTGGGCAAAGCCTGACAGGAAGACCTCAATAACCCGCTCGAGCCACGTCATCCCGCGTCACCATCCTGTTCGGCCAGCCCCGCGCCGGCTTGGGCGGCCCCGGGCCCTGTCTCGGGCAGCCCCGGGCTGCCGCTACAGCAATTCGGCCAACTCGCGCTTTAACCGCTCGATGGCCTGGTGGTTGGGGAAGAGGCAGGACCACTGGCCTCGCTTTTCCACCCGCACCAGCCCCGACGCCTGCAACACCTTGAGGTGATGGGACACCGTCGACTGGGAGAGCCCCAGCATGTTCACGGCGTCCCCTACGCAGGCCCCGCCCTCGTAGTAGAGGATCCTGTCGCAGCAGGTGCCCATGGCTCCGTGGCGCAGGGCCAGGAACACCCTCAGCCGGGCGGGGTTGCCCAGGGCGCGCAGGGCCTGGACGGTCTCCCGGCTCACCCTGGGGAGGACGGCCGCGCCCCTGGACCGGGCCGCGCCTCCCGCGTTCGGCGGGCCCCCAGCCGCCGGCCCTTCCGCCGGGGCCTTCGGGGAGACCCCTGACCCTCCGGTTTGGGACCCTCGAAGCGCACCAGCCATCAGTCCCACCGCCCCTCCGCCTCAGCCAGCGGGCGGATTAAATCGAAGATCGTCGATATAATCCTAACCGCGGCTGCGGCCAAAGGGCAAGATCGACAATGACCGATGCAATCCAGTGGGAAGCTGCTGAGGGGCAGGACGCCCTTCTGGGCCGCTGGTTCTGGCCGCGGCGGGCAGGCACGCGGCACCGCTCGCCGGCTCGAAGTGTCGCCGGACCTGGGTGCGCCGTATTATGTAAAAGCGGGCCTGGCGCGGCCCGGCTCCACCGCTTTCCTGCATAGGTGGGGGCGGGCTGCGGCACCATATCTCCCGCGGCGCCACATGGAGGAACCCCCACACCGCTAAACTGCATAGAAAGGGCGGCTCGACCCGGTCGGCGAGCCAGCGAAGGGACCCTGCAGGACACTTTGGCTGTGGCCTTGAGAGCGAGGTGACCCCGATGCTGAGAGGCCTGACCAGGTTCCTCGGACCCTGCCTGTTTCTCGCCCTGCTGGCCGTCCCCATGAGCTTCTTCGGCCCGGCGGGCGCGGGTGAGGGGGGGAGGCTCTGCCCCCCGGCCCCCGCGGCTGCCGGGCCGCCGACAGTGATCCAGGCGGCCCCGGACCCGGCCGCCGGGGGGTCTTCGCCGGAGCCCTCCCGGGGTGGGGCGGCACCGGAGCCCCGGGCGGCGACTGAGGTGGTGGGGGGAGGCGCCGCGAGTGCTGCCCCGCCGGATGCCCCACCGGCCACTGGTCGCGTCACAGGGTCCGCCGGCGGGCCGGGGACCGGTGGAACTGCCGCGCCGGGCGCCGCGTCCGAAGCCGGCACTGGGAATTGCGGCCCCGACATTGACGGCGGTGGTGTGGAAAACACGGGGGGCGCCCCGGCCTCCGGCATCCAGCAGCACGTGGTGCAGCCGGGCGAGACGCTGTGGGCCATCGCCCGCCAGTACGGTCTGACCGTGGAGTCGCTGAGCGCCTCGAACGGACTGCCCGACGCCGACCACATCCTCCCCGGTCAGCGGCTCCTGGTGGCGCCGGGGGGCGGGGCGGTGCACCGGGTGGAGCCGGGCGACTGCGTGTGGCGCCTGGCGCGGCGCTACGGGGTCGACGCGGACGCCATAGTCAGCCGCAACCGGCTGGAGCGCCCCGACTTCCTGGCCGTGGGGCAGCTCCTCGTCATCCCCGGTGCCGCCGCGCCCTCCAGCCAGAGTCTGGCGGCCGCCCAGGTCGCCAGCCGGCCGGCCGCCCTGGCCTGGCCCGTTCGCGGCCGGATAAGCTCCTACTTCGGGCCTCGCTGGGGCCGGCGGCACGACGGGGTGGACATCGCCGCCGCTTACGGAACGCCCATCCGGGCCGCGGCCGCTGGCAGGGTGAGGCTGGCGGGCTGGATGGGAGGCTACGGTCGGACGGTGATCATCGACCACAGCGGCGGCCTGACCACGCTGTACGGCCACGCCTCCCAGCTGCTCGTCCGCGCGGGCCAGCGGGTGGCGGCGGGAGAGACGGTGGCCAGGGTGGGCAGCTCGGGCAACTCCACGGGGCCCCACCTCCACTTCGAGGTGCGGGTCGGCGGCAAGGCCCGCAACCCCTTGAACTACCTGGGCACTCCGTAAGGAGGGAGGAAGGGCAAAGGCGAGATCGTCCGTCACCGGCTGGCTTCAGGGAGAGGCCCGGCAGAGCCGCCGTGGATCTGCCGGCTCACATTTTGATGGGGCTGGAGCCGGTCCAGGCTCTCGTAGAAGGTCTCCCGGCGGTCCGGAAGGACTCGTCTAGTGCCGTGCGGTTGAACCGCTCCACGGACCCGTTGGTTGGGGCCTGCCCGCCCTGGTACGGCGGTGCTCGATGTCACTCAGGCGCAGTACAGTTGGTAGGGGTGAGCGTCCGTACCGCAGTACTCGCGGCTGTTGTCGGTGATCACCCCGGGCGACCCAGCCCTGCCGAGTTTGCAAGGGACCTGGCCGGCGCGTTCACCTATGCCGGTAGGGCTCCCGGACCGTGGCGCTGGCTGCGGCCCCGGCCTCTGCTGGCCGCGGCACTGGCTGCGGCGCCGGGGGTTCAGGACGGGCCTCAAGCCGCGGTCATCCGGCCGGTCGGTCAAGCTCCAGGCCCCTGGCCCGCGCCGTGCCCGGACAGGCCCCCCTGAGCTCCGCCGACGCCTCGGGCTCCCTGGGGAGGGATCGGCGGGGCCGCCGCTGCCAGCGCAATCGGGCGAAGTAGGTCTGGGCCGTCGGCGTCAGCAGGAAGGCGCGGCGGCAGCCTCGGCGGGCTGCCTCCTCCAGCGCCTGCCAGACCAGGAGGCGGCCGATCCCACGAACTTGTTGACACGCACCCGGCGCCCCGCCGCGCTTGCCCCCCACCCCCGCGCTGTGCTATAATCTAAGCGGCACTCAAGGCGCGCCAGTCAGGGCGCGCCGGCGGCGGGCCCGCTGCGCTGGACGCGGGCCGCGGGGCCAGGGGAAGAGGTGATAAGCATGAAGCCGGGCATACACCCTCAGTGGATGGAAGCCACCGTCACCTGCGCCTGCGGTGCGGTGTACCAGGTGGGCTCGACCAAGGCCAAGATGAAGGTTGAGGTGTGCTCCTGCTGCCACCCGTTCTTCACCGGCCAGCACCGCATCGTGGACACGGGAGGGCGGGTGGAGCGGTTCCAGCGCAAGTACGGCACCGACTACGCCGGCCGGTAGCGGGATTTGGGGCCCCAGAGAGCAGAGCGCAGGCTCTGCTCTTTTGCCTGTAATGCCGCAGAGGGAAAAGGGGGCTGGGGCTTGGAGCGGAAGGAGAGCTACGGGGGACAGGCGGTGATAGAGGGCGTGATGATGAGGGGACGGGACCGGATGGCTGTCGCCGTGCGCAGGCCGGACGGCAGCATCCTGGTGCGGCGGGAGCCCATCCGGCTGTGGACGGTCCGGGGGCTCTGGCCCAAGGTCCCGTTCGTGCGGGGCTTTGCGGCCCTGGTCGAGTCCCTGGTGCTGGGGATAGACGCCCTGATGTATTCGGCCAACCAGCAGCTCGAGGAGGGGGAGAAGATGGGCGGCGGGGCCACGGCCCTGGCCGTGGGCGGCGCCCTGGTGCTGGTGGTGGGGCTGTTCATGGTGGTGCCCACCCTGGTGGTCGGCTGGCTGAGGCACCTCACCCAGAGCGCCGTAGCGCTCAACCTGGCGGAGGGCGCGGTCCGTCTGGCCCTCCTTCTCGGCTACGTGGCCTCCGTATCGCTGCTCAAGGACATCCACCGGGTGCTGCAGTACCATGGGGCCGAGCACAAGGTGATCCACGCCCACGAGGCCACGGGAACCCTCAGCCTGGAGGAGGCCCGGCGCCACTCCATCCTGCACCCCCGTTGCGGCACCAACTTCCTGCTGCTGGTGGCGGTGGTGAGCGTGCTGGTGTTCTCTTTCTTCGGCTGGCCGAACTGGTTCTACCGGCTGCTGACCCGGCTGGCCATGCTGCCGGTGGTGGCCGCCCTGGCCTACGAGTGGATAAGGCTCACCGGGCGGGCGAAGTCCCGGGTACTTCAGGCCTGTGCCCTGCCGGGGCTGTGGCTGCAGAGGTTCACCGCCCGGGAGCCGGACCCCGGCCAGATCGAGGTGGCCCTGGCCGCCCTCCGGGGGGTGCTGGAGGAGGGCCCGGCCCACCAGGCCCCTGTGGTATAATGGGAAGTGAAGCGCGGGGTGAGAGCATGTGGGACAAGTTGGAGGCCGTGGAGTCGACGTACGAGCAACTTGCGGCCAAGATCGCCGACCCGGCCGTGCTGGCCTCGCGTTCGGAGTGGCAGCGTTACGCCAGGGAGCACGCCCGCCTGGGCCCTGTGGTGGAGAAGTACCGGGAGTACAAGAAGACCCAGAAGGAGCTGGAGGAGACCCGGGGCATGCTCCGCGACGGCGAGCTTGACGCCGAGATGCGAGCCCTGGTGGAGGGCGAGGTCAGGGAGCTGAGCGAAAGGCGCGAGCGGCTGGAGGCGGAGCTCAAGCTGCTGCTCATGCCCCGCGACCCTCTCGACGAGAAGAACGTGATCGTCGAGGTGCGCGGGGGCACCGGGGGAGAGGAGGCCGCGCTGTTCGCCGCCGCGCTCTTCCGCATGTACACACGCTTTGCGGAGCGGCGGGGCTGGAAGGTGGAGGTCCTCGACACCCACCCCACCGACATGGGCGGGATCAAGGAAGTGGTGTTCGCGGTCGAGGGCCGGGGCGCATACAGCCAGCTCAAGTATGAGAGCGGCGTGCACCGGGTGCAGCGGGTGCCGGTGACGGAGGCCGGCGGCCGCATCCACACCTCCACCGCCACCGTGGCCGTGCTCCCCGAGGCTGAGGAGGTCGACGTGGAGATAAACCCTGACGACCTGGTGATAGACACCTTCTGCTCCAGCGGCCCGGGCGGCCAGCACGTGAACAAGACGGCGTCGGCGGTGCGCATCACGCACCTCCCCACCGGCCTGGTGGTGTCCTGCCAGGACGAGAAGTCCCAGCACAAGAACCGCGACAAGGCCATGCGCGTGCTGCGCTCCCGGCTGCTCAAGATGGCGGAGGAGGCCCAGCACCAGGAGCTGGCGGAGATGCGGCGCTCGCAGGTCGGGACCGGCGAGCGGAGCGAGCGCATCCGCACCTACAACTACCCCCAGAACCGGGTCACCGACCACCGCCTGGGGCTCACCGTGCACCGCCTGGCGGAAGTGCTCGACGGGGAGCTGTCGGTGTTTATCGAGGCCATGGCGACCTCGGAGGAGGCCAGGAAACTCCGGCAAGTGGAGTGAGCTCAGGATGGAGCCAGGGCCGCCGGGGCCGGGCACCAGGCTGGTGGACGCGCTTGCCTGGGGGAGGGCGTACCTTGAGTCCTGCGGCGTCCCAAACGCGGCCCTGGAGGCCAGGGTCCTCCTGGGGGAGGCGCGGGGGCGGGACCCGGCGGAGTACTTTGCCCAAAGCAGCGAGGTGCTGCAGCGCGAAGAGGCGGACCGCTACCGGTGGCTGGTGGGGCAGAGAGGGGACCGGCGCCGGCCCCTGCAGTACGTCCTGGGGCGGGTGGAGTTTCTCTCCCTGCCCTTTGTTGTAAGAGAGGGGGTCTTCATCCCCCGGCCCGAGACGGAACTCCTGGTGGAGGAGGTGCTGCGGCGCCTCGCCCCCGCCCGTCCCTGGAGGATAATAGACCTGGGGACCGGGTCGGGCGTGGTCGCGGTCTGTCTGGCCCTGAGGCTCCCCCGGGCCCGGGTGTATGCGCTGGACTGCTCCCCCGCCGCCCTCGAGGTGGCGGCGGAGAACGCCCGCCGCCACGGGGTCGCGGAACGGGTGGTGCTCCTTCAGGGCGACATGCTGGAGCCCTTCTTCAGGGCGGAGGGAGGGAGGCCCGGCAACGGCGCCGACGCCCTGGCCTGCAACCCCCCGTATGTGGCCACGGGTGATTTCGCCTCCCTTCAGCCCGAGGTGGCCAGGCACGAGCCCCGCGAGGCGCTGGACGGCGGGCCTGAGGGGCTGGACTTTTACCGTCGGCTCCTGCCCGGGGCGAGGGAGGCCCTGGCTACCGGGGGCATCCTGGCCCTGGAGGTCGGGGCGGGGCAGGCGGAGGCGGTGTCGGGGATGCTTGAAGCCGGCGGCTTCGAGCGCCTGGAGGTCATCCCCGACTACGCCGGCGTCCCCCGCGTGGTCGTGGCGTGTAGCACCGGCCCCCAGCGCAGTGGGCGCGGGGCGCAGACTGGAGGGATGCGGGCGTGAACGGCCTGTCGCAGGCCAGGACCAGGGTGCTCAAGGTGGACCCGGGCTGCCCCGACCCCGCAGTGCTTCACGAGGCGGCCCGGGTGATACGGAGGGGCGGCCTGGTGGCCTTTCCCACCGAGACGGTCTACGGCCTGGCCGCCATGGGGACCAGCATCCCGGCGCTCAAGCGGCTGTTCAAGGCCAAGGGCCGGCCCCAGGCCAGCCCGCTCACGCTGCACCTCTGGTCCACCCAGCAGGTCCCGCCCCTGGTGAGGTTCATCCCCGACGCGGCACGGCGGCTGGTGGCCCGGTTCTGGCCGGGGCCGCTCACCCTGGTGCTGTGGAAGAGCCGCCGCGTTCCGGCGATGGTGACCGGGGGGCGGGACTCGGTGGGGCTCAGGCTCCCCGACCACCGGGTGGCCCGGGAGCTCATCCGTCTGGCCGGGGCACCCCTGGTCGCGCCCAGCGCCAACCTGTCCGGCCGCCCCAGCCCTACCTCGGCGGCGGACGTGCTCTCTGACCTGGAGGGCAGGATCGACCTGGTGCTCGACGGCGGGGAGACCAGCCTGGGCCTGGAATCGACGGTGCTCGACCTCACCGTCGACCCTCCCGCCGTCCTCCGCCCCGGCTCGGTCTCCGCCTCCGACATCGAGGCCTGCCTGGGTTCAGGGGTGAGGGTGGGCCTGGGCGACATGCCCGACCTGCGCCTCCGCTACGCCCCGGGGCCCAGGCTGCTGCTCTTCGAAGGCCCCGACCCGGCCGCCGTGGTGGGACGCATCCTCCGGGCCTACCGGCGGCTGGAGGCGGGGGGCGGGCGGGTGGGGGTGCTGGCGGCGGAGGAGAGCGTGCCGCTGTACACCGCCGCCGGGCTGCCGCCGGGCCACGTGCGGGCCGCCGGCAGCCGGGCCGACCCGGCGGCGGCCGCCCGCAGGCTCTACCGGGTGATGCGGGGGTTCGAGGCCGAAGGATTCTCCTGCATCCTGGCCGAGCCCTTCCCCGACGAGGGGCTGGGGGCGGCGGTCATGCACCGCCTTCGCCTGGCGGCGGCGGAGACGGTGAAGGAGTAAGGGCGACGGACGCCCTGAGCCTCATCGGTCAGGGGGTGGACCGGCGGTGAAGGTGCTCTTCGTGTGCACCGGCAACACCTGCCGCAGCGCCATGGCCGAGGCGATGCTGCGCGGCCTTGCGCCGGGGGGTCCTCCCCACCGGCCGGGCCCGGGGTGGGAGGTGGCGTCCGCGGGGCTGAGCGCCCTCCCGGGGGCCCCGGCGTCGCCCCATGCCGTTCAGGCGCTGTCCGAGGCCGGCCTCGACCTCTCCCGTCACCGGGCCCGCCAGATCACCCGGGAAATGGTGGAGTCGAGCGACCTCATCCTCACCATGACCCGCCAGCAGAAGCGGGCGGTGCTGGAGCTCGCCCCGCGGGCGGCGGGGCGAGTGTTCACGCTGAAGGAGTTTGTGGCTGAACCGGATCGGCTGAAGGGCCTCATGTCCGAGGCCCAGGAGGCCCGGGACCGCCTGGAACAGGCCAGGGCCCGTTTCAGGTCGCAGCACCGGTCGGAACTTGAGGCCCTGGAGCGCCGGCGCTGGGAGCTGGAGACGGAACTCAGGCGCCTGAGGGAGGAGGCCGAGGCCTGGGAGGAGCGGGAGGCGGCGGCGGTGGCGCCTGAGCTGAAAGCGCTGTCGGAGGCCGAGGCCCGGCTGGAGGGGCTCGACGTCCCCGACCCCTACGGCCGGTCGGTGGAGGACTATAGGGCCTGTGCCCGGGAGCTGGCGGAGTGCGTAAGGCGGCTGGCCGACCGGCTGTCCTCCGGGGGGAGCCCCTCCGCCTCGGCTCCCGGCGAGCGGCCTTGAACTGGGGGGTTGGGGGTTGGGCCTGAAGGTGGCTCTGGCGTGCGACCACGCCGGGTTCTCCCTCAAAGAGGCGATAAAGGCCTTTCTCTCTGCCGGCGAGGCGGTGCCCGGGGCGGAGGTGACCGACCTGGGGACGTTCAGCGACGCCCCCGTCGACTACCCCGACACGGGGGTTTTGGCCGCCGAAGGGGTGGCCCGGGGGCGGTTCGACCGGGCTGTGCTGGTCTGCGGCACCGGCATCGGCATGTGCATGGTGGCCAACAAGGTCCCCGGCGTGCGGGCCGCGCTCTGCCACGACGAGTTCTCGGCCCGCGCCTCGCGCCAGCACAACGACGCCAACGTGCTGACGCTCGGGGCCCGGGTGGTAGGGGCCGGGCTGGCCCTGGAGGTGGTTCGGGCCTGGCTTGCTACCGGGTTCGAGGGCGGCCGCCACGCCCGGCGCCTGGAGAAGCTGAGGAGGATCGAGGAGAGGTACGCCCGGGAGGCGGGGAAGGAGAACCCTGGGGGGAGGGAGGACGGTGGCGGGGGCCGATAGGGTGAGGGTGCTGGACCACCCCCTGATACAGCACAAACTGGCGCTGGTGAGGGACTGCAGGACGGGCCCCAAGGAGCTGCGCGAGCTGGTGGAGGAGCTGGCCCTGCTCATGGGATACGAGGTCACCCGGGACCTCAGGCTCGAGGAGGTCGAGGTGCGTACGCCCATAGCCGCCGCCCGGTGCCGGGTGCTGGCCGGACCCAAGCTGGGCGTGGTGCCCATCCTCCGCGCCGGCCTGTGCATGGTGGGGGGCATCACTCGGCTCATCCCCTGGGCCCGCGTGGGCCACATGGGCATCTACCGGGACCCCGCCACTCTTCAGCCGGTGGAGTACTACTGCAAGCTCCCGCCGGACCTCAGCGAGCGGGAGGTGATCGTGGTCGACCCCATGCTGGCCACCGGGGGGTCGGCGGTGGCGGCGGTGGACGCCATCAAGAAGCGGGGCGGCAGCCAGATCAAGTTCATGTGCCTCATCGCCGCCCCCGAGGGCGTGGACAGGCTCACCCGGGCCCACCCCGACCTGGACATCTTCACGGCGGCCATAGACGAGAGGCTCAACGACCACGGCTACATCGTCCCCGGCCTGGGAGACGCGGGCGATAGACTCTTCGGGACCCGCTGAGGGCGGCAGCAGGCGGAAGCAGGGAGGGGTGAGGGATTGCACGGGGGGGGCGGTCCGGGGGGCGGCCGGCCCGGGTGGGACGATTATTTCCTGGAAATCGCCAGGGTGGTGTCCCGCCGCTCTACCTGCCTGCGCCGGAAGGTGGGCGCCATCCTGGTCCAGGGCCGCCGCATCCTGGCCACGGGCTACAACGGCGCCCCGGCGGGGCTGCCGCACTGCTCCGCGGCAGGGTGCCTGAGGGAAAAGCTCGGCATACCGGCGGGCGAGCGCCACGAGCTGTGCCGGGGGCTTCACGCCGAGCAGAACGTGATCATTCAGGCCGCCGTGCACGGGGTGGCGGTGAGCCGCGCCACGCTTTACTCCACCGCCGAGCCCTGCAGCGTCTGTGCCAAAATGCTGATAAACGCCGGGGTGTCGCGGGTGGTCTACGCCCAACCCTACCCGGACGGTCTGGCCAGGGAGCTGTTCAGAGAGGCCGGGGTTGAGGTGGAGGGGCGGGGCTAGGGCCGCTGGCGCCGCGGTGAGCGGCGGCATCGATATCCGGCTCAAGAGAGGGAAGCCTGTTCCCGCGAACCGCGAGTCAACGTGAGAGCGGCCAACGTTCGCTCACCTCCCGAGCTCGCGTCGACACCACCAGCCTGCACTCCGCTGAGACCGGCTTCAATAGGCCCACAAGCAGGAGGCCCGGCAGTGTACGCAGAAACAGAAACTCCCGCCCAATCACTGCTTCGCCGCATCAGGGGTAATGGCCGTGTTCAAGTGCCACCAGAAGTACCGTCAGGGCTGTCAGGACCACTGGGCGCAGAAAACTGAGCCATCGCACGGCCGGCCCTCCTTTCAGCGAACTTCAGCATGTCCTCCGCCACCACAGCCGACGGCCTGTGTCAACGCCGGGACAGAACCCGGCGGGGACATTCCGGGTGGTCCGGGAAGCGGTTGGGGCGGGCCCGAGCCGTCCGGTCGCGAGGGCGCGGACGACCTGGACATAGGATCCCCTCCGCTGGTCTCAACCTGTCTGGCCTGGAACCGTGTCAGATGGGCTGCGGGTCACCTGTGTCCCGAAACAGCGGGGCGAAGCCCCTGAGCGCGCCGTCGAAGGCGGCGAAGTGCCCTTGGCGGACGCCGTAGGCGCCGTGGCCACGGCCAGGGGCAGCCACGCCTGGCCCGCGCCAGGTAGTCCGCTATCTCCCAGGCCGGCCCGGCCACCGAGCCGCCGGGCGGGAAAGCCTCTGCCGGCCGGGTTCTCGTCCCGCCCCTCGGGAAGTTCGCGTCAGCCTCCGGGGGCCTGCTATCTTGACCAGCCCGAATAACCCCAGGAACGAGCCCGAACAGTCGTTCGCCACGAACCTCTTGACTCGCCGCGCTCCCAAAGCCGTTGACAGCGCGGCCAATCGGCGCTAAAATGGGGTAGGCTCGGCGTTATGTCAAGGGCGGCGATGGGCAGGCAGGGAAAGGCCGCCTTTTCCTGCGGGTCCTGCCAGCCCCGTACGCCGGGCCCGGGGGGCGGTTCGGTTGGCGGTGCGCCTGGTCCTTGCCCTGGGGATCTCCGTGGCTCTCTCCCTGTGTCTCACCCCCGTGGTCCGCCGCCTGGCCCTTCGCCTGGGCGCCCTGGACCGCCCCGTGGAGCGCAGCGTGCACCGCCAGCCCACGCCGCACCTGGGTGGGCTGGCCATCTTCCTGGCGTTTACCGCCTCCATCCTGGCGGTGGTCGGCTGGGGCGCTCCCGAGTCGCAGGGCATAATCTGCGGCGGCGCCCTGATCGTGGCGGTGGGGGTGGTCGACGACCTCTACCGCCTCGAGGCGTGGCACAAGCTCCTGGGCCAGGTGCTGGCCGCCTGCGTGCTGATGGCCTTCGGGGTGAGGATACAGTGGCTCACCAACCCGCTGGGGGGCATGTTCTACCTCCCCGTGCTGGGCATACCCCTCACCCTGATCTGGGTGGTGGCGGTCATCAACGTGGTGAACCTGACCGACGGCCTCGACGGGCTGGCGGCGGGCCTCTCCAGCCTGGCGTCGCTCACCCTCCTCATCGTGGCCGTAGGCAAAGGGCTGGGCGCGGTGCCGCTGTTCTGCGCCGCGCTGGCGGGCAGCGCCCTGGGGTTTCTGCCCTACAACTTCAACCCCGCCCAGATATTCATGGGCGACGCCGGCTCCATGTTCCTGGGCTACGCGCTGGCCGCAGTGTCGGTGGCGGGCACGCTGAAGAGCACCACGGCCGTGGCCCTGGCCGTGCCCATCCTGGCCCTGGGGCTGCCCATATTCGACACGTCCTTTGCCATTCTGCGCCGCGTCCTAGTGGGAAGGCCGGTGCACCAGGCGGACCAGGAACACCTGCACCACCGGCTGCTGCGGCTGGGCTGGAGCCAGCGCCAGGTGGTTCTGACCATGTACCTCATCACCGCCGGCCTGGGGCTAAGCGCCATCCTGATGGCGGAGTTCAACCCCCTGCAGGGGGGGCTTCTGCTCCTGGCGGTGGTGGCGGCCGCGGCGGTCTTCGCCCACAGAGCCAAGATCCTGGTGGTCCAGAGGGGCCGTCATCTGGACCGCTGAGCGGGCCCCGGCCGTTAGCGCCCTCCCCCGTGGAGGGCGCTTTTGGTGCCCCGGAGAGGCGGCGAGGGGGGGTGGCGCGGTGGCGCTGCTGGCAGGCCCCGACCAGGGACCTATCCGCATCATGAGCGTGTTCGGCACCCGGCCGGAGGCCGTGAAGATGGCCCCGGTGGTGAGCGCCCTGCGACAGGCGGGGCCCGACATCTCCTCCCTGGTGGTTGTCACCGCCCAGCACCGGGAGATGCTGGATCAGGTATTGCGGCACTTCGCCATCCGCTCCGACTACGACCTCGATATCATGCGCCCCCGCCAGACGCTCACCCAGATCACGGTGCGGGCGCTCCGGGGCCTGGAGGCGGTTCTGGAAAGGCAGCGGCCCCACCTGGTCCTGGTGCACGGGGACACCTCGACCACGTTTGCCGCCAGCCTGGCCGCTTTCTTCCACCGCGTCCCGGTGGGCCACGTGGAGGCGGGGCTCAGGACCGGCGAGCGCTACGCCCCCTTCCCCGAGGAGATGAACCGGCGGCTGACCGCCGTGCTGGCGCAGCTCAACTTCGCGCCCACGCCACGCGCCGCAGCCAACCTGGCGCGGGAAGGGGTCGACCCGGCGGTGGTCTTCGTGACCGGCAACACCGCCATAGACGCCCTGTACCAGACGTACAGCCCCGCCTACCGCTTTGTCACCCCCGGCCTCGAGGGGCTGGGGGCCGGCGGCCGGCGGCTGGTGCTGGCCGAGGCCCACCGCCGGGAGAACTGGGGGCGCCGGATGGAGGACATCTGCCGGGCGCTGCGCCGGCTGGTCGATGCCTTCCCCGAGGTGGACCTGCTGTTTTCGGTGCACCGCAACCCCCAGGTGGACAGCGTGGTGAGGCGGGAGCTGGGGGGCCACCCCCGGGTGAGTTTGCTCGCCCCCCTGCCCTACCCGGAGTGGGCCAACCTCGTGGGGCGGGCCCACTTCGTGGTCAGCGACTCCGGGGGGGTACAGGAGGAGGCGCCCTCCCTGGGGGTTCCGGTACTGCTGCTCCGGGACGTCACCGAGCGGCCAGAGGCCATCGAGGCCGGTACGGTCCGCATCGTCGGCACCGACGCCAGCCGCGTCTTCGAGGCCTGCGCCGGGCTGCTCCGCGACCCCGACCAGCACCGGGCCATGGCCACGGCCGTAAACCCTTACGGGGACGGGAGGGCTGCCGAACGGATCGTGGCCGCTATCCGCTACGCCTTCGGTCTGGGGCCCCGGCCGCCGGACTTCGCCCCACCCCCGCCCGGCGCCGCGAGGCCGACGAAGACAGAAGGATTTAGGGGACGGGGGCAGAATTGATACTGACGGACTCGTGCCCTGGGCGGGATGGGGCGCGGCCCCTTGGGAAAAGATTCACGTCGTCGCCCTTCAGAAACGGTTTACTGAAGCTGGAGTCATGGAGTATAATGTGGGCAGGCGTGCCCCCGGGGCGCCTATCCCCGCCCCGGGGGATTGTCGGCCCCGCTCGCAGGGGGAGAAGCGGTTGGCGGGGGAGACGGGAGGACGCTGGCGGCTGCTGGGGCTGGCTCTCACCTTCGGTTTCACCCTGCTCGCCGCCATGGCGCTGGGCTACTACGGCGGCCGCTACCTGGACTCCCGCCTCGGAACCAGCCCGTACCTCTCCTTGGTAGGTCTGCTGCTGGGCGTTGGGGCCGCCTTCCGCATCCTGGTGCGCGACCTGCTGCAGGAGTTAGGGGGCCGCGGGAGGCCCGGGGGCAGGGGTAGGAGCCCCCGCGGCCGCGGGGGCACAAGGGGAGGGACGGGCCCGGCGGCCTGAGCGGCGCCGGCGGTGGGGGCTGAAGTCATGGAGTTCTCTTGGTCGTGGCTCTGGGGCCTGCTCCTGGGGATGGCGGGCGGTGTTGCGGCCCACTGGGCGGGGCCGCTGGACCCGGCGCGTCTGCTCCAGAAGCCGGCCCGGATGAGGCGCAGGCTGATCCTGGGGTCGGTAGCCCGGCTGCTGGTGTCGCTGGCCACCCTGGGGCTGGCGTTTCTGCTGTTCAGGCGCTCGGCGGGGGCGATTATGGCGGCGCTGATGGGTCTCCTGCTGATTCGGGCGGTATCGGTGATGTTTCTCGTCAGGGCTCAAAGGGGGCGCGGTCGGTAGTGGTAGGGAACCAGTTACTTGCCGCCTCGGAAGAGGCCGGCGCCGATGTCGTCTTCACCCTGTTCGGGCTCCAGGTGACCAGCGCCGTGACCACCATGTGGGCCATCATGGCCCTGCTCATAGCGGTCGCCGGCTTTGCGGCGGGCAGGCTCAAGCGCGTCCCCACGTCGCGCCTTCAGGCCCTGGTCGAGGTGGCCGTCGAGGGCGGAATGAGGTTGTTCAGCAACGTCCTGGGTCCCAAGCGGGCGAGAATGTACTTTCCGCTGCTGGGGACCTTTTTCGTGTTCATCCTTTTGTGCAACTACTCCGGGCTCATACCCGGCGCCGGCCACGTCCACGGCTTTGCCCAGCCCACCAGCCGCTGGGGGGTCACGGCCGGCCTGGCAGCGGTGACGTTCGTTTCCACGCAGTACTTCGGCATCAGGGCCAGGGGGCTGGGGTACTTCAAGCACTTCGTTCAGCCGTACATTGTGGCCCCCATCATGCTGCCCCTCTCCCTGCTGGAAGAGGTTGTCCGTCCGTTCGCGCTGTCGCTCCGTCTTTTCGCCAACATGCTCGGGGGAGAGATGGCGCTGATGGCGCTGCTTGCCGCCGTGCCCTTCCTGATGCCCATCACCACCCTGGCCCTGGAGGTCATCTTCGGCTTCATCCAGGCGTTTATATTCACCCTGCTCAGCGCGGTGTATTTCTCCACCGCCACCGCCGAGCACCACTGATCGGCGCCGCTGCGGCGGGATCCGCCGGCGGGGCGGATCGTACGGGAGGCGTTGCGGTGGTGGTGGGTGAGGCGCCGGTGGACAACCTGGGTTAGACAGACGAAGGGAGGACCGTGGCGTGGGATTTGCATTATTCTCAATGGCGGCTGTGGTGGCCCTCATGGGTGCCGCCATGGGCTCAGCGCTCTCTCAGGCCAAGGCGGCCGCCGCCGCCTTCGACGCGCTGTGGCGGCAGCCGGAGATTTCGGGCACCGTGTTCACCTTCCTGTTGCTCTCCCTCGCGTTCATGGAGGCGCTGACCCTGTTTGTATTCGCCATCATCTACATCCTGATGCTGCGAGTGCCGGTGTAGTTCCGGGCGCTGGGCCGGGGGCCTGCGTCCGGCGGGGGCGGTGGTTGGGGGGAAAACCCTGTGTTCAACATTCACGAGACGATCTGGGCGATCATAAACTTCCTCATCCTCTTCGCGGTTCTGGGCCTGGTGTTTTACCGGCCCATACTGAGGCTGCTCGACCGGCGCCGCCAGGAGGTGGCCGACAGCCTCCAGCAGGCTGAGGACGCCAGGCGGAAGGCGGAGGAGATGAGGTCGGCCTACGAGGAGCGGCTTAGGAAGGCGGAGCAGGAGGCGGCCGCCGTCTTGGCCCGGGCCAGCCAGGCCGCGGAGGACGCCAGGGCCCAGGCGGTGGCCAGGGCCGAGGCCGAGGCCGGCCGGCTGCTCGAAGTCGCCCGGGAGACCATAAGGCGGGAGAGGGACCAGGCGCTCGCCGCGCTGCGGCAGGAGGTCGGCTCTCTGGCGGTGGCGGCCGCGGAGAGGGTGCTGAGGAAGGTGCTCACCCCGGAGGACCACGAGCGCCTGATCAGGGAGTTCGTCGACGAAGTGGGCGAACGGCCATGCTGAGGCTCTCCATTGCCCGCCGCTATGCCACCGCCCTGTTCCTGCTCGCCAGGGAGCGGGGCCGGGAGGAGGAAGTGCGGAGCGAGCTTCTGCGGCTTCTCTCCTTCGTGGAGGCGTGCCCCGACCTGGGGCGCTTTCTCCAGCACCGCCTCATCCCGCCCAGCGCCAAGGCCGAGGCGCTCCGGCGCTGCCTCAGCGGCGCGCTGATGGGCGAGGTACTGGACTTCCTCCACATGCTGGTGACCAAGCGGCGGGAGGGCTATCTTCAGGCCATTGTCGCCGAGTACGGGCGCCTGGCCGACCTGGCCCAGGGCGTGCTACAGGTGCAGGTCCGCTCGGCTGTCACCATCCCAGAGAAGCTCCAGGACGGGCTCCGCCGCAAGCTGGAGGCGGTGTCGGGCCGCAGGGTGAAGCTGGAGCTGGCGCAGGACCCGGGGCTGCTTGGGGGGCTGGTGGTCCAGGTGGGTGACAGGGTCTTCGACTCCAGCCTTCGGACGCACCTCCGCGGGTTCGGGTAACGGCTGGGGGGGGCGGCCCGGGGGCGCTAGGGGGGCGGGGGAGGTGAGGGGATGGGTCTGGGACTTAAGCCGGAGGAGGTCTCCCGGATCCTCAAGGAGCAGATAGAGAAGTACGAGGCCGGGATCGACGTGTCCCGTATGGGCCGCGTCATCCAGGTCGGCGACGGCATCGCGCGCGTGTACGGGCTGGAGTCGTGCATGTACAACGAGCTCCTCGAGTTCCCCGGCGGCATAATGGGCATGGCGCTGAACCTCGAGGAGGACAACATCGGCTGCGTCATCCTGGGCCCATACTCGCACATCAAGGAAGGCGACGAGGTCAGGAGGACGGGGCGCATCGTGGAGGTGCCGGTGGGCGAGCCCATGCTGGGGCGGGTGGTGAACGCCCTGGGTCAGCCCATCGACGGCAAGGGGCCCATAAACGCCACGAGCTTCCGCCCGGTGGAGTTCAAGGCCCCGGGCGTGGTGGCGCGCCGGCCGGTCAGCCAGCCGCTTCAGACGGGGATAAAGGCGCTGGACTCCATGATCCCCATCGGTCGCGGCCAGCGGGAGCTCATCATCGGCGACCGCCAGACGGGGAAGACGGCGCTGGCGGTGGACGCCATCATCAACCAGCGCGACACCGACGTGGTGTGCATATACGTGGCCATAGGCCAGAAGATATCCACCGTGGCCGGCGTGGTGGAGGTGCTGGAGAGGCACGGCGCCATGCCCTACACCACCGTGGTCTCGGCCACGGCGTCGGAGCCCGCGCCGCTGCTCTACATCGCTCCCTACGCCGGGGCGGCGATGGGCGAGGAGTTCATGTACCGCGGCGGCCACGTGCTCATCGTGTACGATGACCTGTCCAAGCACGCCGTGGCCTACCGCGAACTCTCGCTCCTGCTGAGGCGGCCGCCGGGCCGCGAGGCCTACCCCGGCGACGTGTTCTACCTGCATTCGCGGCTTCTGGAGCGCGGCGCCAAGCTTTCCGACGAGCTGGGGGGCGGGTCCATGACCGCCTTCCCCATCATAGAGACCCAGGCCGGCGACCTCCACACCTACATCCCCACCAACGTCATCTCCATCACCGACGGCCAGATATTCCTGGAGCCCGACCTGTTCTACGCCGGCGTGAGGCCGGCGGTGAACGTGGGGCTGTCGGTGTCCCGTGTGGGCGGGGCGGCGCAGATAAAGGCCATGCGGCAGGTGGCGGGCAGGCTGCGCCTGGATCTCGCGCAGTACCGGGAGCTGGCGGCGTTCGCCCAGTTCGGCTCCGAGCTGGATAAGGCGACGCAGGCCCGGCTGGCCCGCGGCGAGCGCATGGTGGAGCTGCTCAAGCAGGGCCAGTACCGGCCCATGCCGGTGGAGGAGCAGGTGGCGTCGCTGTTCGTCGGGGTGCACGGCCACCTCGACGACGTGCCGGTGGGTGAGGTGCGCCGGTTCGAGGCGGAGTTCCTCGAGTTCCTTAAGAAGCAGGAGGCGGGGGTGCTTCAGGGCATCCGGGAGGCGAAGGAGATCACGCCCCAGGCGGAGGCTCAGCTCAGTGAGGCCATCGCCCGGTTCAAGACGGGGTTCCTGGCCACACTGCCCGCGGCCCTGCGTCCCGGGGCCGGGGGGGCCGAGCCGGGGAGCGCCCCGGGGGCGGGGGCCGGGCCCCGCGCGGAGGGCGGCCAGGCCGAACGCAGGGCGGGGTAGCGCCGCGGGCGGGGCAGGCCCGGGCCCGCCGGGGAAGTTGCGCAGTGCCGGCGTGACGGGGCGGGAGGAGTGCCCCGGCCGGCCGGGGGCTTCGGCCGGCCCGGGGTGGCACGGGGGAGGGGGCAGTCGCCGTGGCCATGCTCGACATCCGCAGGAGGATACGGGCGGTAACCAGCATCCAGCAGGTGACCCGGGCCATGGAGCTGGTGGCGGCCACAAAGCTGAGGCGCGCCCAGGACCGGGTTTTCGCCGCCCGGCCCTATGCGCTTAAGCTGAGGGAGGTGCTGTCCCGCCTGGCGCAGGGCCGTACGGGCGCGCCGCACCCGCTGCTGAGGCCGCGGCCCGTGCAGAGGCGGGCGGTGGCGTTCGTCACCGGCGACCGCGGACTCTGCGGCAGTTACAACACCAACGTGATCAAGAGGGTGCAGGCGGAGTTGGACGCCCTGGCGGCCGCCGGCGGGCCGGAGCTGGCCCTGATTCCCATCGGCCGGCGCGGCCGCGAGCACTTCCGCCGCCGGGGACACGACTTCCTGGAGGAGTTCCTGGGGCTGGGCGAGGAGCCCGGCTTCCACCAGGCCCGGGGCATCGCCCGGGTGCTTATAAGGCTGTATCAGGAGGGGCGGGTGGACGAGGTGAGGTTCGTCTTCACCGAGTTCGTCTCCGCCCTCACCCAGCGTCCGGGGGAGCTGGTGCTCCTGCCCGTAGCGCCGCCGGAGGGCGGCAGGCCCTCGTTCCTGGACTACATCTACGAGCCCTCGCCGGAGGCGGTGTTGGAGGCCCTGGTGCCGGCCTACGTCGAGGTCCAGGTATTCCTCATCCTGCTTGAGTCCAAGGCCTCCGAGCACGGGGCCCGGATGACGGCGATGGGCAACGCCACCGACAATGCCGAGGAGATGATCCAGGACCTCACGCTGGAGTACAACCGCGAGCGGCAGGCCTCCATCACCAAGGAGATCTCGGAGATAGTGAGGGGTGCGGAGGCCCTGAAGTGATCCGGCTGCGGTGAGGTTTGGGGGGAAGGCAGATGGGCAACGGCAAAGACGGCGCCCCGGGGGCCAGGCCACCGCGGGTGGGAAGGGTGCTGGAGGTCATCGGGCCGGTGGTGGACATCGAGTTCCCGGTGGGCGACCTCCCCGACCTTTACAGCGCCGTGACCATTCGGAGCGAGGACCAGGAGGGGGTGGACTTCGAGTTCCCCCAGGGGATAAGCCTCACCCTGGAGACGGCGCAGCTCCTGGGCAACAGCGTGGCCAGGTGCGTGGCCATGTCCTCGACCGACGGGCTGGTGCGGGGCATGAAGGCCGTGGACACGGGCCAGCCCATATCCGTCCCCGTGGGGCACGAGGTGCTGGGCCGTATGTTCAACGTGCTGGGGGAGCCCATCGACGGGCTGGGCCCGGTGGACGCCGCCAGGCGGTACCCCATCCACCGCCCGCCCCCCGCCGTGACTGAGGTGGAGCCGGCCCGGCAGGTGCTGGAGACGGGCATCAAGGTGATCGACCTGCTCGAGCCCTACCCCAGGGGCGGCAAGGTGGGGCTGTTCGGCGGGGCCGGCGTGGGCAAGACCGTCATCATCATGGAGCTCATCCGCAACATAGCCTACGAGCACGGCGGGTTCTCGGTGTTCGGCGGGGTGGGGGAGCGCACCCGCGAGGGCAACGACCTGTGGCTGGAGATGAAGAAGAGCGGGGTGCTGGACAAGACCACCCTGGTCTTCGGCCAGATGAACGAGCCGCCCGGGGCCCGCCTGAGGGTGGGGCTCGCGGCGCTATGCATGGCGGAGTACTTCCGCGACGAGGAAGGCCAGGACGTACTGCTTTTCATCGACAACATCTTCCGCTTCACCCAGGCCGGGTCGGAGGTGTCGGCGCTTCTGGGCCGCATGCCCTCCGCGGTGGGCTACCAGCCCACGCTGCAGACGGAGATGGGCAACCTCCAGGAGCGCATCGCCACCACCAAGAAGGGGTCCATCACCTCGGTGCAGGCCATCTTCGTCCCCGCCGACGACTACACCGACCCGGCCCCGGTGACCACCTTCGCCCACCTGGACGCCACCACGCGGCTGGAGAGGTGGATCGCGGAGCTGGGGCTCTATCCGGCGGTGGATCCGCTGGCCTCCACCTCGCGGCTCTTGGACCCGGCGGTGGTGGGCCAGGAGCACTACGAGGTGGCTCGCGGGGTGCAGAAGGTGCTGCAGCGGTACAAGGAGCTGCAGGACATCATAGCCATCCTGGGCATGGATGAGCTCAGCGATGAAGACAAGCTGGTCGTGGCCCGGGCGCGGAGGATCCAGCGGTTCCTGTCCCAGCCGTTCTTCGTGGCGGAGGCGTTCACCGGCACGGCGGGGAAGTACGTCCCCATCAAGGAGACGGTTCGGGGCTTTAAGGAGATACTCGAGGGCAGGCACGACTCGCTCCCCGAGCAGGCCTTCTACATGGTGGGGACGATCGACGAGGCCGTGGCCAAGGCCAGGGCCCTCTGAGCCCCGGGCGGCGGGCGGAGGTGAAGGCACGTGGCCGAAGGCATGGTGCTTGAGGTGCTGACGCCCGAGCGCTCCGTGCTGAGGGAGGAGGTCCGGTCGGTCGTGGTCCCCGGGGCCTGCGGGTACCTGGGGGTGCTGCGCCGCCACGCCCCCATGGTGGTCAAGCTGAGGGCGGGGGTGGTGAAGTACCGGCCGGCCGGCAGGGAGGCGGGCGGACCGTTCGAGCGCCTGGCCGTCTCGGGGGGCTTCCTGGAGGTGTCGCAGGACCGTGTCCTGGTGCTGGCACCCGCGGCCGAACTGGCGAAGGACATCGACGTGATGCGGGCCCGGGCCGCCCGGGACCGGGCGCGCGCCAGGCTGCGCTCCCGGGAGGCCGGCATCGACACGGCGCGGGCCCAGGCCGCCCTGGAGAGGGCGCTGGCCAGGCTGCTGGCCGCGAGAGAGTGAAAAGGGCATGAAGGGTGTAAAAGAACCAGAAGGGTTTTTGGGGGGAACGCTGAAAAGGGGGGAGAGGGAGGGGCGGGACCGGCGACGGGAGGCGCCCCGGAGGGGCTGGCGGCAGTCGGCCGCCGGCGTGGGAGCGGCGCATAGGCCGCATACGGTCAGGGAAATCTGAGACTGGCAAGGGCAGGTCTTTACTGCCAGCGGGGGCAAGCGAAATCGATGGTGCGCGCAACCACAGGCACTCTGGGCGAATTTGAGGGGCTGGATCCCCTGGTGGAGCCTGTACCGGGCCGAGGCTGGGACGTCCTGGCGGTGTGGGGCGGGGCGAGGCTGGCCGGGACGATCCCTGTTTCTGCGGCCAAAAACGCCGTCCTCCCCATACTGGCTGCCTCGCTGCTCGCCGACGGCCCCACCGTGCTCAGAGGCGTGCCGGACCTGGAGGACGTGCGGACCATGTGCCGGCTGCTCACCGAGCTGGGGTGCGAGGTGGTGTGGCAGCCGTCCCGAACGCTCAGGATCCAGAACCGGGGTCTACAGGTGCACGAGGCGCCCTACGAGCTGGTGCGGCTCATGCGGGCGTCTTTCCTGGTCATGGGGCCCCTCCTGGCTCGCGCCGGCAGGGCGAAGACGGCGCTTCCCGGGGGCTGCGCCATAGGCAGCCGGCCGATAGACCTCCACCTCAAGGGGTTTGCGGCACTGGGCGCCAGGATGGAGTTCGCTCACGGCCGCATCCAGGTAGAGGGGCGGGGGCTGAGCGGCGCCCGCATCTATCTTGACTTCCCCAGCGTCACCGCCACCGAGAACATCATGATGGCGGCCTGCCTGGCGCGGGGCACCACGCTCATCGAGAACGCGGCGCAGGAGCCGGAGGTGGTGGACCTGGCCGGGTACCTCAATGCCGCCGGAGGGCGGGTCCGCGGCGCCGGCACCGACGTCGTCCGGGTGGAGGGCGTAGACGCGCTTACCGGGTGTGAGTACCAGGTCATTCCCGACCGCATTGAGGCCGGGACCTTCATGCTGGCGGCGGCGATGACGGGCGGCAATATCAGGCTGGAGAACGTGGTGCCGGAGCACCTCAAGGCGGTGGTGGCCAAGCTCCGCGAGGCCGGCGCGGAGGTGGCCGAGGAGTCGGACACCTCGCTGAGGGTCAGGGGGCCCATCCGGCCCCGGGCGGTGGACATCAAGACGCTGCCGTTCCCCGGCTTCCCCACCGACCTTCAGGCCCCCGCCATGGCCATGCTCACCCGGGCCGAGGGCACCAGCATCGTCACCGAGACGGTCTTCGAGAACCGCTTCCTTCACGTGGACGAGCTAAAGCGCATGGGCGCCGACATCCGCATCGAGGGCCGCAGCGCGATAGTGCGCGGTGTAGAAAGGCTCACCGGGGCCCCGGTGCGGGCCACCGACTTGAGGGCCGGGGCGTGCCTGGTGCTGGCCGGGCTCATGGCCGAGGGCATCACCGAGATCACCGGGGTCCAGCACATCGACAGGGGCTACGCCGACTTCGTGGGCAAGCTCCAGCGGGTGGGGGCCCGGGTGGAGCGGGGGACCATGGCCTGACCCGGGGGCAGCCCCGAGTTCCCACACTGGAGGAGAGAGCCGGTCAGTTTCCGCCCTTTCCCGTCATACCCCCTCCACCCCCTTCATAGGATGGTGGCGGGGGGAGAGCGGTGCGGCAACTGGTCGGGGCTCTCTTATTTTTTGTCCTCCTGGTGGTCGTGGTGCTGCCTGCCCTGGTGGTGCGCGGCTGCGACCTCCTGCTGCCCAGGGGGCGCGCCCCCGCAGAGCCCGCGGCGGAACCGGTGGTGTCGCTCTACGTCAACGCCTCCGGCCGCCTGCTCGAGCTGCCCCTGGAGCAGTACGTAATGGGGGTGGTGGCGGCGGAGATGCCCTCCGCGTTCTCCCTGGAGGCCCTCAAGGCCCAGGCGGTGGTGGCCCGCACTTACGTGCTCAAGCGGCTTCGGTCCCTGGGCGGGGCGGGCTGCGACCGGGCTGAGGGGGCCGACATCTGCGACGACCCCGCCCACGGCCAGGCCTGGGCGTCGTGGGCCGAGATGCGCCGCCGCTGGGGGTTCTGGGGGTTCTTCCCCGCCTACGCCCGGGTGCGGCGGGCGGTAGAGGCCACCCGCGGGCTGGTGGTGGCCTACCAGGGGCAGCCCGTGGACCCCCTGTACCACTCCACCTGCGCCGGCGCCACCGAGGACGCGGCCTGGGTCTGGGGGGCGCCCCAGCCCTGGCTGCGCTCCGTCCCCTGCTCCTGGGACCGCCACTCCCCCTTCTACCAGACGCAGGTCACCTTCTCCGCGCCCGACCTGGCCCGGCTACTTGAGGGCCAGCAGCCCCAGCCGCCGTCCCCGGCCTCGGGGGGCTCGCGGCCGGCGGGATCGGCCCCGGCCGCGCCGTCGGGCCCGCCGGCGGGGAGCGCCGCCCCTCTTGCAGCCGGTGCGCCGCACGGCGGCGCTTCCTCCCCCGCCGGGGCGACGGCCCCAAAGCTCGAGATCCTGGGAAGGAGCCCCACCGGGCGGGTGCTCAAGGTCCGGGTGGACGGGAGGGAGCTTACGGGCACGGAGGTCCGGGCCCTTTTGGGGCTGAGGTCCACGCGGTTTGACATCAGCCAGGCGGCGGGGGGCGGGGTGACCTTCACCGTGATGGGCTGGGGCCACGGCGTGGGCATGTGTCAGTACGGTGCCGACGGGATGGCCCGGGCGGGCCGGGACTTTTCCGAGATCATCCGCTACTACTACTCGGGGGCGGAGGCGGTGGCCTTCAGCAGCCTCGGCTGGCGGGCGACGGCCGGGAAGTAGGCTGAAGTCCGGGGCGGCAGCCGGCTGAATCGCGGGGGCCGGAGGCGGGCTGCTTCCGCCGCGCCCGGGCCGAAGCCATAGACACTGGCAGAGGCCCTTTCCTGGCCCCCGGCCGGCCCTCCCCCGCCCCCCGATGGACCAGGCAGCTACGGCCGCCCAGCGGCGTCGATCGTCATCGACGATCTACCTGCCTAGCTCCCAGAAGGGAACCGGCGGCCGTAGCTGCTGTCTTTATAGTGGCCGTCCCTGCCCCGCATTATCCACTGCCGGCGCGCCCGCCCGGTCATTTTTTTTGCATAATCTGGACGGCCCTGGCTGACACTAGCCGCGGGGTGATAGATTTGGTCTCTGATCGCGGTTCCCGCCTACGCCACCGCATGGGCCTGGCCCTGGCGCTGGCGGTGCTCCTGGCCCTGGGGGCGTTCGCGGCGGTGTCGGAGCGGCTGGGGCGCGCCCCGGAGCGCGCCGGCACCCCCTCCGCCCCTGCGCCCGCCCGCCCTGCCGCGTGGCCGCGGCCCGCCACGGCCACCGGCCCCGGGGGCGAGGTGGTGGAAACCACCCGGACCCCGGCGCCCCGCGAAACCACCCCCGCCCCCTCCGGTGAGGCCGCCCCTGCGCCCGCCGCCGACTGGCGGGAGGTGGTGCGGGGGATGGTCCGGCCGGCGGGGGGGCCGGTGCAGACCCCCTTCGGCTGGGGCCAGTCGGCTACCCTGGGGGACTGGCGCTTCCACCCCGGCCTGGACCTCCGCTGCCCCCGCGGCACGCCCGTGATGGCGGCGCTCAAGGGGCAGGTCTCCGGCGTGGAGGAGGAGGCGGGCTGGGGGGTGACGGTGACGCTGGCCCACGAGGGCGGGCTGGTGACGGTTTACTCGGGTCTGGAGGGGGTGGCAGTGGCCCCCGGCAGGGAAGTGGCGGCGGGGTCGGAGCTGGGGCGGGTGGGGCCGCCCGGGCAGTGGGAGTGCGAGCTGGGGCCGCACCTGCACTTTGAGCTGCGCCTGGAGGGGGAGGCCCTGGACCCTTCGCGGTTTCTGCGCTAGGGACGTCCCGTCCCGCCAGCCCCAGTCCCCCCGGCACCTGCAGGAACCGGGCGGGGGCGGCGGGCGCGGCCGCCGCCGAGCGAAGAGGCGCCTGCGCCGCACGGGAGAGTCGAGGGGTGCGTCCGCCGCGGCGAGAGGCGAAGGGCGCATCCGTCGTCGGCCTGGGCCACCGGGGACATCTTGCCCGGGGCCCGGCCATATACATGTAGTGCCAGGCTGGGGGGCGGGAGGCCGGGAATGATGAGGGACTATATCTGGAGGAGGGTCCTGGAGGTATCCGAGCACATCGTGCGGACCAAGGCCACGGTGAGGGAGACCGCGCGGGTGTTCGGGGTCAGCAAGAGCACCGTCCACAAGGACGTGACGGAGCGGCTGGTCCGGGTGAACCCGCTCCTGGCCCGCCGGGTAAAGAGGGTCCTGGAGTTCAACAAGGCCGAGCGCCACATCCGCGGCGGGCTGGCCACCCGGCAGAAGTATCTGACCGAGCGCACTACGGAGGAAAAAGGCTTTCTGTCTCGAATGTAGGCAGTAATGCCGATTCGGAGCCTGCCCGCCGGGGTCGGCGGCCGCGCGGCCGCCGTTAAGTTTTTGGAGGCAAAGTGGCAGTCCAGGGGGTGGGGGAGGGCATGCTGGCGACCGACATCGGGGTGGACCTGGGCACGGCGAACTCCCTCATTCACGTTAAGGGCCGCGGCATCGTGCTGCGAGAGCCTTCTGTGGTGGCCGTGGACAAGGCCACCGGGAGAATGCTGGCGGTGGGCGAGGAGGCCCGCCGCATGCTGGGCAGGACCCCGGGCAACATCGTCGCCATCAGGCCGCTGAGGGACGGGGTGATCGCCGACTATGACATGACGGAGATGATGCTGAGGTACTTTCTGGCCCGGGTGTGCGGCCGCCGCATGCTGTTCCGCCCCCGCGTCATGGTGTGCGTGCCGTCCGGCGTCACCACCGTGGAGAGGCGGGCGGTGCTGGAGGCGGCGATGGAGGCGGGGGCCCGCAAGACCTACCTCATTGAGGAGCCGCTTGCGGCGGCCCTGGGCGCTGACCTGGACATCTGGCGGCCCAGCGGCTGCATGGTGGCCGACGTCGGCGGCGGCACCACCGACGTGGCCGTCCTGAGCCTGGGGGGAGTGGTGATAAGCGAGACGCTCAGGGTGGGAGGGGACAAGTTCGACGATGCCATCGTGCGGCACGTAAAGCGCGAGTACAACCTCATGATCGGCGAGAGTACCGCCGAGGAGGTCAAGATACAGGCGGGCACGGCCTTCCCCGGCTCAAGGGAGAAGACCATAGAGGTCCGGGGCCGCGACCTGCTCTCCGGCCTGCCCAAGACCATAACCCTCACCTCCCGCGAGGTGTGCGAGGCCCTGCAGGAGCCGATCACCCAGGTGGTGGACCTCTTGCGGTCGGTGCTGGAGAGGACCCCGCCGGAGCTGGCGGCCGACATCCTCGACAAGGGCCTGGTGCTCAGCGGGGGCGGGGCGCTCCTGGACGGATTAGACAAGCTCATTACCCGCGAGACCAGCGTGCCCTGCCACCTGGCCGACGACCCTCTGTCCTGCGTGGCTCTGGGCACCGGCAGGGCCCTGGAGAACCTGGAGAGGCTGAAGGACATCCTGTCGCTCTCCAGTTGAAAAATGTCTGCCCCGGGCGGCAGGAGTTTGGGAAGCCGTGTCGAAGTACCCGAGAAAAAGCGTTGGAGTCGGCAAAACTGAACAGTTCCTCGAAAGGGCAAACCCATCGAAAGGTGGGGGCGCAAAACCGCGGGTCTACGGCGGAAGCCATGACGGCCGGGTTGCCGAAAGGAGCGCAGATCTCCGTCTTGGCGGCGACCCGCGAGGGTCGCTTTGGCTTTCCCGGGGGGGTTGGCCCGCGGCGGAGGGGGGTGGGCGGTTGTTCCGGGGGCTTTACACGGCGGCCCTGGGCATGATAGGCCAGCTCTGGCGCACCGAGGTGGCGGCCAACAACCTGGCCAACGCCAGCACGCCGGGGTTCAAGCGGGATGTCCCGGTGGTGGGCGCCTTCCCCGGCATGCTGCTCCGCCGGCTCAACGACGCCGGGGGGGTGGTCGGCCTGGGGGCGGGGCCGGCGCCAGCGGTCGGGGAACTGGGGATGGGGGCGCGGGTTGAGGAGGTGGCGGTGGACCACACCCCGGGTCCGGTGAGCGCCACCGGCGCGCCGTGGGACATCGCGCTTTTGGGGCCGGGGTTCTTCGTGGTGCAGACCCCGCAGGGGCTGGCCTATACCCGCCGCGGGCGCTTCGAGCTGGCCCCTGGCGGCACGCTGGCCACGTCCCAGGGCTACCCGGTCATGGGGAGGGACGGCCCGCTGCGGGTCGGCCCAGGCCGGGTCCAGGTGGCCGAAGACGGGACGGTACTGCTGGAGGACGAGCCGGTGGACCGCCTCCTGGTGGTGGACTTTCCCGCCCCGGCCTACCTGGCGAGGCGGGACGGAGCACTCTTTGGTGCCACGCCCGAGGCCGGGGCCCCCGCCCCGGTGGAGCAGGTCCGGGTGCGCCAGGGTTCGCTGGAGGGGGCCAACGTCAGCCTGGTGGAGGAGATGGTGGGGCTGATCTCCGCCTTCCGGTCCTACGAGGCGAGCCAGAAGGCGGTGCAGGCCCTGGACTCTGCCCTGGGAAGGGCGGTCAACGACGTGGGGCGGTAGGCGGGAAGGGGGAGGAAGGTCGATCAAGGGGGCCGGACCGCGGGCCCAGGCCCGCGGGGGCCTCCCGGGGCCGCCGACCGACTGAGGCGGCCCCAGCCGAGGGGAGGTCGGTTCCGTGATACGGGCTCTTTGGACGGCGGCTTCGGGTATGCTGGCGCAGCAGCTCAAGGTGGACACCATCGCCAACAACCTGGCGAACGTCAACACCGTGGGCTTCAAGAAGAACCGGGTGGACTTCCAGGACCTGCTTTACACCCAGCTCCGGCTCTCCGGGGCGGTGAGCCAGCAGGAGGTGCAGCTTCCCACCGGGCTCGAGGTGGGGCACGGGGTGCGGCCGGCTGCCACTCAGCGGCTCTTCGGCCAGGGCAGCCTCCAGCAGACTGAGAACCCCCTGGACCTGGCCATCCAGGGCGACGGGTTCTTCCAGATCAGGCTGCCCGACGACACCGTGGCCTACACCCGCGACGGCACGTTCAAGCTCGACGGGGAGGGCAGGCTTGTCACCAGCGACGGCTACCTGCTGGAGTGGGACGGCGACGAGATTCCCCCCGAGGCGCTGATGATCAACGTCGCGCCGGACGGCACGGTGACGGCTCTCATGCCCGGGGAGGACGAGCCCGAGGAGCTGGGCCAGATCGAGCTGGCCCGCTTCCTCAACCCGGCGGGGCTGGAGAGCCTGGGCGCGAACCTCTACCGGGCCACCCCCGCCTCCGGCGAGGCCGAGGTCGGCATTCCCGGGGAGGAAGGGATGGGCACCCTGCTCCAGGGCTACCTCGAGACGTCCAACGTGCAGGTGGTCGAGGAGATGGTGGAGCTGATCGCGGCCCAGCGGGCCTACGAGCTGACCTCCCGGGCCATCCAGAGCGCCGATGACATGCTGGCCCTGGCCAACAACCTGAGGCGGTAAGAGCGGTGCACGGTCGGGGCGGCCGAGCGGTGAGGGGCGGCACGGCGGCGGGAGCGGCCGGCGTGCCCCAAGGGGGGATGGCCGTTGGCTGTGGGGGACAGAGTGGGGCTGCGGGGTGGGACGCCGGGGCCTGGAGTGGCGGCGGAGGACGCGGTGCGGCGGGCCCTGGGGGACCAGACGGCGCTGGCCTCCAGGGTGCGGCAGGCCGTGGACGCCGGCGACCGGGCCGCGGTGGCCGAGGCCTGCCAGGAGTTCGAGTCGCTGTTCCTGTACCAGCTCCTGCGCCAGATGTGGGCCACGGTCCCGGAGGGCGCCCTGGACTCGGGGTTCGCCCAGGACACCTACAGGCAGATGTACCACATGGAGCTGGCGCGGCTCATGGCCCGCGCCGGCGGGATCGGGCTGGGCCGAATGCTGCTGGAGCAGCTCCTCCCCCAGGAGGACTCCAGGCCCCGGGGCTAAGTCCCGGGGC
>JAIMBG010000181.1 GCA_023511555.1 Acetobacteraceae bacterium | reverse complement strand
GGACAGGGCGAACCGGCCCGCGTTCCACAGCTTGTTGCAGAAGTTGCGGCTGCCCTCGAGCCTCTCCCACCTGAAGCGCATGTCGTTGCCCGGGGCCAGGCCCACCAGCAGCCCGAAGCGCAGCGCGTCGGCGCCGAACCTGTCCACCGCCTCGAGAGGGTCGATGCCCGTGCCTCTCGACTTGGACATCCGCTCGCCCCTCTCGTCGCGCACTATGCCGTGAATGAGCACATGCCGGAAGGGCTCCTGGCCCATGAACTCCAGGCTCATGAAGACCATGCGGGCTACCCAGAAGAAGATGATGTCGTAGCCGGTCACCAGCACCGAGGTGGGGAAGAAGTACTCCAGGTCGGGGGTGCGGTCCGGCCACCCCAGGGTGGAAAAGGGCCATAGAGCGGAAGAAAACCAGGTGTCCAGCACGTCGGGGTCCTGCTCCAGCCCCTCCGAACCGCAGCGCTCGCAAGAGCTGGGGTCTTCCTCCGCCACGGTGGTGTGCCCGCAGGTGCCGCAGTACCAGGCAGGGATGCGGTGGCCCCACCAGATCTGCCGGGAGATGCACCAGTCCCTGATGTTCTCCAGCCAGTTGATGAATACCCGCTGAAACCGCTCGGGCACGAAGGTCACCCTGCCGTCCTGCGCCGCTCGTATCGCCGGCTCGGCCAGGGGCTTCATCCTAACGAACCACTGCCTCGACAGCCGCGGCTCCACCACGGTGTCGCAGCGATAGCAGTGGCCCAGGGAGTGGGCGTGGTCCTCCACCCTCACCAGGTGCCCCGCCCGCTCCAGGTCGCGGAGCAGCGCCTCCCGGCACTGGTAACGGTCCAGGCCGGCATAGGGGCCGGCCGCCTCCGTCATCCGCCCCTCGGCATCGATGGCCACCACCATGTCCAGGCCGTGGCGGCGGCCCACCTCAAAGTCGGCGGGGTCGTGGGCGGGGGTGATCTTCACCGCACCGGTGCCGAACTCGGGGTCCACCGCGTCATCGGCCACGATGGGCAGCCGCCGCCCCACCAGGGGCAGGATGGCCGTCCGGCCTCTAAGGGCGCGGTAGCGGGCGTCGGAGGGGTGCACCGCCACCCCGGTGTCGCCCAGGATGGTCTCGGGGCGGGTGGTGGCGACCACGATGCTGCCCGCGGCGCCGGGGCCAGCCACAGGGCCGCCCTCGGGTTCCAGGGCGTAGCGGAGGTAGTAGAGCTTGCCGGCCGACTCCCGGTGCTCTACCTCCAGGTCGGAGAGCGCGGTCCTGCAGTGGGGGCACCAGTTGGTGATGTAATTGTCGCGGTACACCAGGCCGCGGCGGTACAGGCCCACGAATACCTGACGCACCGCCCGGGAGCAGCCCTCGTCCATGGTGAACCGCAGTCGGTCCCAGTCGCAGGAGGAGCCCATGCGCTTGAGCTGATTGATGATGATGCCGCCGTACCTGGCCTTCCACTCCCAGACCCGCCTGATGAACTCTTCGCGGCCCAGCTCCTCCCGGCTCGTCCCCTCCTGCGCCAGGGCCTTCTCCACCACGTGCTGGGTAGCGATGCCCGCGTGGTCGGAGCCGGGGAGCCAGAGCGCCTCGTACCCGCGCATCCGGTGCCAGCGGATGAGGATGTCCTGGATGGCGCAGTCCAGGGCGTGGCCCATGTGGAGCGACCCGGTGACGTTGGGCGGAGGGATGACTATGGTGAAGGGCTTCCGGCCCGGGTTGGGGCGCGCCCGGAAGAACCCGCCCTCCTCCCAGAACCGGTACCACTTGGCCTCCACCTTCGACGGGTCGTAGACGCTGGGCAGTTCCGCCAACGGCTTGGCGGCGGGCGGCCGGGCACCTTGCACGGCGCCGTCCCCCCCGCCGCGCGGGGCCTGGGGCTGTCTTCTCTGCTCCTCCATGCGTCCTCCCCCCTCACTAAACGCTAAGCCCCTCCGTCAAGGACGGAAGGGCTCCTTCCGCGGTACCACCCTATTTCCCGGGGGACCCGGCCCCCCGCTCACCCGCGGGCCGGGAGTCCCGGGCTCTCTCTCGGGCTGTAACGGGCCCCCCCGACCCGGCCTACCTCCGCGGGCCGCGGGGCCGGGCCACGTGTACGGGCCGTGGCTCGACCGCAGGGCGAGCGTCATGGACCGGGCAGCTCCAGGACGACCTTCGCCGGGGCCCGCACCGGGGGCCTCGCACCCCTTCAGCCCCCTCTCTGGGGCCGGCCCGGGCTACTCCTTCCCTTCCTCGCCGCTTACCACCTCAGTTGTTACTACCTATTCTACAGGGGCCGGCGGGCGCTGTCAAGGGATGGTTGGGCGGCTTTGGCGGGGCGGCGAGGGCCCGGAGGCCGGCAGCGTCCCTCGAGGCGTGCAGGCCCGCGGGGCGTCTGACGGGGGAGCTTCTCCGCTCCTGCAGGGGCGGCTAAGCGCCGCGGGGCCGGGCATCTTTCGCCGGGGCCCTGCGGCCCAGGCGGAGGAACCGGCCCCGCGTCACCGACATGAGCAGCAGGTCGTCCACCCCACTGCCCTTCCTCTTGCCGGCGCGCAAGAACCCGCGCTTGCGAAAGCCGCACTTCTCGTAGCACCGGATGGCAGCAGCGTTCTCGGGGTGGACCCTGAGGTAGACCTCCCTGAGCCCCAGGCTCGCGAACGTGTGCTGCAGCAGGGTGCGCACCGCGTCGGTTCCCAGCCCGCAATGGCGGCGGGCGGCCTCCCCGATGCACACCCTCAGTTCCCCCCGGCCGTTCCTCCAGTCGATCTGCTCCAGCTCGATGTCGCCGATGACCGCGCCGTTCCCGTCCAGGATGGCCATCACCCGGCAGCGAGGGTCGCCGGCGCGCTGCAGGTACCACTCTTCCAGGCCCGCTCTGTCCCTCCCCCGCGCCCCCATGAACCGGGCCACCCCGTCGTCCGAAGCCCAGCCGGCCAAAACCTCCAGGTCCTCACGGCGCAACGGCCTCAGCGCCACCCTCTCCCCGCAAAGCAGACCGGCCCCCCCCTTGCCGCCGGGGCCATCCCCCAGGGTCATCTTGGAAGGCTAGCTGGGCTGGCGGCCGCCGGTTGCTGGAGGATTCGACGGCGGGGGTGGGGTTCCTTTATGTAAATTAGGGAAGGACGGTGCAGGCTACTCCTCCCCGAAGTAATCCAAGTCAACCTTCTTTACGACGTAGGATGCTGCGTGCGTGACGCCAATGTCGTGGTCAATCATTAAATAGACAAGCTCTTCGCCATGGCCTGAATGTACACCGTGTCGAATCCCAACCGGTCCTGCTTGATCAGCCCGTCGATCCCTCCGTCCCCTGCCTGGCCTACAGCCTCGCCAGCGTCCTTTATCGAACCGCCATACCCAAGAGCTACGAGCAACTGTACGACCAGCTTCTCAAAAAAGCTCGGTGAGCAGCCCTTAACCCGCCTCAGCAGTTCCTCCGCCAATTCACGCCTTAGGCTTTCGACACAGGGGTTCTCTGGGGTGAGGGTGGTCTTCCAGCGAGATACCTCCTAGCCCGACTTTCTCAGCAGCCCCTCTAGGCCGGCGTTGACAGCGGCAGCCGAGGTGAGTCAACTAACCTCCGACCGCACCGGGTTTTCGGGCCGCGCCCCCACCCCGCTGGGCCAGCAGGTCGCTCGCCCTGGCGAACTCCAGCCCGGCCTCCCCAAACAGGGTCCCGGCCTCCCGCTCCAGCCTTGCCAGGGCCAGGCGGCAGTACAGCGGACCCTCAACTCCCACGCTGTTGCGGCCTGCCTTAATCGCAGCCAGCATGGTGGTGCCGGTGCCGCAGAACGGGTCAAGCACGGTATCGCCTGCGAACGAGAACATGCGGACCAGCCGGTAGGCCAGCTCAAGAGGAAACGGCGCCGGATGGTGCCTCGTGGAGGCGCCGCTTATGTTCCAGAACTGCTGAAACCACTCGTCGTACTCCTTCTTGCTCATCACGGACAGGCGGCGCTGCTCCAGGGTAGGCTTCCTGTACCCGCCGGGCTTCCGCTGCATCAAGATGAACTCGATGTCATTCTTGATTATGGCGTTGGGTTCGTATGGTTTGCCCAGGAACTTAGTGCCATTACCGACTTCATAGGTCGCATTGGCAATCTTATGCCAGATGATAGGGTTGAGGTTGTCGAAGCCGATGCGCCGGCAGGAGACCGCTATATCGGCGTGGAGAGGAACAACGACGTGTCTCCCGTACTGCCGGCGAGACAGACACACGTCGCCGACCACGCACACCAGCCGCCCCCCAGAAACCAGAACCCGATAGCACTCCCGCCAGACCTTGGTGAGCTCCTCGATGAACGTCTCGTAGTCCGCGACATGCCCAAGCTGGCCGGGGTGTACTGCACCCCGGTTTGTCAACCAGATCAAGCGGCTAAAAGTTGAGTGCGGGCGAAGGTGGCCGGGGGCTGGTAGCCGAGGGCCGAATGCAGCCGCTGTTCGTTGTAGAAGCTGACGTAGTTGCC
>JAIMBG010000180.1 GCA_023511555.1 Acetobacteraceae bacterium | reverse complement strand
GGTGCACGCTGTCCGCGCGGGAGGTCGTGGACCTGGTCACGCGCGGGCTCGAGGCTCTCGCCGGACAGGGTGTGTCCGTCCGGATGCCGGCGCTGGACTTGGCGCAGGCAGAGGGGATTCGCATCCGCGTACAGGTGCGGCCCCGCAGAGGACGCCGCCGGACCCGCCGCGAGCACGCCTCGGGCGGCTGGTTCCACGCGGACCAGTTGGTGGAGTTCGACTGGACGGTGGTGGTGGACGAACGCGAGATTTCCCGCGAAGAGTTCGAGCGGATGGTGGAACGGCAGTCTCCCCTGGTAGAGCTGGAGGGTTCGTGGCGGCTCGTGCCGCTCGAGGCGATTGTGCAGCAGATCCGGCTGTTTGAGGACGCTCGGCGATCCGGCTCAGCCCCGCTCCTCCCGCTCTCCCGCGCGCTCCTGATGGCCGAGGAAGACGAGCAGGTGGCGGAGGTGCTGGAGCTGGCCCAGGCGGTGGAGGGGCTGCCCCGGCACGCCTCCGTCCACGCCGCCGGGGTGGTCATCGCCAACCGCCCCCTGATAGAGCAGGTTCCGCTGCAGAGGACGGCGGACAACGCCGTGGTCACCCAGTTCACCATGGAGGCGCTCGAGGACCTGGGGCTGCTCAAGATGGACTTCCTGGCGCTTCGCACGCTCACCGTCATCCACGACTGCCTCCGCATCATCAAGGCCACAGAGGGCAAGGAGCTTGCCCTGGAGGCCATCCCTCTTGACGACCCCGACACCTACCGGCTGCTGGCCCGCGGCGACGCGCTGGGCGTGTTCCAACTGGAGAGCGGCTGGGTCCGGGACGTGCTGAGGGACCTTAAGCCCAGCCGCTTCGAGGACCTCATCGCGACCGTAGCCCTGTGCCGCCCCGGCCCCATGGAGCGCATCCCCGAGTTCATCAGCGGCAAGAACGGCGAGCCCCGCTACCCCCACCCCCGGCTGGTCCCGATCCTCCGTGAGACCTACGGGGTCATGATCTACCAAGAGCAGGTAATGCAGGTGGTCAGCGAGCTGGCCGGGTTCAGCCTGGCCCAGGCCGACGTGCTGAGGCGGGCCATGGGCAAGAAGAAGCCGGAGCTGATAGCCTCGCTCAAGGAGCAGTTCCTGCGTGGCGCGGTGGAGAGGGGGGTGGAGCCCGAGGCCGCCGAGGAGATATTCTCCTCCATCGACCGCTTTGCGGGATACGGCTTCAACAAGAGCCACGCCGCCGCCTACGCGCTGGTGGCGTATCAGACCGCCTACCTCAAGGCCCACCACCCCCTGGCCTACATGGCCGCCCTGCTGACCAGCGTGATGGGGTCCGCCGACAAGGTGGCGGTGTACATCGAAGAGTGCCGCCGGATGGGGATCAGGGTGCTGCCCCCGGACATAAACCAGAGCTACTCCCACTTCACCGTGACCCCGGACGGGCTCAGGTTCGGCCTTGCCGCGGTGAAGAACGTGGGCGAGGGGGCGATCGAGTCCATCCTGGAGGCCCGCCGCAGGGACGGGCCGTTCCTTTCGCTGCGCGACTTCTGTGAGCGGGTGGACACCAGGCTGCTGAACAAGCGGGCGGTGGAAAGCCTCATTAAGGCCGGGGCGTTTGACGGGCTCAACCGCCCCAGGGCGCAGTTGCTGCAGGCGCTCGACCGCACGCTCGAGGCGGCCCAGGAGCTCCACCGCCGCCGCCAGGCCGGTCAGCTCAGCCTGTTCGAGGGGGAGGGCAGGGCGGCAGGGTTCGGGAGCGGCGAAGAAGACCTGCCTGAGGTGGAGGAGTTCCCGCCGGGGCGCAGGCTGGCCATGGAGAAGGAGGTCCTGGGGTTCTACATCACCGGCCACCCGCTCTCCGGCTACGCCGAGGAGCTTAAGGCCTCCGGGGTCACCGGCCTGGAGCGGCTGCCGGAGCTGCAGGACGGGGCCCGGGTCAAAGTCGCCGGCCTGGTCACGGCGGTAAAGCGCGTGGTCACGCGCAGCGGGCAGATCATGGCCTTTCTCACCCTGGAGGACATGGTGGGCTCGGTGGAGGTGCTGGTCTTCCCCAAGGTGTACGAGCGCTGTGTGGGCTGGCTTGAGTCCGACTCAGTGGTGCTGGTGACGGGGAGGGTCTCGGTGCAGGAGGAGCAGGTGAAGGTGGCGGCTGACGAGGTCTCGCCTCTTACGGCACGGCGGAGGGTGTATGTCCGCGTGCCTGCCGCGCTCCCGGCCGGCGCGGCGATGCCCGGCTCCCGCCAGGCGGCCCCGGGGAAGGCCGCCACGGCGGCGGGGGAGGGTGTCGCGGCCGGGGGGGGGCGGGGGGCGGGCCGGGCGGGGGCCCGGGCGGTGCTGGAGGCGATAAGGCGGGTGCTGGCCGGGCACCGCGGCCCCAGCCCCGTGTACCTGCACTTGCCCCGGGGCCACTGGGTCGAGGTGGGGCGGGAGCTGTGGGTGGAGGCGGGGCAGGGGCTGGCGGCGGAGCTTGAGGCGTTGCTCGGCCCGGGGTCGGTGAGGCTGGAGGGGTGAGGGAGGGGGAAGGGCCGGCCTGGTTATCGCCTCCCTCCATAACCTCCCTGGCCGCGAGGAGCAGGAGAGGGCGGCCAGAACCTAGAACTATGCCTCATCCCTAGAGGGGGCAGGGGCGGCCGGCCTGTGCGGCAGCCCGGTCAATCGAGGGAAGGGGTGAGGCCGGTGGCTCAGGAGGCCCCGGGGCCGGTTCCCGGCGTCGTGCTACCGCCGCGGCTGCTGCCCGGGCAGATGAAGGCCGAGGTGGTGAGGCTCCTTCAGTCGCGGGGGGTGACGCTCGAGGCGATAGCCCAGGTGGTGCTGGCAGTGCAGGGCCACTACTTCGTCAACCTCACCCTGGAGGAGTGCCTTCTGGCGGTGGAGGCGGTGGTGGAGAAGCGGGAGGTGCAGCACGCCGTGCTCACCGGCGCGGCTCTGGATATGCTGGCGGAGCAGCGCCGGCTTCCCGAGCCGCTGGGCGCCATCCTGCGCGCCGACGACGGGCTTTACGGCGTGGACGAGGTGATGGCCCTGGCGGTCACCAACATATACGGTTCCATCGGGCTGACCAACTTCGGCTACCTGGACAAAGAGAAGCTCGGCATCATAGGCGAGCTGAACCGTCGCAAGGGCGGCCAGGTGCACACCTTCCTCGACGACCTGGTCGCCGCCATCGCCGCCGCGGCCGCCGCCCGCATAGCCCACCAGAGGGCAGGGGGTGGTTAGGCCCGTGCCCCGCGCCGGTAAGACAAGGAGAATCCGGGGGTGCGGTCGAACCTCTCTAGCAGCGGCCCCGACCGCGGAGGCCGGTCCCGGCCCCGCTCGGGCGCAGGAGGGCGTCCCCGGGGGAGGCTGGCCCATGTGGACCGTGGTATACATCGCTCCTAACCGGGCCGTGGCCGAGATGCTCAAGGACATCCTGACCCGCGAGGGCCTGCTCGTCATGCTCCGCCCCGGCAGCCCGGTGCACTTCGGGGACTCGGGGAACTTCGAGATCCTGGTCCCGGAAGGGGAAGTGGATGAGGCCCACGAGGTCCTCGCTTCGGTGCTGGGCGGCTGAGGGCAGGGGGTCCCGGCGCACATGAAGCCGCGATGGGCAGAGGATGCTACCGCGGGGGGGTGGGTAGTGTGCGCCGTACCAAGGTGGTCTGCACGCTTGGGCCGGCCAGCGCCTCGAGGGAGGGGTTGGAGCGGCTGATAGAGGCGGGCATGGACGTAGCCCGCCTCAATCTTTCCCACCGCCGTCCCGGAGAAGTCTCGCGATGGCTGGAGGTCCTGCGGCGGGCCGAGGCCCGGGCCGGCCGCCCCGTGGCGGTCCTCCTGGACATGAGAGGGCCGCAGGTGAGGACCGGCGAGGTTCCCGGCGGCGGGCTGCGCCTCGAGGCGGGGCAGCCGGTGCTGGTGGGGCCGGAGCCGCCCGGCGCCGGCGGCCTGGCCTGGCTCCCGGTGGCTGTGGAGGGGATGGACCGGCTGGCTCCGGGGTCGGAGCTCCAGGTGGCGGAGGACGGTCCGGTCCTGGCGGTGGAGGCCCCCCGGGGACGGGGGGCTCTCTGCCGGGCGGTCCGCGGGGGCGAGGCCGGCTCAAGGCGCCGGGTCACGGTCCGCGGGGCGGGGCTCTCCCTCCCTCCGCTTGCGCCCGAGGACCTCGAGGACCTCCGTGAGGCCCTGGGGGCGGGGATCGACTTTGTGGCGGCCTCGTTCGTCCGAGAGGCCGGTGACGTGCTGGAGGTGCGGCGGCTGCTGAGGCGGGAGGGCTCAGAGGCCGCAGTCGTGGCCAAGCTGGAGTGCCGCGAGGCCGTGGGCGAGGTGGAGGCCATCCTGGAGGCGGCAGACGCCCTGATGGTGGCGCGGGGGGACCTGGGGGTGGAGCTCCCGCCGGAGGAGGTGCCCCTCATCCAGAAGCGGGTAATCGCCCTGGCCAACCGCGCCGGGAAGCCCGTGATCACAGCCACTCAGATGCTGGAGTCCATGGTGTCCCGCCCCCCCCCCCCCCCGGCCGCCGCGGCGGGCGGCGCCGAAGCCGGGGTGGGCGGCCC